>VXLT01000292.1 GCA_009841475.1 Gemmatimonadota bacterium
GAGCGGCGGTTGGGGGAGCTGCGGGGGGAGGCGGCGGTCGTGAAGGGCGATGCCGAAGCCGCCGCGATGGCGTGGGTGCGCGAACGACAGGATGCCGAAACGCGCCTTCTTCTTTACCGCGACCGGGAAAAGGAGCTGAGGGGCCGGCTGGAACGGATCCGCGATGCGGGGGAGGATGCGGCCTGCGCGAACTGCGACCGGCTTCTGGGGGACCGCGTGGACGCGGTGCGGCGTGCGCGCCGGGAGGAATGGGAGGCGGTGGTGCAGGATGGAAAGTGGTGGCGCCGCCGGCGATCACAGCTCGAGCTCAAGCCCGAGGGGCTGAAGGCGCTGGAAACGCGCGCAATATCGCTGAACGCAGAGATCGACGACCTTGCCGAGGAGCTCCAGGTACGCAGGACGGCTGCGGGCGAGCTGGAAGCGGCTACCCGGCGGCTGGAGCGATTGCTGGCGCTGGAAGCGAGGCTGTCCGGGGAGTGGGGCGCGGCGGCAAGGCAGGGGCCGGCCGGGGACGGGGCGGCCGCGGCGGAACAGCCGGCGGCTCCCGTGGATGCGGCTCGTGCCGGGCACGGGGACGTGCCGGCCGTGAGATGGGGTGACCAGCGCATCCGTTCGGTCGAGACGGCGCGCGGACGCTTCCGGGCCGCGGTTCACGCGAAGTTCGTCGCGCTCGGCGGGGGGCGGTTCGCCTCCGCGTTCCCCGAGCTGTACTCGGGCTGGGCGGCGGGAAAGCGCGGAACCGGAGAGGCGGAGGCGCCGCTGGAACTGGCCGCACGCATCACCCTGGCCGAGATGGCCGCGCACGCGGGTGTGCGGCTGGGATCCATCGTCCTCCCGTCGGGGCTGGAACGTTTGGGGGCCGAGGACCTGCCACGCGCGCTGGCGGAGCTGGTCCTCCTGGCAAAACGCGTCCCCCTGGTGCTGGTGAAGGCGACGCCGCAGGTCGTCGCCGGCGCCCCCGAGTGCTTCGACCTTCTGTACCGGTTCGAAGCCATGGGCAAGGGAAGTCGCGTCAGGCGGCAGCGGGTGGGCCTGGCGACAATCTGGCTGCAGGGGGATTGACCACCCCGGTCTCTCCCGGCACAGCAGGCACGGAGTCAATGCACATGCGGATGGCGGGCATCCGCCCGCCGGTTCAGTTTCCGGCGCCCCCGTTTTCCTCCTCGGCGTCGTCCTCGACGTCACTATCCAGGCGGGCCCACGCGTCGGCGCGTTCGCGGTATCGCTCGATCAACTCCTCGTCACTGATCAGATTGGCATACGACAGCAGCGCCCGGTAGACCCACGAGTAGTAGTTGGGGATGCCGATCGTGGACTTGTCCTTCCATTCCGGCCACTCGTCCGGCAACCCGCTCCGGTGGATGAACACGTCGTACGCAAGCGTCCGCGTGCGTGGGACGTCCACCCACGGTCCCACGACTCCCGCGTACATGTCCATGGTCCGATTCGGGACCACCCCGGAATCCACCAGCTCCGCGGGATTCCCCGGCCACAGCCGGAACGCCAGCCCCTGGCGAATGACGTGCGGCCGGAGCCCGAACTCCGTGGCGGCCGTACCGCTGGATGCGAAGTACACCGGGCGGTCATTGATCGAGTTCGCAATCGCGTTCAAGGCGAATACGTGCCACGGCATGAGCACGCGGGGACCGGCCATCGTCCCGGAGATCGGGCCGAGGGGGATGGCCTCAAGGCTATCGATCTGTATTCGTTGACGGCCCGTTGCCACGGCCTCGATCGTGGCTTCGTCGAGCGCTGTGATCGCACGCGTCGGTTCCCGGATCGGCTCGCGCAGCAGGATCGGGACCTTGCCGAGGGCCTCGGCCTCCGCCGGATCGTGCGTGTACATGACGGGGGTGTTGACGGCCGTGTAGGGACGCTGGCAGAGGATCCGGGTGGGGTCCTCGTCGGGGTTCTCGCCGGGTCCGCAGGGGGTCGTGAGATCCCGGAGCTGCTTCACGTACCAGTCGGTGTTGAGGTACGAGGTCACCGCGACGGTCACGTCCCGCCGGATCCCCTCCACCTCCTGCAGGTACCAGAGCGGGAAGGTGTCGTTGTCGCCGTTGGTGAAGAGCAGGCCGTACGGCTCGACGCTCATCAGCAGGTTGTAGGCCCAGTCGCGCGCCGAATGATCCCCGGCCCGGCTGGCCCAGTTGAAGTTGAGCACCAGCGGGATGAGTGCCAGCCCCAGCACGGGCGCTCCGAAAACCAGCGTTCGCCCCGACCTGCGCCGGACCCAGTCCCACAGGCCCGCGATCCCGATCCCGGCCAGCAGTCCCCACACGGAGAAGCCGACCGTGAAGAAGTAGTCCCGCTCGCGGACCTCGCGGAAATCGCGCGGGATCTCGACGGGAGCCGACGAGAAGCCCGGCTTGAAGTTCAGGTAGAAGACGAGGGCCACGGAGAGCACGGCGAAGAGGGTCATCATGTAGTACCAGCTGGCGCGGTCCCGGCGGTAATGTTCCAGTGCGCCGAAGATGCCCAGCGCAATGAAGAGCGCCGTGAAGGGTGCGCGGAGTCTGCCGAAGACCACCTCGGCCGAAGAGAGACCCCGGGACCACTGCCAGTCGAAGTACTGCATCCAGGTCTTGTACTGCTCCGAGAGGGACGCCTGCCGTTCGGTGATGGGCGGCGTGGGGTACTGCTCGCGCTTGAGCGCGGCGGAAAGCTCCTCACACCCGGCGTTCCCATAGGTGACGACGCTGGCGAGCGCGTCCCCGATGCTCTCGCAGGCCGGCGCGGCCTCGTTGATCACGGGCCCGAGCTCGGAGCGGATCGGGAGGAAGAGGTGGATGCTGAGCCCAATGACGACCGCCGGAATTCCGTAAAGGTAGATGCGGTAGTTCAGCAGCGTCGAAGGCCGGACCAGAAGGATGAAGATGGCCAGCGCCGGCGCCGCCAGGAAGGCCATCAGATGGTTGCCAACC
>VXLT01000002.1 GCA_009841475.1 Gemmatimonadota bacterium
GATCCGGGAGCGGTGCGGGGCGGCCGGAGCGGTTGCGGGCGAGGTGAAGGCTGAGGCGGTCAGGGTGATGAACGCGGAGAGGCACGAGACGCCGTTTTCGCGGCCCGGGTGGGTCTTCGAGATCAAGTACGACGGGTACCGGCTGCTGGGGGAGGCGGGAGGCGGAGCGGCCAGGCTGATTTCGCGGAACGGCAACGACCTTACCCGGGTCTTCCCGGAAGTCGCGCTGGTGCTGGGAAAGCTGCCGTACCGCGGGGCGGTGCTGGACGGCGAGGTCGTCGTCAACGATGCCGCGGGGATCCCCTCGTTTCAGATGATCCAGAAGCGCGGCCGCCTGCAGCGCGAAGGGGACATCGCGCGGGCCGCCATCGCCCTGCCGGCGACCTACTACGCGTTCGACCTGATCGCCTTCGAGGGCTACGACCTGCGCGGACTGCCGCTCCTTGAACGCAAGGCGCTGCTGCGCGAGGTGCTGCCCCCCACGGGACCGGTTCGCTACTCCGACCACATCCCCGAGAAGGGGGAGGAGATGTTCCGGCACCTCGTGGGGATGGGGCTGGAGGGAGTTGTGGCGAAGCGCGCCGATTCCATCTATGTGGGCGGGCGCAGCCGCTCGTGGCTGAAAGTGTGTATGATACACACTGCGGACTTCGCCATTCATGGGTTTACGGAGCCCGATGCCGGAAGAACGGGTTTCGGGGCTCTTCACCTGGCCTTCCGGGAGGATGACGGCTTCGTTTACGCGGGCCGGGTAGGGACGGGGTTTTCGGCGCGACTGCTCGAAGAGCTCGGGGAGCGGTTGCGAGGCCTGCCGTCCGCCGAGCCCCCGCCGGGTGCCGAGCTGGCGGGAAGCGGGCGTCACCGCTGGGTGTCGCCGGAGCTGGTCGCGGAGGTCCGGTACAAGGAGATCACCGAGGCGGGCGTGCTTCGGCATCCCTCGTTCCTGCGCTTGCGCGACGACAAGCCGCCCGAGGAGTGCGTTCCCTCGGACGGGGGCAGGCGGCTGGCCGATCCCGTGGCGCCGGTGGAGGCCGCGCCGGAACGGGTCGTGCATTTCACCAACCTGGACAAGCCCTTCTGGCCCGAGGACGGGTACGTGAAGGGGGACCTGGTCGAGTACTACCGCGCGATCGGCCCCTGGATCCTTCCGTACCTGGCGGACCGTCCGGTCGTACTGACACGCTTCCCGGACGGCATTCACGGCAAGTCCTTTTTTCAGAAGAACGCGCCGGAGTTCGCGCCCTCCTGGATCCGGCGGGTGCGCCTCTACAGTGAGGGCTCGGAGCGCGATCTGGACTACTTCGTCGCCGACGACCTCGAGTCGCTGATGTACGTGGCCAACAGTGCCAGCATCCCGCTGCACATCTGGCAAAGCCGGGTTTCGGACATCGCGCGCCCCGACTTCTGCGTCCTGGACCTCGACCCGAAGGACGCGCCCTTCACCGACGTCGTGAAGATCGCGCGATTCCTCAGGGAGCTGTGTGACGAGATCGAACTGCCGTCATTCGTGAAGACGAGCGGTTCGACCGGGTTGCACGTGCTCGTCCCGCTGGGGCGGCAGGTGACGTACGAGCAGTCGCGCAACATCGGCAACCTCCTCGCGCTCATGGCGGTGCGGGAACTGGAGGGGATCGCGACGGTCGCACGGCGGCCCTCGCAGCGCGAAGGCAAGGTCTACGTCGACTTCCTCCAGAACGGCCACGGCCGCCTGATCGTGGCCCCCTTCTGCGTGCGGCCGCGGCCCGGCGCCCCCGTCTCCGCCCCACTCGACTGGACGGAGGTGGACGCCGGGCTCTCGATCGCGGACTACACGATCAGGACGGTGCCGGCGCGAATGGCGCAAATGCAGGACTCCATGCGCGAGGTGTTGGCGCTGCGCCCCGACCTGGAAACCAGCGTGGTGCGGCTCGCGAGCTTGCTGGAGAACCGGTGATGACCAAGACCCTCCGGCCCGCGGCGCGACACCGCATCAGTCCAGTAGAATCGACAGAGCAGGCAACGAAGTCGCCGTGTAGCTTGCCACGACCTCCGACGCGCATCCGATCAGCTGCAGCGCTCGACGATCCCGGTTGATTCGGATCTGTTCCGGATGCCGGCTGACAGCCTCACGGAGTTCGGCGGGAGTGGCAATACGGATGGCCTGCGTGACCGCTGCCATGGCCTGCCTGGCGCGCTCCACCTCGGGACCGTCCTTGCCACAGAGGTCGTGCGGGATCCGGCAGCAGCTGACGCCGCTTGAGAAACGCTGGGAGGCCGTCGACCTCGTTGGCGCCGAGGGGGTTCTTGCAGAACATGCAAGTGTGATACGCCGAGACTCCAAGATCGCTCCGGCTCCCGGCGGAGCGGGGGTTCGGAAGGGACGCCACGGTAACGTAAACCGGCCGTGGCTACTCCCCCAGATTCCGCCTGATCAGCGCCCCCGGATCCGGGTCCCGCCCCATGAAGTCGCGGAACAGCTCCTCGGGATCGCGGCGGTCTCCCTGGGCGAGGACGCAATCGCGGAAGGCGCGGCCCGTGTCGCCGTTCAGCACGCCATCCGCGGCGAACCGCGAGAAGGCGTCCGCCTCCAGCGTCTCCGACCAGATGTAGGAGTAGTACGCCGACGCGTAGCCGCCCGCGAAGAGGTGGGCGAAGGTGGGAAGGATGTGCCGTTCGATGAAGGAGTCGCTGGGGACGAAGGGGCGAAGCGCCGCCGCCGCGAAGTCCATCACGGGGGCGGCACCGTCGTAGGTGCGGTGGAGCTCCAGGTCGAGGTTGGCGAAGGAGAGCTGCCGCATCTGCATCCAGCCGCCCATGAAGCGGCGAGCTGCGAGAAGGCGTTCCAGCATGGCGTCGGGGAGCGGCTCGCCGGTCTCGTGGTGGCGGGCGAAGAGGTCGAGGGCTTCACGCTCCCAGCACCAGTTCTCCATGA
>VXLT01000140.1 GCA_009841475.1 Gemmatimonadota bacterium
GCGGGGGGGCCGCGCGGCGAGGGTGGCCGCGCTGACCCAGGCCTACACCACGCGCATCGAGGAGCACGTGCGGCGCTACCCCGACCAGTACTTCTGGCTGCACAAACGCTGGAAGACTCCGCCGCCGGAGACGCGCGGCGTTGCGGGCGATGCCGGTGGGCAGCCCGCTTGACCCCACCGCGGGCGACCGTCCGCCGCCCCGTAGACAACCGCATTCCACCGGGGACGCGTCCTACTGCCAATTCCGCTATTTTCCGGAGGGAGCCGCGCGGTTTCCCGGGTGTGCGGCCGGGGCGGGAATGCCCGCTCCGCGAACGTGAAGCGAGGATCCACGATGGTCTACATCTGCATTCCCTGCCGGGACGAGGACCGCACCGTCGGCGTGCTGCTCTGGAAGATCCGCGAGGTGATGGCCGAGCTGCGGCGGGACTACGAGCTGATCGTCCTCGACGACGCGTCCCGGGACGGAACGCCGGCCCTGCTGGAGAAGTACAGGCGGGTGTTGCCCCTCACCGTGCTTTCAATGCGGCAGCCGGCGGGCTACGGTGCCGCGGTGGAGAGACTGTTGCGCGCGGCCGCCGGGAGGACACGATACCCGAAGAGAGACGCCATCGTGACCATGCAGGGCGACTTCACGGACCACCCCGATCACCTGGGGCCGCTGCTCAGGACCTTCGAGGGGGGAGCCGACATCGTAGCGGGTGAAGCCGGAGAGGAAGCGATGGTCGCGCCGCCCCCCCGAGTTGTCCGGTTTGCCCGCCGGCTCGGACGGATCGCACTCGGGCGCCGGGAGGCAGGCGCGCCGGACGGGAACCCGCTGCAGGGTTTTCGGGCCTACCGGGCCGTGGTCGTGAAGAAGGCACTGAGAGCCGCTCGCGACAGGCCGCTCGTTACCACCGACGGGTGGGCGGCCAACGCCGAGTTGATGAAGGTGCTGGCCCCGTTCGCCCGTCGCACCGCGAATGTGCAGGTTGAGCCCCGCTACGATATCCGCTGGCGGCGCAGCCGGGTGCGGGTGTTCGCCACGTTGCGGGAGATTCTGAGGGTAAGAAGGGTGCCCCCGCTGGAACCGGAGCGACACGGTGCAGCCTGAACGTCGCCGCCTGTTGCGGTCGTTGGGCGCGGTGACGGCAGCCGTGCCGGTGATCCTCGCCGGTGCGCCGTTACAGGGTGTCGCCGCGCAGCAGAACGGCCTGGTGCGCGATTCGCTCACCGCTCTTGGTCCCAGGACCGGGGTGTTCCCCTTCCTTCCCGGTGAAGAGCTGAAATTCCGCGTCAACGCGAGCATTTTCGGGGGCGGAGAGGCGGTGATGAAGATCGGCCGGCCCGAAGCGATTCACGGGTTTTCCACCCTTCCGCTCGAGTTCACGATTCAAGGACGTTTGGGGGGGGGCGCCCACAAGCTGGATGACAAGTACTATAGCTGGATCGACCCGGAAGAGCTTATTTCCCGGCGGTTCCACAAGATCACGGACCATGGGAGACGGATTCGGGAATACGAGTTCTTTCCCGACGACCTCAGGGTTCAGCGCATCGACCACGATACGGCCTGGGCGATGCCGTCCCCGCAGCCCCTGGACGACCTTTCCTTCGTCTTTTTCGCACGTACGCTTCCGCTGGAAGTGGGAGACACCTACACCTACAACCGCTACTTCAAGGAAGCCGGCAACCCGGTCATCATCGAGGTTCTCCGCAGGGACCAGGTGGAGACCGAGGCGGGCGTCTTCAACACGATCGTCGTACGCCCGATCATTCCCGGCAGCAATCTCTTCGAGCAGGGTGCCCGGGCGGAAATCCATTTTTCCGACGACGAACGGCGCCTTGTGGTCTACATGAAGCTGACGAAGTTCTGGATCGTGCCGCTGTCAATGGAACTCACCGAGTACACGATGGGTGTTCCGGCGGAGCCGGGAGAGGTGCCTGGACCGGCGCAGCGACGCGAAGACGAACAGCCGGTCGAAGAGCGGCCGGCCACGCCTGATGTGATCGCCATCGGCGGCAAGGCGGCCGGCCGGCGTTGAAGCCCAGCCACCGCGGCGTCCGCATCGGCAGCGCCTGGATCCTCGCGATCGCCTTCTTCTGGCTGGCCCTGCCCAGTCCGTTTTCGTTGCGTCTGGGGGCCGTCTTCGTGGCGTTCGGACTGGTGGTCCGCGGCTGGGCGGCAGGAGTCGTGAAGAAGGACCGCGAGCTGGCGGTCTCCGGTCCGTATGCCTTCACGCGCAACCCGCTGTACCTCGGGTCCTTCCTGATCGGCGCGGGGGCGGTGATCGCCGGCGGGCGCCCGTGGCTGGGGCTGCTCTTCCTCGCATACTTCGCATGGGTCTACGGAAGTACGATGGTTCGCGAAACGGGCGAACTGGAAGAGCGCTTCGGAGATGGCTACCGCCGCTACAAGGAATCCGTTCCAGCCTTCCTGCCGCGCCTGACGCGCTTCCGTCCGGCGGCCGGTCAACCGACGCGGGGGGAGACGGGCTTCTCCCCCGGGCGCTACCTGCGCAACCGGGAGTACGAAGCGCTGCTCGGGGCCGCCGCCGGCCTGGGGCTGCTTGCGCTCAAGTCTGCGGGATGGCTGGGCCTCCCTCCCTGACGTCGTCCCCCCCCGCCTCGACCAGGTAGAGGACCGGACCGCGCAGGGCACGCCCCTTGGCCGTGATGCGGAACTCGTAGCGGCCCGCAACCGGGAACACCACGTCCTGGAGGGGAAGGACCAGCCGGGTCCTGGGAGGAGGGCGGTCCGCCGGACGCGGGGTCACCTCCGACTGTCCTTCCACCGTCAGGATGGGCTGGCGCCCGGGCCCGGTTACGTCCACTCGAAAGCCGTAGCGCCCGCTGTCGCTGCGCTCCCACTCCAGTGAAAGCACCAGGGTCATGCTGTCCTGGCGCGCCGGAAAGCCGGGAGCATAGAGGTCGTGGAAGATCCCGTGGACATCGAGTTTGCCGTCCGGCGTGGCGGCCGCATGGTCGCACAGCGACGAAGCGAGGATTCTCACGAGTCGATCCTGGGTGTCGGAGGAGCATCATTCATGGGGTTCTTGCCATGGCGGATTCGGGGCGTAGTTTATTTGGCTTCGTCAACCCGGCGTTCGGCCGGCGGGGAGAGATCCCGACGAAGCGCACAATAGTTAAGGAGGAGTAGTGGCGAAGCAAGAACCAATCGAGCGGGCGAGAGACGAACTGTTCAGCCATATCCACCGCTGCGGCGTACTCGACGCGGAAGCGGCTGACCAGGATGTCTGGATGACCGAGACCGTCGAGTACCTGGCGGAGCGGTATCCGGACCTCGAGGTAGCGGATCTCGCGAAGCTCAAGAAGGTGGGACTGCAATTCTGCAAGCCCGTAATCTCGCGGCTCAGGAGATCCCGGCCCACCGCCGAATCCCCGGCCGACGACGGCGCGTCGACGGACGGGGCCGTAATCACGGAATCGGGCGAAGCCCTCCTCGGAGAACCCAGGGAAGCCTAGCCGGACCGGAGCATCCCCCCACCAGCCTGTAGGCCGAAGGATGTCCGCCTACGGGCCCCGTGGAAGCCGGCAACCGGAATGAACCCGGATTTCGGACGCCCCCGAAAGGGGACCTGTCCGTGTCGACAGAACCCAAAGCACAGCACCCGCAAGGAGAGCCAGTCATGACAAGCCGTCGCGATTTCCTGAAGACTTCAGCCGGGGTGGGCGTCGGTGCCGCCGTCGGGATGGGTTCGGCCAGTCCGCTCCTGGGCGCGCCGGCAATCCGCCGGAGCGTGGTAACGCCGGTGGCGGTGGGGAGCGGCAACGCGCTCGAAGCCAGTGCCACCGCGATCGAGGTGGTCAATGGCGGTGGAGACACGCTTGAAGGCGTCGTCCAGGGCGTAAACATCGTGGAACGCGATCCGGGCGACTCGTCGGTCGGGTACGGGGGACTGCCCAACCTGGACGGGGTG
Organism: Gemmatimonadota bacterium; assembly: GCA_009841475.1. Classification (GTDB taxonomy): domain Bacteria; phylum Gemmatimonadota; class Gemmatimonadetes; order Longimicrobiales; family Gaopeijiaceae; genus Bin94. The sequence goes on from VXLT01000140.1 coordinate 3,918, forward strand.
GTCCAGCTCGATTCGTCGGTGATGCACGGGCCGAGCCGGGGCGCCGGGGCAGTCGCCTGCCTCGAGGGCATCAAGACACCGTCCAGCGTGGCGATGGATGTGATGCGCTACACGGACCACGTGCTCCTGGTCGGCAAGGGGGCTCAGCGCTTCGCGGTTTCGATGGGCTACCAGACAGAGAATCTCCTCACCGAGCGTTCGCGCCGCAGGTGGATCGAGTGGCGCGCGAGGATGAGCGACACGGACGACTACCTGGTGCCGGACACAGCGGGGCCAGGTGGTGAGCCGTTCGAGGACGAGGAGGCGTACGGCCTCGGGATTCTCGACTCCCACGACGGTGTGCGCCCCCAGGGAACGATCAACTGCAACGTCGTCAACCGGGACGGCGACCTTTCGGGCGTCACCACGACGTCCGGGCTGGCGTGGAAGGTACCGGGGAGGGTCGGCGACTCCCCGATCGTGGGTGCGGGGCTCTACGTGGACAACGACGTGGGTGCGTGCGGATCGACGGGGCGGGGCGAGGCCGTGATCAAGACCTGCGGATCACACACCGTGGTGGAGATGATGCGCGCGGGCATGTCCCCCACCGACGCCTGCCTGGAGGCGCTCCGCCGCATCGTGACGTTTACCGTCGAGCCCAGGCTCCGCAACGACCGCGGCCTGCCCGGCTTCAACGTCAACTACTACGCCGTGAACAAGAATGGCGAGTACGGCGGGGCGGCGATCTGGTCCGGGGCCAGGTTCGCGGTCTGCGTGGACGGCGAAGCACGCCGCGAGGAGTCGGCCTACCTGTACGAGAGATAGCAGCCCGCGGACGGACTCTGCGCGGATCCGTGCGGATCTGTCCGCGGCCGGGATAGCGATTCGTCGCACGGCGGCGGCGAAGAAAAGGATATCAAGTTGAGCAGTTCCACCAAGCAGCAGGCTGGCGCCGGGCCCGCGCGTGAGGGTTTCGGCGTAGAAGAGCTGGACCAGGTCAAGAAGATGGAACGCCTCCACTGCAGCGGACGCCAGGTACCGTCCCCCATGGGCGGTTTCCTCATGGAACTCGGGGCACGCCAGGAGGCTGACGGGACCAGCACCGTTCTCTTCGAGTGCAAGGCTTCCGCGCTCCGGTTCGAACTGCCGCTCCGGATCAGCACCTGGAGGGAGCGGCGCAAAGTGAGGCTCCAGGCCGAAGAGGGACTGGATCCGCTGTGCCCACGCGGCGAACTGGGACCGCCGCTCGCCCGGCGGGGGAAGGACTTTTTCTGTCCGCGCTGCAACATCATGTTCGGGAGGGTCCCGTAGCGCGGGGCAGGACTTCCGCTTCCGGCCGCTACGAGGACCCCGGCGTTGTCCGATAGGGGATCACGGGGGCGCCAGGCCCGCATCGCGGTCATCGGCGGAGACGGAATCGGCCCCGAGGTCACCGCTGTAGCCGCGGATGTCCTCGCGGCGGCCGCCCACCGGCACGGCCTCGACCTCACCCTCGACCGGTGGGACCTCAGCGCGGACCGGTACCTGCGCGATGGCGTCGCCATCACCGATGCAGAGCGCGACCGCCTGGTGCGCGACTACGACGCCGCGCTGCTCGGCGCGCTCGGCGACCCCCGCGTCCCCGACCACGCCCATATCCGCGACATCCTGCTCGGCCTCCGCTTCCACGCGGACCTCTACGTCAACTTCCGGCCCTGCAAGCTCCTCATCCCGGCCCTTTCGCCACTGCGCGACCCCGACCCCACAACCGACATCGTCTTCTTTCGGGAGAACACGGAGGGGCTCTACACGGGACTCGGCGGCCGCTTCAAGGCCGGCACCACCGAGGAGGTCGCGGTGCAGGAGAGCCTCAACACCTACCGCGGAGTGGAGCGCATCGTGCGGGCGGCCTTCGAGCACGCGGCGGCCACGGGCCGGGGGCGGGTGACCCTGGTGGACAAGGCGAACGCGCTCGTGCACGAGGGTGCGCTCTGGCGGCGCGTCTTCGCGGAGGTGGGCGCCGCCTTCCCGGACACCGCGCAGGACGCCATGTACGTCGACGCGATGGCGATGGACCTCGTCCGCAGGCCCCAGCGGTACGAGGTGGTGGTCACCTCCAATCTGTTCGGCGACATTCTCAGCGACCTGGGCGCGCAGGTCACGGGAGGACTGGGTCTCGCGCCCTCGGGCAACATCAACCCGGGCGTCTGGGCGCTCTTCGAGCCGGTGCACGGATCGGCGCCCGACATCGCGGGCCAGGGCATCGCGAATCCGCTGGCGGCAGTGGGGTGCGTCGCCCTGACGCTCGGGTACCTGGAGATGGATGCCGCCGCCGCCGACGTAGAGGAGTGCATCGTCGCGTCCATCCGGGAGCGGGTCAGCACCCCGGACCTGGGTGGAAGCGCGACCACCCGCGAGGTGGGGGAATGGATGACCGCGCGGCTCCGGGATTAGCTTTCACGGCACGTCTGGACCGGCATCCGGAACCCGCGGGGACCGCAGCGGGTCTATTCTTTGACAACCACATGGACTGGGAGGATTCATGGGAACGCAGGGCTTCGACAAGGAGGTTGTCTTCCTTTCCGGGAAGCGCACCCCGTTCGGTACCTTCGGCGGTTCGCTGAAGGACTTCAGCGCGACCGACCTCGGGGTGCTGTCGGCCGAGGCGGCGCTGGCGGAGGCAGGGGTCGAGCCGGCCGACGTGGGGCACGTCTTCTACGGCAACGCGCTCCAGACCTCCGCCGACGCGATCTACCTGGCGCGGCATGTGGGACTGCGGGCAGGCGTCCCGCAGGAGGCCGGCGCGCTGACCGTCAACCGGCTGTGCGGCTCCGGCTTCCAGGCGATCGTGTCGGGCGCGCAGGAGATTCTGCTGGGCGGCACCGAGGTTGCGCTCTGCGGAGGCACCGAGTCGATGAGCCAGTCACCCCATGTGGTACGCGGGGCCCGCTGGGGGGACCTCCGCCTCGGTCCGGCCGGAAAGGGATTCGAGGACTCGCTGTGGGAGGCGCTGCTTGATTCGCACTGCGGCCTGACGATGGCACAGACCGCGGAGGGTCTGGCGGAGCAGTATGCCGTGACCCGCGAGGAGGCCGACCAGGTGGCGGTGAACAGCCAGATGAGGGCGAAGGCCGCCTGGGACGCCGGCCACTACGACGCCGAAGTCGCGCCGGTGACGGTTCGGACCCGCAAGGGCGAGGTCCGGTTCGCGGTGGACGAGCACATGCGGCCCGATACGACGATTGAAGGACTCGCGCGGCTTCGTCCCTATTTCAGGAAGGACGGGCTCGTAACCGCCGGTAACGCGAGCGGAATCGGCGACGGGGCGGCATCGGTGGTGATCGCGGACCGGAGGTGGGCGGAGGCGAACGCTGCCGCGCCGATCGGCCGCCTGGTTTCATGGGGTTTCGCCGGAGTGGACCCGGGCATCATGGGAATCGGGCCCGCGCCGGCGGCCCGCAACGCGCTGGGCAGGGTGGGACTAACGCTGGAGGACATGGAGTTGGTGGAGATCAACGAAGCGTTCGCGGCGCAGTACAAGTCCGTCGAGAAGGAACTCGGCCTCGATCCCGCCCGCACCAACGTCAACGGGGGCGCGATCGCGATCACCCACCCGCTCGCGGCTTCCGGGGCCAGGATCACGCTGCACCTCCTCCACGAGCTGCGGCGCCGAGGCGGGCGCTACGGGCTGGGCGCGGCCTGCATAGGTGGAGGGCAGGGCGGTGCGGTGGTCGTCGAGGCGTTCTGAGCAGTCCGTGGATGAGTCCCGCGTGGCACCGAGGCGGCAAGGCGCCGGAACGGCAAGGTGCGGCGAGAGCGGCGCGGTGAGCGGGGGCCGGTGTAACCGATGAGCGGCAAGCGGGCGATATCGCGGAGCGACTTCGACCAGGTCATGCGCCGCGCGTCGGAGCTGGCCGGGGAAGAGCCCGGCGGCGCCGAAGGGGAATTCACCGATGTGGAGGTGCTGCGCATCGGGCGCGAGGCCGGGCTGGCGGAGCGCCATGTGCGCAGGGCGCTGACGGAGCTGCGCACGGAGGGTGGACGCGCACTCCGGCGGAGGAGCGGGATCCACGAACTGATCGCGCCGGGCGAGGTGCGGGGGAGCCGGGTGGTGGGGCGGAAGCGGGCGGCCGTGCGCCGGGAGCTCGACGAGTTCCTCGCCGGGGGCCAGTTGCTGCAGCGGGTGAGACGCCGGGACGACCTGCTCCAGTACCGTCCCGCTATCGACTGGGCGTCGCGGGTGGCCCGGGCGGCCAGCTCCACTTCCCGGCAGCACTACGTCGCGGCTTCGCGCCTGGTGGAGGCGCGCCTCGACGACCTCGGTGACGGCGCCACGCAGGTGGACATCCTGGTCGATCCGGGGATCACCGGCGACTACCGCGGCAGGGCAGTGCTGGGCGGGGGAATCGTCGGGCTGGCGGTGGGGTACGGCACGGCCGCCGCCATCGCCACGCTGTTTTCGATGACGGCAGCTGCTCTGGGCGGCCTGGTCGCGGGAAGTGCGGCGGTCTTCGGCATCGCGGTGCTGGCCGGCCGGGGGTTTCAGCGCAGGCTCCGCGAAATACACCTTGAGGTCGAGGGCATACTCGACGGACTTGAAACCCCGGGCGGACTGGAGCCGCCGCCGCCCGCGTGGCGAAGGTGGGTCCGCCGCCACTTCCACGGAGTGGCCCGGGAGATGATTGGAAGGGACCGCTAAAGGGGATGGCAACGGAGCCGCTCCACAAGACAAGACACAGGAGGAGATCCGAATTGGAGATCAGAAAAGTGGGTGTGGCCGGGTGTGGCCTCATGGGCAGCGGCATAGCCGAGGTCGCGGCCAAAGCCGGATTCGATGTAGTCGTGCGGGAGATTGACGAAGGCGCCCTCCAGGCGGGGCGGGCGAGGGTAGCGAAGTCGCTGGATCGGGCGGTCGCCAAGGGCAAGCTGGACCCGTCTGCGCGCGACGAGACCCTGTCGCGCTTCACCTTCACAACCTCCCTGGACGACCTCGGCGACCGGGACCTCGTGATCGAGGCCATCGTCGAGTCCCTCGACGCCAAGAATGAGCTGTTCGGCTACCTGGACGGGATCTGCCCGGAAGAAACCGTCTTCGCGTCGAACACCAGCTCCCTCACCGTCACCGACATGGCCGCGGCAACCTCACGTCCGGATCGCTTCGTCGGTCTCCATTTCTTCAACCCCGTCCCCGTGATGAAGCTCGTCGAGGTCGTCCGCACGATCGTCACGAGCCAGGAGACCTTCGACGCGGCGCGCGCCTTCGCCCGGAGGATCGGCAAGGTCCCCGTCGCGGCGCGCGACAATTCCGGGTTCGTGGTGAACCTGCTCCTGGTCCCCTACATGCTCGACGCGATTCGCCAGCTGGAGCGGGGCGTTGCCACGGTCGAGGACATCGACACCGCGATGACACTGGGGTGCGGATACCCGATGGGTCCGTTCACCCTCTGCGACTTCGTCGGACTCGACACCCTCTGCCAGGTCGCCGAGATCATGTATGGCGAATACCGTGAGGAGCGCTACGCGCCTCCCCCGCTACTGAGACGACTGGTCACGATGGGAAGATACGGGCGCAAGACGGGGGCGGGATTCTACGACTGGACACCGCAGGGACCGGTCCCGCTGAAGGTGTGACCTTGTCGCGGGGATTCCGCGATGGGGGTGTCCCCCCCACCGCGCGACATTTGTGACGCCTACCGCCGGCCGCGGCGCTGGCGCCTGCGCTCCCGCCGAATCGCCGCCTCCCTCTTCCTCTTCCGCTGGGCGCTGGGCTTCTCGTAGAAGCGCCGCTTGCGCAGTTCCGAATAGAGGCCCGAGCGCTGTACCTTCCGCTTGAACCTGCGAAGAGCCCGCTCCAGGCTCTCGTTCTCTTTGACGAAGACTTCCAACCGGATCACCCCGCTGAGGTCCTGCGTTGCTGATGGGTCGAGAACTCCGTGTGTCCAGGCGGCGCACCGCACCGGCGTGCGCGCGCGACCCCGGGAGGTTCCCGAAACGTACGCTAATGATAGAACGGGTCCCCGCATGCGGCAAGCGCTGCGGCACAGTCCACACCCTGCGGCGCGGCATGCTCGCGTCCCGGAGACCGCGACGGGCGGAATGGGGTGACGGCGCGCCGGGAGTGTCCGCCCTCCCGGGTTCCGCCCTGCCGGGTCCGCCCCCCGCAGCTTGCGGCCCGGGGAAACAAATGCTTATCATTTGGACCCCCCGGCGCCCGGGGTTGCATCGCCCGCCCGAATTCAACGGCGATTCTTCGCGCGGGCACCCTGCTGCCGGTGGCTGCGACTCCGCCCCCCAACGGAGCTGAACATGCAGAGCCTGACCGCTACGGAAAGCCGCCCGGATGCGCTGGCCGATGTGCCGGGCATCTGCGATCTGCCGTTGACCCGGGCGGTGGTCCAGTACCGCGATGTCCACGAGCTTCACCACCCCGGAGGCCGCATTCGCGACATCGGACTCGCGGTGGTCATGGCGGGACGGTTCGCATCCTCGGCGCGGGCTGTGGATCTGGGGTCCGCGGAAGTCAAATACCTGAACCTGACCACGGAACTGGTGATCCTGGACTGGATCTACGATCCCACTCTCGCGCACCTCCGGGCCCTGAGCGACGCCCGGGAGCAACCGTCGCGCGGGGAGCAGTTGCGCCGCTACTGCTTCGACCTGGCGCTGCGCGTCCTCGACCGCAGGGGCTTCACGCCGCTCACCCGCCCCATCCTTCTGAGGATCGGCTTCCGGGACCTCTGCAAGGATCTGGACCTTCACGAGGACACGGTGGTGCGGATCGTGACGGCGCCGGGCGTGATCACCAGGGTCCACCTCGACTACGAGGCCAACTGCCTGGTCTTCAGAACGCCCGGGCGCGGCGGCGCGCACGGGCTGGGGAAGGTCCTCCGGGAAGCCTTCGGCGGCCTGCCCGTGGGAACGTCGGGGCCGGCAGGGGGAGACCCCTGCGAGATCCACCATGTCCGGTTCGGTGTACCGGTGACCTTCCAGGAGGTTCTGGGAAGCCTCCGGGTGATGCGCCGGGGCTTGAGTCGCCTGGTCGCGCGCTTCGAACCAGAGAGGTTCGGGACGGTCAGCGGTCTGACGTCGACCTTCGGCGAACGCGCGACACTGGCCCGTCTGAACGCAGGAGACGGACGTTTCGGGATTGCCTCCCCGGAACTCGGCGATCCGGCAATGTCGGTGCACTGACCAGGAGTGGCGAAACAGATGGCCGAACAGGCGTGGACACAGAGCTGGAAGGCTCCACGGGACCACCCGGCGGAAACGACAGAGGTGCTGTACCTGAAGTATCACGGGTATCGCCGCCGCCAGGCCGCCCGTCTCCTCCACGTCATGCCGCGCGAGGCGGTGCGCGAACTCTACGGCGAGGCGCGCGAGTGGGCGCAGGGGCGTGGCCTTCACGATGTCCAGGATCCGATGGCGACCCTGGTCCGCTTTGCGGAACACCTGCTGCCGCTGCCGCCCTTCGAAGTCTGGCTGGCGGACCGGGAGCAGTATCCGCTCTGCCATATCGAGGACTCCAACGAGGGTCCGCACGCCGCGAAGGTGGGTCAGCCGGGGCGGCTGGAGGACCGGCACTTCAACTACGCGGGGCGTTCCTGGGTCGCATCGCTGCACGTCTTCCGTGATGGCACCATCTGGCGCGGGTTCCTCCGTTTCCGGCAGCGGGGCAGCACCGGCCGGTATCACACGGCCAACATCTTCCTCGAGGAGACCGCGAGGGAGGTGCAACGGAGGTTCAGGGAGTTCGACCGCGCCACGTTGGGGGCGTTCCTGCGGTCGGTCTTGCCCTGAAATCGACCTGGCGCCGTCCTCCGGGAGGTCGATTCGCGAATCACGATTTTTTGGGAAAAATGTGTTTTGTCGCGCCCGTCGCAAGGCTTCCCGTGCTTCCCTCCAACTGCTTATCAGCTTGCCACTTACGTCAGTATCGGAACGGTAGCGGACGAGCTTCTGTTTCGTTGGGAAACAAGTGGATTATCCAATTGTGTCGATTTGCTAACTCGTTATCATGTAATGACTTAGGTAGATGGGGCCCTGTTTGGGGATTTCCTTGCATGGAGCGCCGGCGGTGCGTACTGTTAGAGTCCGTCCGGGATCGGCATGACAGTTCGCGCCGTGACTGGGGAGACCGTAGCCGGTTCGCTTTCGGGCGGTTTTTTTTGCGAAGAAATCCTTTTCAGATTATACAGGCCAGGGGTGAAACCAGGGATGTGGAACACGAGATCGGTGCAACTGAATGTTCGTCTCCCCAATGAGATTGCCGCAGAAGCGGAGGAGGTGCAGCGGTCCGACCCGGATTTCCTCAGCCGCGTGATTCAGTATGGACTCACACGGCGGGCCATCTATCGCCGACTGAGGGAGGCCGAAGCCCGTGAACGGCGGGTCATGGAGTCCCCTGGCGATTCCGCCTCCAGCTACGCGTAGACCGCTTTCCCGGCCCACGCCTGTACCGACTCGAACCACTCATCGCTTGCGGGGCCACCTGAAAAGCGGCGGAACAAGTGTTTCGGTGTAGAATTCGGTCCCCTTGACCACCCGTTGTCCATGTGGCGACATTCCTGTTGCCGTCGTAATGCACTGCAGCCGTTGGTTTCCGTGGAACGCCGGTCACGCGAATCGCCTGACCGAAGCTGCATTTCGTGACGGAGGGTGACATGGTGGAGCGAGACGAAGATCCCGTCCTTCGGGCCAAGTACCGGGACTACTGCTCGGCGAAGGTGGCCGATGCCGTACTGTCGTTGCCGCCCACCGAGATCTACAAGCTCGCCGAGGCCGAAGCGCGCGCCTCCAACCGCTTGGCGCCCGCGTCCTACAACGACGCGATCCGCTTCGCCACCCGAAAGATCCGGGAACAGTTGAACCTGCCGGAATTCCAGGACTGGGCCCGGGCCTACCGGGAGGATCCGTCCCGCTACGATCCGGAACTGTTCGGGCTGTGGGAGTCGGAGGAAGAGGGCGACTAGCCGCCGGTCGTCTACTTGTACCGGTAGGTGACCCGTCCGCGGGTCAGGTCGTAGGGCGACATCTCCACCTTGACGCGATCGCCGGCGAGCACACGGATGTAGAATTTGCGCATCTTGCCGGACAGGTAGGCCAGAATCTCATGTCCGTTCTCCAGCTTGACTCTGAAGTTCGCGTTGGGGAGGACCTCGGTCACGGTGCCTTCCATTTCGATTGCGTCGTTGGCCAAGGTGCCTTCCTCGCTTCGGTCTGCGCTAACTAGAACGGCAGGTCGTCGTCCGGTTCGGTAATCGGGGGTTGAGGGCGTGGCGAACGCTGTCCCCCGTAGCCCGCCGGGCCCTGGCCCGCCTCGCCGGGCGCTGCCCGCCCGGGGCCGCCCGATCCCAGCATGATCATTTCGTTGACGATGATATCGGTCCAGTACCTCGTCCCACCCTGTTCATCCTGGGTCTGGGAGTAGTCGAGCCTTCCCTCGATGTAGAGCCGGTCGCCCTTCTTGACCCACTGCTCCACGACATCGACGAGCCGCCCGAAGAACGTGAGCCTGTGCCACTGGGTACGGTCCTGCTGCTGTCCGGAGCGGTCCGTGAACTGCCGGCTGGTCGCCAGCGACAGCTTCCCAACCCGGGTGCCGGACGCGGTGGAGCGCACGTCGGGGTCGCCCCCGACGTTGCCGATCAGCGTCACCTTGTTCAGAGAACGCGACATGGTTCCTCTTGCTTGTGTGCCAGGATCCGAGCCGGCGGCCACGGTGGACCACCATCCACAGCGGAAGGTAAGACAGGGGGCGCGGGATTGCTACGCCCGGGCCCGAATCCGTCCCATTTCGCGGTGGCAGGCGCCCGGAATCACGACTAGCTTCCATTGTTTCCTCCTCGGACCTCCCCCTCCGCGCTCAAATGAACGACAACACGTACGTCAGGACCGAAATCCAGGACTTGATCGCCACGGTCACGATCGACCGCCAGGCGAAGCTCAACGCGCTGAACCCCCAGGTCATCGCCGAGATCGATGCCGCCTTCGACGGGCTGGGCGGGGATCCCGCGGTGCGCGTGGTCATTCTCACCGGTGCGGGCGACAAGGCCTTCGTCGCCGGAGCCGATATCGGCGTGCTCGCCACGATGGGACCGCGCACCGGAGTCGCGGTCAGCCGCGAAGGCCAGGAGGTCCTGCGGAGGATCGAGCGGTTCCCGAAACCGGTCGTGGCTGCAGTAGGGGGGTACGCGCTCGGCGGCGGCTGCGAACTCGCGATCGCGTGCCACCTCCGGGTCGCGAGCGAGCGGGCGCGCTTCGGCTTGCCCGAGGTCGGGCTGGGGATCATCCCCGGGTACGGGGGAACGGTGCGGCTGGCCCGCCTGGTCGGCCTGGGTCGTGCGGTGGAGATGGTGCTCACCGGCGACATGGTCACCGCGGAGCGCGCCGCCGAAATCGGGCTCGCAAACCTTGTGGTTCCGCACGAGGATCTGATGGAGCGGACGAGGAAGCTGGCGGGGCGAATCGCGCGCAACGCGCCGGTCGCCCTCGAGATGGCCCTCAAGTCGATGTACGAAGCCGTCGAGAGCAACATGGAGCATGCGCTGGAGCTCGAGTCCACCCTTTTCGGCCTCCTCGCCTCCACCGACGACATGCAGGAGGGGATGGCGGCCTTCCTGGAGAAGCGCAGGGCGGCGTTCAAGGGCGAGTGAGCACGTGTGCGGGGGTCTCGGCCGCCCGGCCAGACCACCGTGATTTCCTGTTATATTCAGGGATGCACGGAATACCCTGTTTCCACGCCCGTTCGTGGTCTTGAGGAAACTGGAGCTGCGCCACTTCCGCAACCTCGGCATCCAGGAGTTGCACTTCCCCCCGGAGGGGGTCGCGGTGGTCGGCGATAACGCGCAGGGGAAGACGAATCTTCTGGAAGCGATCTACTACCTGGAGAGCTTCCGTTCCTTCCGGGGTGCGGGTGACGCCGAATTGACGGCCTTTTCCGAGGACGTGTTCCACATCCGGGGATCGGTCGACGGCAGCGAGCCGGCGACGGTGGCGGCGGGCTTTGACAGGAAGACGAGGAGCAAGAGGGTGACGGTGGACGGTAACGATGCGGCCAGGATCTCGGCCGCCCTCGGCAGGCTGGGAGCTGTCGTCTTCTCGCCCTCGGACGCGGGCATGGTGAGCGGCGGGCCCGGTGTGCGTCGCCGCTTTCTCGATATCGTCCTGTCCCTGAACCGGCGCAGATACCTTGAGACGCTGCAGGAATACCGCAGAACGCTGGCTCAGCGGAATGCCGCGTTGCGGGCAGCTTCGGGCGGACCGGTCTCCCGGGAATGGGTGAGTCCCTGGGAGGAGGGGATGGTCGAATCGGGAGCCCGGCTCATCCGCATGCGCGGCGAGTGGGTATCGACGTGGGGCCCGCACTTTACCCGATGCTACGAAGCGATCTCCGGCGGTGATTCGGCCGCGCTATCCTACCGGCCGAATCCAGGCTCGGACGGAACACCGGGCACCGCGGACGATACCGCAACGGCCGCGGAGAGCACGCTGCGCGAACACTTCAGGGTCCGCCTGAACGAGTCCTGGCAGAGGGATTCGCGGCTCGGCGTCACGAGCGCGGGGCCACACCGCGACGAACTTCTCGTCACGGTGTCCACCGGCGGCGGTGCGCGCCCGGCCCGGGCCTACGGATCGGGGGGGCAGCGGCGCACGGCCGCGCTGGCACTACGGCTCACCGAAGCGGCCACCATCCGGCAGCAGCGCGGGGAGGAGCCGATCCTCCTCGTCGACGACGCCTTCGCCGAACTCGACTCGGGTCGTTCGAGCCGCCTGGCCACCCTGCTCGCGGAGGAGGGGACCGGTCAGGTGATCCTCACCGTTCCCAAGGAGTCCGACGTGCGGCTCCCGGGGCGCAGCCTGCCATGCTGGCACATCCGCGCCGGGGTGATCGCGGCGTGAGGGCGGCGGGGGCGGCACGCGGTGCGGTCGGAAGGCCCGAGCCCGTCGGGGAAATCCTGGCGGGCTACCTGGACCGGACGGGGTTGGGTGAAGCGCTGGGCCGCTTGGGTGCGCTCGATGAATGGACCTGCGCGGTCGGACCCAGGGTCAGCAGGGTTACCAGGCCCGTGGAGGTGCGGGGGGACACGCTGGTGGTCGAAGTGGTTTCGAGCGCGTGGCTCGCTGAGCTGTCGATGATGCGCCCGCTGATACTTGAGCAGGTGAACAAGGCCCGGGCCGGCCCGGCCATCGGCGATGTCCGGTTCCGCTTGGCCGAGCAATGATTTCCGAGGTGTGAGCATGGCGGTGAAAAGCAGGGCAGGCGACTACACGTCGAGACAGATACAGGTCCTCAAGGGGCTGGAGGCAGTCCGGAAGAGGCCGGGGATGTATATCGGTTCCACCTCGGCGCGCGGGCTCCACCACCTGGTCTACGAGGTCGTGGACAACAGCATCGACGAAGCGATGGCGGGGCACTGCACGTCGATCAACGTGGTGATCCGTCCCGGTGACGTGATCAGCGTGGACGACGACGGCCGGGGAATCCCCGTGGACATGCACCCGACCGAGGGAGTCCCGGGAGTCGAGCTGGCGATGACCACCCTGCATGCGGGCGGCAAGTTCGACAAGACCTCCTACAAGGTCTCGGGCGGGCTCCACGGGGTCGGCGTGAGCGTGGTGAACGCGCTCTCCGAGTGGCTCGAGGTGGAGGTCAGGCGGGGTGGCAAGCGCTACCACCAGCGCTACCAGAGGGGTATCAGAACCACCGACCTCGCGGACCTGGGGACCGCGCGGGGGCAGGGCACGCTGGTCACGTTCAAGCCGGACCCGGAGGTCTTCACCGAGCTGGAATTCAGCTTCGACAGACTGTCCGCGCGCTTGCGCGAGCTGGCGTTCCTCAACAAGGGACTCGAGATCGTGCTGCGTGACGAGCGGACCGACGAAGAGGTCGAGCATACCTACCGGTACGACGGCGGGCTCGCTGAATTCGTGACCTGGCTGCGGGGGACGCGCTCCCCGGTGCACGACAACGTCATCTACTTCGAGACCGACCGGCCCGAGGCGCAGATCGAGCTGGCCATGCAATACGACGACGGCTTCTCGGAGAACATCCACACCTTCGTCAACAACATCAATACGCACGAGGGCGGCACCCACCTGACCGGGTTCCGGGCGGCGCTGACACGCACGATCAACGACTATGCCCGCCGGAACAGGATCTTCAAGAAGGATGAAAACCTGTCGGGCGACGACGTGCGCGAGGGACTCACCTGCGTCCTGAGCGTGAAGGTCATGGAGCCGCAGTTCGAGGGCCAGACAAAGACCAAGCTGGGCAACTCGGAGGTGCGGGGCGCGGTCGAGACGGCCGTGAACGAGCATCTGTCGGCCTTCCTGGAGGAGAATCCCAGGTCGGCCAAGGCGCTGATCGAGAAGTCGCTGCAGGCGGCGCGGGCCAGGATGGCCGCGCGCAAGGCCCGCGATCTGGCACGCAAGAAGAGCGGACTGGAGGGTGGGGTGCTGCCGGGCAAGCTGGCCGACTGTTCCATCGCCGACCCGGCGCTCTCCGAGATCTATCTGGTCGAGGGAGACAGCGCGGGGGGTTCGGCGAAGCAGGGCCGGGATCGCTCCTTCCAGGCGATCCTGCCGCTCAAGGGCAAGATCCTCAACGTCGAGAAGGCGCGGATCGACAAGATCCTCTCCAACGACGAGATCCGGGCGATGGTTACCGCGATCGGGGCCGGGATCCGCGAGGATTTCGACATCGAGAGGGCCCGCTACCACAAGATCATCATCATGACCGACGCCGACGTCGACGGCGCCCACATCCGCACGCTCCTCCTCACCTTCTTCTTCCGCCAGATGCGGGAACTGATCGATCGCGGGTACGTCTACATCGCGCAGCCGCCGCTCTACCGGGTCCACAAGGGGAAGACGGAGCGCTACGTATTCAGCGACGCGGAGCGGGACCGGGAGATCAGCCGGCTTTCAAACGGCAAGGACGGCAAGGGGATTTCGGTCCAGCGCTACAAGGGTCTCGGCGAGATGAACCCGGACCAGCTATGGAAGACGACGATGGATCCCGACGCGCGCACGATCCTGCGAGTAACGGTTGAAAGCGCTGCCGAGGCGGACCGTATCTTCTCGAGGCTGATGGGCGACGAGGTGGAGCCGCGCCGGCGTTTCATCGAGGAAAACGCGAGGTACGTACGCAATCTGGATGTATAACGGGCCGTGGAATAGGTCCCGGCGGCATTGGGCCGGCGATGCATCCGGGCCGGCGGCGGCGCTCACATTGCGTCGCCGAAGCCCGACGAACCCCCGCATCCCGCGGGAATCATGCGGGAGTCATCCGGACTCCCGAATGGCGGCCTCCCGGCAGGGTGCCGGACCGGCCGCCGCATTCGCAATTCAATCAGGAGAGCAGGAAACCATGCACCACCAACGACTACTGAGGGGTTTGGCGTCCCTCATCACGCTTGTGGCTCTGGCGGGCGCGGCCCCGGCGCCGGTCCAGGGCCAGACCGGCGTCATCCAGGGGCGGGTTCTGGATGCATCCTCGGAGCGCCCACTGTCCAACGCGCAGGTCCTTGTCACTGGGACCGGAATCGGCCAGCTCACCAATGCGGCAGGCAACTTTCTGCTTCTGAATGTTCCCGCCGGCGAGCACGTCGTGCGGGTGACGCTGATCGGGTACACGGAGGCCGAGCAGACCGTGACCGTCGCTGCCGGACAGACGCAGAGCATCGATTTCCGCATGTCGGCGACCGCGATCGCACTGGATGAGGTCGTTGTGACCGGCGTGGGCGCGGAAACCGCGCGCCGAGCGCTCGGCACTTCGGTCGAGGTTCTGACCACCGATGACATCGCGCTGGCGCCGGTCCAGTCCGTCGACCAGCTCCTCCAGGGCCGCGTCGCCGGCGCGACCGTCAACGCCACCTCGGCGCAGCCGGGCACCGGATCGCTGATCAACTTCCGGGGCATTTCCTCGGTTTTCGGCGCCCAGACCCCGGTCATCTATGTGGACGGGGTGCGCGTCGACAACGACCAGTCGACCGCGGCGGGCACCGGGGGCGAGCAGTCCTCGGCGCTCGCCGACATTCTGACCAGCGACATCGAGCGCATCGAGATCACCAAGGGCGGCGCGGCCTCGACGCTGTACGGGTCCGACGCCGCCACCGGCGTGATCCAGATCTTCACCAGGAAGGGCACCCCCGGGGCGCCGCGCATCACGGCCCGCATCGAGCAGGGCATCGAGGTGCCGGAGCTCAAGTACATCTTCGACACCGGCGTGATCTTCCCCGAGCGGGTCGAGTCCGGAGAGGTCACCGCCACCTTCCTCGAGGATCAGTATTTCAAGAACGGCCAGGCGCAGAACTACTACCTGGGCGTCAGCGGGGGCACCGCCGACGTGACCTACAGCGTCAGCGGCCGCCTCGAGGACCGCACGGGGACCCAGCCCAAGGACGCCAGCACCAACTACAACCTGCGCGGCGGCCTGCAGGCGTCGCTGAGCGAAGACTTCACCCTGGAGTTCTCGGGCAGCTACGTGCGCCACAACTTCCAGCGGCTCTACAACGGTTCCTCCATCGAGGATCCCATCACCACCTTCGAGGTCGGCGACGCTTTGTTCTTCTCGGGAGCCGCCACCCTCCAGGAGGCGTACGACATCTTCCTGATGCCGGACATCGACGAGTGGGTCAACCGGTTCATCTTCTCCGCCGGCGCCCGCTGGAACATCCGCGACGACCTGACCGCCAAGCTCACCGTGGGCAGCGACAACCGGAGCAACCAGCAGCGGATCTACCACCCGATCGGCTTCACGCCGGGCGAACCCACCGGGCAGCTCAACCGCCGGGACCGCTCCTTCACCTCGGTGTCGCTCGACGCGGGCGCGACCTACGCATGGGAGAACTCCAGCGGGAGCATCGGGTCCTCGCTCACCATCGGGGTCCAGGGCTTCCGCGAGGACGAGAGCATCATCAACGGCAACGGCCTGGGATTCGCCCTGCCGGGCTCCTTCGACTTCGACGCGGCGGCGGAGATCACCGCCTTCGAGGGCAACGTCGAGGTGTTCAACGGCGGGCTCTACGTAGACGAACAGCTGAGCTTCTGGAACAAGCTCTACCTCGGTGGCGGATTCCGTATCGATGCCGGCTCCAGCTTCGGGGACAACATCGACACCGAGCTCTATCCCAAGGCCACCGGGTCGTACATCCTTTCCGACGATGTCAGCCTTCCCTTCGTGGACGAGCTCAAGCTTCGCACCGCCTACGGGCAGACCGGCCGGTTCCCGGGGGCGTTCCTGAAGGACCGCACCTTCTCGGCCATCTCCTTCCGCGGCGAGTCGGCTCCGAGGTTCGCGAATCCGGGCAACGCTGAACTTCGCCCGGAGAAGACCTCCACGATCGAGGCCGGCATCGACGCCGCGTTGTGGAACAACCGGATCGGCATCGACCTGACCGTCTACGACGCGCGCACCACCGACGCGCTCTTCCAGGTCCCGCGCCAGCCGGTCACCGGGCAGGGCACGCAGCAGGAGAACGTGGGCGAGATCCTGAACCGCGGGATCGAGCTGGGCGCCAACCTGGAAGTCCTGAACACCAGGCGGCTCGCGTGGAACCTGGGCGGGACGTTCCGCTACACGCACAACGAGGTCACCGACATGGGCGGCGTGGCGGACTTCGGCGCGGACGGCTCCCAGAAGCGCGTGACCGGCTGCTGGCGGATGGTCGACGGAGAATGCCGCGGAGGCCCCGTGGGCGCGTGGTGGGTGACCATGCCCGTGGACACCAACGGCGATGGGCTGCCGGACGGCTCCGAGCGCGGATTCACCGGAGGATTCCCGGTGCCCGACAAGAGCGGGAGCTTCAATACCACGATCGGCATCGGCAACAGCCTGACGATCAGCGCGCTCGCGGACTGGGCGGCCGGCCACCAGGTGTTCGACTGGGGCTCGGTCTGGGCCACCTTCAACGGGATCTACCGGCGTGAGCGCGTTCGCTGCGGGATGGACGAGGGCGCGGCGGAGGGCTGCGAGTACGCCTTCCCGATCCGCTACGACGGGAGCGGTGCCCCGCAGGGCAAATACAGCCAGAATGCGGCCCGCAGCGCCTTCCTGTACGATGGCGATTTCTTCAAGCTCAGGGAGGTCGCCGTGCGGTATGTGCTGCCCGAGGGGGTTGCCGGTAGCATCAGCGCCGGCCGTGCCTCGCTCTTCGCCAGCGGCCGCAACCTGTGGATCTGGTCCCGGAACGAGATCGTCGACGGCGAACTCAACGGGCTTTCCGGCGGCGGACTGCAGCTGGGGAGCGAAACCAGCGCGACCCTGTCGCCGAACCGGCAGTTCAAGTTCGGCGTCGAGGTGGTCTTCTAATGGCCGGCATACAACGGAGAACGGATGGAATGATGAACAGGAACATATCGATCCCCAGGCGGGGAAGGCTGGCCGCGGCCGCGATGCTGCTCGCCGTCCTGGCGGCCGGTGGCTGCGACGCCGTCGACCCCACCGGGGTGAACAACCCGACGACCACCGACGAGGACCTGGCGCAGGCCACCAACCCGACCGAGGCGCTGCTGCCCGGGCTCAGGGCGCAGTTCGCCCGCCTGATCAACGCCTACGTCGTCGCCGAGGTCGTAACCGACAACTACTCGATCCACGGCACGGGGCTCATCCAGACGCTGGACGCCCCCAACGAGATCACGCCGGACATCATGAATGCGACGGGGACGAGCGCCACCGGGGTGTACTGGAACGTCCAGGAGCTGCGCGCGCTGGCCGATTTCGTGATCGACGAGATCGCTCCGAACGATGCCGGAGCGCCCCCCGCGCTCGTTGCCGAAGCGCACTACTACCGTGGCATGGCGTACCTGACCATGGGCGAGGTCTTCTCCTTCGTGCCTCTCGAGGAGGACGGGGCCCCGCAGCCTTCCGACATCGCGCTCGACCGGGCCGTGACCGACCTGCAGGCGGCGGCGGCTTTCGGCCCGCAGGCAAATGCCGCGCTGGCACGGGCCTACCGTCTGCAGGGTGACAGAGGGGGGGCGGCCGCGGCGGCCAACGCGGTGCTTTCGGCCGACGCGGAATTCCTCTTCGCGCCCTCCTACGACGGAGGTTCGATCAGCAACACATCGGTGTTCTTCCTGGTCCTGCGCGCACTCCAGGAGATGCAGCCGCTGCCCCGGCTGGACTTCCTGGACCCCAAGTACACGACGCGCGACGCCGCCATCCCCATCGCGAAGGCGGAGGAGATGCACCTGATCCTGGCGGAGATCGCACTGGCGTCGGGCGACCTCGCGGGGGCGAAGAGCCAGCTGGCCAGCGCCATACAGCTCGCCGGAACGCGCGGCACCGTTTCCTTCGACGACATCGACGAACGCCGCAACGCCGACCTGAGCCTGCGTCCGAGGGATTCCGAGATCCTCGTGCGCGCCGATGCGAACAGCCCCTACCGGGCCGGCCTGGTGCTCGACCGCCCGGGAGACGGGCTCACGATTCCCGCCATATCGGGGACATCGCTCGACGCCGACAGCGTCACGGCCCTGACGGAAGCGTCCGACCTGTGGCACTCGCTGTGGCTCGCCAGGCAGGAGATCCTCTTCCTGGAGGGCAGGAGGCTCGCCGACCTGGGGATCAAGCTCCCGATGATGCTGCGGGAGATCGACCAGAACCCCAACATCAGCGAGGGCGGGCCGGGCACCGTGCCGGTCGTTCCGGGATTCGTTCCCGTGGCGCCGCGCTACGCGATGGATATCTATTCGCCGATCGAGCTGTACGACGGCGACGGCCCCGACGCGACCCTGCTCCAGACGATGGTGACGATCGGGGTGGACATGAACCGGGTGCTGGTGCAGAACAACGCCTCGCCCTTCAACTAGGAACTGGCAGGATGGACCGGCAGTCCGTGGCGGAAATGGTCTCGCTGCGGGCTGCCGGTCGGTCAGTGAGGAGAACCTCCCGTTGACCGTGGACCGCAAGCGCGCCCTGCTTGCCCGTCCGGTGGAGCACATTGACGTGACCGGCTTCGACGGGCGGGCGGTAGTGGATTCCTACCGCAATGCGGCCTTCCAGGCGCGCAACCTCGCGGAGGCCGCCGACATCTTCGCGGAGATGATCGAGGATCGCCGGTGCCCGGTGATTCTCACGCTCGCCGGGTCACTGGTGTCGGCGGGGCTCAAGGAGGCGCTGATCACCCTGATCGAGTGCAACATGGCCGACGTGGTCGTCGCGACGGGGGCGGTCGTGGTCGACCAGGACTTCTTCGAGGCGCTGGGCTTCCGCCACTACATGGCGCCGGGGTCGCCCGAGGCGCCGTCCGCGGACGACGAGGAGCTGCGCGCGCTGGGGATCGACCGCATCTACGATACCTACGTGGATGAGACGGATCTTCAGCGCTGCGACGCCACGGTGGCCGGGATCTTCGATGGGCTGGAGGCGCGGCCGTGGTCGAGCCGGGAGCTGATGCGGGAGCTGGGCGCGTACCTGGAGCGACACCACGGTGACGCCCGTTCGATCCTGCTGGCGGCGCACCGGAAGGAAGTGCCGGTCTTCGTGCCGGCGCTGAGCGACTCGTCGGCCGGATTCGGCGTGGTCGCGCACCGGGCCAGGGCGGGGGGCGGGGGCCTGCCCCACATCGCCTTCGATTCGGGGAAGGACTTCCACGAGTTGGCCGAGATCAAGCTGGCGGTGCGGGAGACGGGGCTCCTGATGGTTGGTGGGGGCGTGCCGAAGAACTTCGCGCAGGACGTGGTGGTCGCGGCGCGGATGCTCGCGGACGCGGGGGAGGACGTGCCGATGCACAGGTACGCGGTGCAACTCACGGTGGCGGACGCGCGCGATGGCGGCCTGTCGGGGTCGACGCTGCGCGAGGCCACGACGTGGGGCAAGGTGGCGGTGAGCCGTGAGCGGATGGTGTTCGGCGAGGCAACGCTGACGTTGCCGCTCCTGGTGAGCGACGCGTACCACAGGGCGGGCTGGCGGAAACGGGCGGGGATGCGGCTGGGGTCGATCTTCAGCGAGGCGCCTGCCCGGGTGGATTCCGCTTGACCCAGCTCGGCCTGGACTTCGACGCGAAGCCGGCGGGGGGGCCGGTTCCGGACAGGGATGGGCCGCCGGATCGCGGGGGAGTCCCGGGCCGCTCCGGGAGCGCGTGCATTCTGGTCCGGGAACTGGCGCGGATCGCGCGGGAGACGGGCCGTGAGCGCAAGATTCTCGTCACGCGGACGCGGGGGGAGGGGAAGGAGCTGCTGCGCCAGGTGGCGCTGGGAGGACAGTCGTGGGCCGGCTTCGAAGTCACGACCGCCCGCCCGCTGGCGATGAAGTACGCGGCGGAGGCGCTGACCCGGGCCGGCGCGAGCGTCATCGACCCCTTCGACGAACAGGCGCTGATGGAGGAGGCGATCGACCACGTGATGGCGGGAGGCGCGGGCGGCGGGCTGGTCGCGCGCTTCGCCGGGCTGGCCGAGAAGGTCGGATTCCGGGATGCCGTGCGGAACTCGGTGGAGGCGCTTCGGCTGGCGGGGATCCGTTCCGGCGCGCTGCGGAAGGGCCGGGGTGGGGCGTCGAGGCGCCAGATCCTGCTCACCGCGGTCGACGAGCGCCTGGAAGAGCTGCTGGACGCCAGGGGCCTGGCTGACACCGCAGTGGTGCTGGAAATGGCCATCCAGGTCGTCAATTCGGACGCGGCAGGGACCGGCCGTCCTGCCGGTGTCCCCATCTACCTCGTTCCCGGACTCACCGATCGAGGGCTGACGGGGCAGTTCCTGCGCGCCCTTGAGCGGCGCGGAGCCACCATCCTCAAGACCGACCCCGTGCTCGGCCTGGCGGCACCCCCCCGGATCCTCTGGGCCGCTGGCCCGGCAGAGTCCGTGGGCAGCCATCTGCACGCGATCGAGCAGTGGCGTGAACGCCGCCGGCGTACGGACACGGAGGAGGACCCATCGCGTTCGGCGGAGCTGCGAATCGACCTGTTCGCGGCCGGCTCCGTCCACGACGAACTGCGCGGCGTGCTGCGGAGGGTGACCGACATGGGCGCCCGCTGGGACGAAGTGGAGATCGTCGCCTCCGATCCGGCAATGTACGGCTCCGCGCTCCACACGCTGGCGGATTCCATGGGGATTCCCGTCACCTTCGCCGTCGGCCTCCCGGTCGAGCGGACGCGGCCCGGGAGGGTCGTGGCCACCTACTTCAAGTGGGTCGAGAGCGGCTTCCAGGAGTCGGTGTTTCGCGCGCTGGTGGAGGCGGACGACGTGAGTCCGCCCTCCCGCGGCGACCGGATCGCGGGGCCGCGTTTGGCCCGGGCGCTGAGGCGCCTGAGGATCGGCTGGGGCAGGGAACGCTACATGGACAGGATCGAGGCGGTGTTGCGCGCGATCCCGGCAATGAACCCGGGGCGGTACGAGGACGACGAGCGGTTCGAACGGCGCAAGATGTACAAGGAAAAAACTTTACGCGCACTACGAGCCCTCCTGGGACCCGTGCTCGAGGCGACCCCCGAGGTCCGCGCACCAAGAAACGGTGCGCGCGCGGCGCCACCGGCCGGGGTCGCCGCGGGCGTGTCACCCGCCGAAGTCGCAACCGGCGTGAAGAGCCTGCTCACGCGTGTGACCGACGGGACAGACACCGACGATACCGCCCGCGACCGGCTGGTCCGGATCCTCGACCGGATCGAGGCCACCCTCACCCGGCGCACCGACTTTCCGTCGGCCGCGGCCATCGTGAAGTCGCTGCTGGAGATCCGGATCCCGGCACCGAGGACCGAAGGCGCCGCTCCGTGGAGTTCGGCCTCGGGCCACCTCTATCTCACCGATCTGAGGCACGGTGGGGCCGCGGGGCGTCCGTTCACCTTCGTCGTGGGACTGGACTCGGCGCGCTTCCCCGGCTCGGCCATCGAGGACCCGCTGCTGCTCGACCGTGAACGGTTGCGCCTCGGGCAGGGCGAGCTCGCCTTCGCCAGCGACCGCGCCGCCGACGCGCGCTTCAACTTCGCACAGCTGGCAGCCCGCCTCCGGGGCACGCTGGTGCTCAGCTATGCGCGCTGGGATCCGGCGGAGGCGCGGGCGCTTTCCCCCGCCCCGGAGCTGCTGCAGGCACTCCGGCTCATGGAGGGCGACCCGCGGCTCACCTTCGAGGACCTCGACCGGCGCCTCGGCGTCACGGAGTCCCGTCTTCCACGTGCGGATCTGCGCGCGGATCTGGATGCGTGCGACGTGTGGCTGCGCGCGCTCGCGACCAGCGACGGCAGACTGCGCGACGGCGTACAGGCGGTGGGGCTGGCCTATCCGCGGCTGGGGCAGGGACTCGCCGCGGCCGCTGCCCTGCACGTGGATGCCGCGAGCGTGCACACCGGCATCATCGGGGAGCGGGACCCGCCGTTCTCCTACCAGGACCAGCGCACCCGCATCCTGTCGGCCAGCCGCCTCGAAGACCTGGGCGCCTGCCCGCGGCGCTTCCTCTTCGCGAACGTCCTCCGGGTCTCGACACCGGACGACCCAGAGTTCGACCCGCACCGCTGGCTCGACGCGCTGCAGCGCGGAAGCCTGCTTCACAACGTGTACGAGCAGACCCTGAAACGGGCCCGCGACCAGGGGATCGAGCCCGCCGAGGACGCCTTTCTGGCGCTCGCGCTGGAGCTGGCCCACGGCGAAATCGCGAAGATGACCAGGGAGGTCCCGTCGCCGAGTCCGGTTGTGCGCTTCATCGAGACCACGCGCCTCCGGGAGGATGTCCATTCCTTCGTGGAGATGATCCGGCGCGAACCCCCCTCCTGGATCGCGCTCGAGATGGACTTCGGGATGGACGACACGGGCCTGGGCATCCCCGCCGGGGATGATGCGCCGGTTCTGGTTCGGGGCCGTATCGACCGCGTGGACGATCACGGAACGCACCTGCGCGTGGTCGACTACAAGACGGGAACCGACTACGGCCACGACAGGAAGTCGGGTGTGTACCGGGGGGGGCGCCGCCTCCAGCACGCCCTGTACACGGCCGCCACGGCCGCCGTGCGGGGCAAACCGGTCGACAGGATGGAGTATCACTTCCCTACCCGCCGGGGTGAAAACCGGATTCGGCGGTACTCGGTGCCGGATCTGCGGCACGGCGGCGCCCTCGCCGCCATGATGCTCGAGGGCGCGGGCGCGGGCTGGTTTCCGGCGACCGACGATGCCGCCGACTGCCGCTACTGCGACTACCAGGAGGTGTGCGGCGTCCGGGCGGACAAGCGCGGCAACACGTCCTGCCGCTACGCGGAGTGGACGAAGCGCAACCTGGACGCCCTGCCCGAGCTGTCGGCGCTGAGGCGTGCCCGCAACTGGGAAGACGAGGAGCCGCTGTCGTGAGCGGGAACGGCCGGCGCCCGCCCGACCAGTCCGAACGGGACCGAATCTCCGAGGACCTGGACCGCAACCTGCTCGTCGAGGCCGGGGCCGGCTCGGGGAAGACGAGATCGCTGGTGGACCGCATGGTCGCGCTGGTCGGCACCGGGACATGCACCGTGGACCGGATCGCCGCGGTCACGTTCACGCGCAAGGCCGCCGCGGAGTTGCGCCAGCGCTTTCAGGTCAGCCTGGAGCAGGTGCTCGCCCGCATGCCGGCCGGGGACCCGCGCCGCGAGAGGCTGGAGTACGCGATCCGCGATCTCGACCGGGCCTTCCTGGGCACGATCCACGCCTTCTGCGCCAAGCTGCTCCGCGAGCGGCCCCTGGAAGCCGGCCTCGATCCGGGATTCCGCGAGGTGCAGGAGACCGAAGGGGTCAGGATGAAGCGCGCCTTCTGGCTGGACTTCCTCGAGCGGCTCGGGTCGGACGGGGACCCCGACCTGGAGGAGCTGGAGCGGCTGGGTATCGAGCCCGACCGGCTGCAGCCCCTCTTCGACGAGCTCGTCGAGAACCCGGATGTGGACTTCGGCTTTCAGCCCGTGCCGCCGCCGGACGAGGCAGAGTTCCGGGCTGTGCGCGCGCGCTTCAACGAACTCCTCGACCGGGCCGGGCGGATGATGCGGAACCGCAAGCCGCGCGGAGGCTGGGATCCCTTCGGCAGGCGCATGCGGACGCTGCTCTACTGGCGGCGCGCGCTCGACTGGGACGACCGCACCGCCTTCTTCGACGCCCTGGCCAGGGTGCACCTGAAGAAGGGCCGACTGACGCAGTACAAGTGGGCCGACACTCCATCGGGGAAGGCCGGCGCCAAGGCGCTGGGCGTCGCCTTCCAGGAGTTTGCCGCGGCCGGGAGCCGCGCGGACGCGCTGCTGAGGTCGTGGTGGGCCCACCGCTATCCGGTCGCCATGCGGGTGGCCAACCGCGCGGCCCGCGCCTTCGCGCAGCAGCGCAAGGATCGCGCCGAAATCAACTTCCAGGACCTGCTGGTCCTCACGGCGGCGCTGCTCCGCGACGAGCCCGGTGCCCGCCGGGACCTGGGCAGGCGGTACCGCCATGTCCTCGTGGACGAGTTCCAGGACACGGACCCGCTGCAGGCCGAGATCCTCCTCCTCCTGACCAGCGAGCCGGAAGCCGGAGCCGACTGGACCACGGTGGTTCCCCGGCCGGGCGCGCTCTTCGTGGTCGGGGATCCGAAGCAGAGCATCTACCGCTTCAGACGGGCGGACATCGCGCTCTACGACTTCGTCAAGAATCGCTTCAGGGACTTCGGCGACGTGCTGCTGCTGGCGGCCAACTTCCGTTCCCTGGATGCCATCGAGGCGCTGGTGAAGGGGGTGTTCGACAGCGACGACCGCTTTGCTGGTGACGACACCGACCGCCAGGCCGCCTTCGCCCCGCTGCTCGTCCAGCCCTGGGTGAGGGAGGAAAGTGAGCCCGGGCCCGGATTGCTGTCGGCCTACACGGTGGCCGGCGGGACCCAGGGCCAGGCGGCCGAGGACGACGCCGGGCGGATCGCGACGGAGATCGCGCGGCGGGTGGCCGCCGGTGAGCGCGGTCCCGGCGACTTCATGGTGCTGACCCGTACGCGCAAGTTCCTCGGGGTCTACGCGCGGGCCCTGGAGGACCGCAACCTCCCGGTCGAGGTTTCGGGCGCGGGCGTGGGCTTCGAGGACGAGCTGGGCGCGCTCCTCCTCCTCTTTCGGTGCCTGGCCGACCCGGCCCACGAGGTGCGCGTCCTGGGGGTGCTCTCCGGACCGCTCTTCGGGATCACCCTCGACCGGCTCGTGGAGTACCGCGACGGCGGGGGATGCTTCCGCGTCAACCGGCCCGCCGACGGCGACGGCGAGGTGGCCGACGCGCTGAACGTGCTGCACGGATGGTGGAAGCGCGCGCGCAGGGAGCCCGCCGACCTGACGGCCGAACGGCTGGTGGCCGGGACCGGCCTGTTTCCGCTGGCCGCGGCGGGAACGCTGGGACAGCTGCGCGCCGGGGCGCTGGTCTACCTTCTGAACGCCGTGCGGGGCCGCGCGCTCGAGGGCGACACATCGATCGCGGGGGCCGTGGACGCGCTGGAGACGGCGCTGGAATGGGAGGACGCGGAGGCCCCACTGGTGCCGGAACGTCCGAACTGCGTCCGCGTGATGAACCTGCACCGGGCCAAGGGGCTGGAGGCGCCGGTGGTGTTCCTGGCGGCGCCCTTCCCGGGGCCGGGCTTTCCGCCGAAGAAGCGCGTCGCCCGGGACGGGGAGGGCGTGGCCCGCGGGACGATGCCCATCGTGGTGGAGCGGGGTTGGAGCAAGGAGGTGATCGCGCAGCCGCCCGGCTGGGAGGAGGAACAGCGGACCGAGGCCGCCTTCGAGGAGGCGGAGAAGGTTCGCCTGCTCTACGTGGCGGCGACGCGGGCCCGTGACGAGCTGTGGGTCGCGCGATGGGTGGGGGGG
>VXLT01000265.1 GCA_009841475.1 Gemmatimonadota bacterium
TAAGTTCGTGGGTCGGGTATTTTGTTTATATTATACAGGCCTCATACAGCCCCATCAGCCCGGCTACGTTCTCCTCGCTCAGCGGACGCCTGTACGCCCGGCTCCCCAGCCGCGTCACGATCTCGCGTGCACACGCCCGCGCCCCGGCCTCGTCCGCCTCCGGCCCGGGACGGCACGAGAAGACCGCCGCGCGGCTCGGCGTCTCCGAGACCCCCTGCGGGTCGTACGGCCCCCCGATCGCGAGGTCCCGCAGGTGCGGAAGCACGGTGAAGCCGTAGCTGCCCGCGATGCTGGTGCTGGCGAGCGACCAGTCGTGCGGCGAGATCAGGTCCTGCATCGGCCCCTCGAAGCGGCGGATGAAGGCGGCCGACACCTGGCGCGGACCGGCCCGCACGAAGACACGCCCGGAGCGGATGTTGAGCCCGTCCGGGTCCGACGCGTGCATCCAGCGGTTGACCTCCAGGACCTCCGCCGGCTCACCGTCGATCGAGATCTCGAGCAGTTCGGGCTCGCCTTCGCGGGTGTGGAGCGCGTTGCGGCCGTTGCCGACGAGCGCGCCCGTGGTCTCGTGGTGGAAGGACACGCGGAACTCGTAGTAGCCGTCGGCGGGGAAGTTGTGCAGGACGGAGACGCCGCCCCGGGTGCCGTACGGCGCGCCCTCCACCCGCTCGCTCTGGGAATCCCAGCGGCTGACCCGGTAGGTCGACTCGCTGGGCGTCACATGGGGGTCGCCGATCACGAGACGGCTGATCTCGGCAGCGGCGCGCAGGTAGCCGTCGGTGAGGGTCGCGGAGAGAAGCTGCGCATCCGCGATGTTGTCGAAGTTGGCGCTCCTGGTGTCCAGCGGGAGGTACGCGCCCGCGTCGATCTCCAGGTCGAGGAGGTCGCGGATGGACGCACCGTACTCCGCGCGGTTGAGACGCTGGAAGGTGCGGCGGCCGGGGTTGGGGTTCGCGGCGGCCGCGCGGTCCATCTGCCCCTCCAGCGACTCGACCAGCGCCAGCATCGTCTCGTCGTCCGGCCGGCTGTTCCCCGGAGGCGGCATCAGCCCCGCGCGCAGCTTGCGGATCATCTTCTCGGTGAGCTCGCCGTTGGCCGGGGCGTCGGCGGCGTCGTACTCCTCCAGCGACATGTTGCCCAGCAGGCGCCGCTCGTTGTGGCAGCGAACGCAGTACTCCTCGATGACTTCGTTGTCGGTGGGGGTGGCAGACGTGATGCCGGCAGGGGCTTCCAAACGGGTGGCCCGGAGGCTCGGCCGGGACGCACGCTGGCCGTCCGCGAAGGCGTGCCCAGGTTCAGGAGTGAAAGCGGGCGCGAAGGGAGGCGCAACGACCAGACCGGCCACCAGAACGCCCGCCGCCGCAACCGGGACGGCGGACTTCAGCATGACCCGCTTCCGTATAGTATCATCATGCCGACCTCGATAGTATCATTCGGTGCGGCCGACCCCCGCGGCGGCCCAACCGGTCCAGCACCCATCAACACGACACACAGTTGTCGTTGTTGACCGCGCCCAGGCTCACCAGCAGCGCCACCGTCTCCGGGAAGGGCTGGATCCGCTGGACGGGCCCGTTGGCCATGTCGGCGGTGGTCTGCCCTCTTCGGCTGACGATCGTGACGTCGGCCCCCTGTGCCACCAGGTAGTTGATGAGTTCGTTGTCGCCGCGGGCGGCCGCGTGGTGGAGCGCGCCGTACCCGTCGTGGTCGCGCGCGTTGACGTCGGCGCCAAGCTCCTCAACCAGGTAGCGCACCGCGGGCAGCCATCCGTCCGGGACGTGGCGGTGGGCGTTGCCCGCAAAGCCTTGGCCGTAGCCGACCCCGGAGGCCGCGTGGATGGGGAAGACGGCCGGGCCGCCAACGGGAACGGGCGGGAGGCCGGATGGGTCGGGCTCGTCGTCCTCATTGCCGCCGTAGCGCCGCGAGGGAACTCTCTCGGTGGGGACTGCCGGGTCGGCGCCGTGCGCGACGAGCAGCTTCATGGCCTCAACGTCGAGGGCGTACGCGGCGCGCCAGAAGGGGGTGGCGCCGCGGCTGTCGATCTGGAGCAGGTCGAAGTTGTAGGACATGAACCAGAGGTGCCTGGTGAGCCGCACGTCCGGATCCACACCCGCCGCAAGCAGCTTCTCCATGACCTCGAGATAGGTGTGGTCCTGCTGCATGTAGATGTGCTGCTGCGGATAGCGCGACTTGGGCGCCCAGTGCGTGTTGATCGCCGCGAAGAGGGGGGTGGCGCCCGCGTGGCTGGCCATGGTGGGGTCGGCGCCGAGGTCCAGGAAGCGCATCGCCAGGTCAAAGTGGCCGTTGATCGTGGCCATCAGGATGGGGGTGGTGCCGTCGCCGGCGCTGGCCTGGTCGATGTCCGCGCCGGCTTCGAGCAGCGCGATGGCCGTCTCGGCGTGCCCCTCGCGGGCCGCGTGCAGGAGCGCGGTGAGGCCGCCGTGCCCGCCGACGAGTTCGCCGTACGAGAGCGGCTCGGGCTCCTCGATCATCCGGGTCTCGCCTTCCTTGCGTGACGCTTCCTCGGCCCGCTCCCGGCGCGATTCCTCTTCCTGCTCACGACGCACCTGCTCGGCCACCGCGGGCCCCCACGGCTCGCCGGCCTGGAGGCGGCGGTTCCGCTCCGAGCGCTCGATCCGGTCGTAGACCGCCCGCGCGGCCACGTCCATCACGCGGGTGTGGATCGCTGGGTCGGCGCCCCCTTCGAGCAGCGTCCGTACGGCGGCGGTCCGGCCCTTCGACGCGGCGAAAACCAGCGGCGTCTGTCCCCACGATTCCTCGGCGGCGTTGACATCCGCCCCTGCGGCCACCAGCGCGTCGATCGCCCGCGCGCTCCCCGCCCCGGCCGCAAAGTGCAGCGGGGGTGGATTAAAAACAAATCCGGGCCCACGCGACAACAAGGA
>VXLT01000003.1 GCA_009841475.1 Gemmatimonadota bacterium
CAACCTTCGCTCTTGCGCGGGTGCCAGGGACTTTTTTAATATCGCACGGCGGGCGGGGCGGTCGCCGATGTGGGACGCCTCACCGTCTACGTGACCGACATGGAAGCCTATCGGGGATCGCGGGCCGAGATCGGGGCCGAGTACAGAGCGGTGTTCGGGAAGCACTTCCCCGCCATGTCGCTGGTGGCGGTCACCGAACTGGTCGATCCGCGCGCGGTGGTGGAGATCGAGGCCACGGCGGTCATCCCGTAGGCACGCCCTGCACCCGCCCCGGCAGTCTGGAAGACGGCAGCGACCCGCGGCGTTGGCGGCGGACGACGTTATGTTGACGAATCGACTAATGACACCGAGCACGAACCAAGCCATGAAGAGCCTGCCCGAACGCATCATGGAGCACGCCGAGGCCAGACCGGAGGCCACGCCGATCTGCCAGCCCGCTCTGCTTCACCTCGGCAAGCGGGGGGCCGTGAATCAGGCCCTCTCCCGCCTGGCCCGTTCGGGCCGGCTGATGCGCATCTGCCACGGAGTCTACATGCGCCCAATTCAGACCCGCTTCGGGAGGTGTGCACCGAGCATCCACAAGTCACTACAGGCGCTTTCGAGACTGTGGGGCGAGACGATCGTGCCAAGTGGCGGCGCGGCTGCCAACTGGCTTGGGTTGACCACGCAGAATCCGGTCCGCTCGGTCTATCTCACCTCGGGCCGCAACCGGCGATTGCATTTCGGCAAACACCCCGTCGAACTGCGCCATGCCCCGCGATGGCAACTGGCCGCGCCGCGCGGGATGACAGGGGTGGTCATCCGCGCCTTGGCGTGGCTCGGCCCCGACGAGGTCGACGACGGCCTCGACGCCGTGCTGCCCCAACTCTCGGAGCGAGAACTCGACGAGCTGGCGACTGCCCAGGCCATCATGCCCAAGTGGATGGCGGCGCCATTGAGCAGGCGCCTTGCGAATGGCTGAGAAGCGTTCTCAGCCTCCCGGCGGAGAAGCCATGACCACCCTGAAATCCCCCAACCTCGCGCCCCCCCGCTCCTTCCTCCTCGATGTGGACCCCGATACCGCAGTCGCCCGGATCACCCTCAACCGCCCCGAGCGGCTGAACGCCCTCACCTTCGAGGTCTACGACGAGCTTAGGAACACCTTCCGGGCGCTCGACACGGAGCCCGAGGTGCGCACGATCGTGATCACCGGTGCCGGCCGCGGGTTCTGCACCGGCGGCGACGTGGAGGACATCATCGGGGCGCTCTTCGAACGGGACTTCGAGGGGCTGCTGGAGTTCACACGGATGACCTGCGACCTGATCGCGGCGATCCGGCAGTGCCGGCAGCCGGTTGTGGCGGCGTTGAACGGGACGGTGGCGGGCGCGGGGGCGGTGATCGCGACGGCGTGCGACGTAAGGATCGCGGCGGAGTCGGCGCGGATCGCGTACCTGTTCACGCGCGTCGGGCTGTCCGGTGCCGACATGGGCGCGGCCTGGCTTTTGCCGCGGATCGTGGGGCTGGGCCGCGCGACCGAGCTCCTCATGTCCGGCGCGTTCATCGATGCGGCGGAGGCCCACCGGATCGGGCTCTACAACCGCGTGGTGCCCGACGGCGAGGCGCTCGTAGCGGCCACCGAGCTCGCCGAGGAGCTGGCGCGCGGACCCTCGTTCGCGCTCCAGGTCACCAAGGACGCGCTCAATAGCGAGGCGCACATGGGGCTGGAGGAGGCGCTGGAGGCCGAGGCTCGAGCCCAGGCGGCCTGCATGCTAAACCCGAACTTCCGCGAGGCGTACGATGCTTTCGTGGAGAAGCGGAAGCCGCGCTTTGATTAGCCACGAGGGGCTGTCGCTGGATCCGGTGGCGGCGTTCATCGAGCCGCGGCACCGGGAGTTCCGGGAGCGGGTCCGGGCGTTCTGCCGGGAAGAGATTGGCGTCGGGCGGCATGACGGGGATGGCGAGGCCGCCGACGGGTCCGACTCCCCGGGCGTGCGCGATCCCGATGACGACGCGGAGGCGCGGGTGCGAGCACGCGAGCTGGTGGGGCTGATGGGGGCGGCTGGGTTGTTTGCGCCGATCGCCGAAGGGGACGTACGCGGCTGCCTGGTCGCGCGCGAGGTGCTGGCCTGGTGGTCGCCGCTGGCCGACGCCGTCTTCGCGCTGCAGGGGCTGAGCGCGACGCCGGCGCTGGTCGTGGGCCGGGACCCGGGGGGTTGGGCGGCGCGCGCGGTCGCGGGCGATGCCATGGGCGCATTCGCCATGACGGAGCGCGAGGCCGGGTCGGACGTGGCCTCGATGACCACCCGGGCGGTGCGCGACGGGGACGGCTACGTGCTCGATGGCGCGAAGAGCTTCATCTCGAATGCGGGCGTGGCGGATTTTCATGTGGTCTTCGCGGCGACGGATCCCGAGGCGGGGACGCGGGGGATCTCCTGCTTCGTGGTGCCCGCCGATGCGGACGGGTTTGCGTTCGCGGGCGCGCAGGTGATGAGCGCGCCGCATCCGCTGGGCGAACTCCGGTTCGAGGGCTGCCGGGTGGGCGCGGATGCGATGCTCGGCGACGAGGGCGCAGGCTTCAAGACGGGGATGGCGACGCTCGACCGGCTGCGTCCGACGGTGGCGGCCGGGGCGTGCGGGATGGCGGGGCGGGCGCTCTGGGAGGCGGTGCGGCACGCGCGGCGGCGGGAGCAGTTCGGGCGGACGCTTTCGTCGTTCCAGCTGGTCCAGGAGAAGCTGGCCGTGTCGGCGACGGAGCTGACGGCGGGGCGGCTGCTCACGTACCGGGCCGGGTGGGAGAAGGACCGGGGGGCGGAGCGGATCACGATGGAGGCCGCGATGGCGAAGTCGTTCGCGACGGAGGCGGCGCAGCGGATCGTGGACCGTGCCGTGCAGGTGCTGGGG
>VXLT01000249.1 GCA_009841475.1 Gemmatimonadota bacterium
GGGCTGCGCCGAGAGGCCGGGGCGGGCAATGGCGGAAAGGGTGGCCAGGATCAGCGTGGCCGCAGCAAGCGCGACCGCGAGTCGACTTCGCGAGAGTTGCATGGGGTTCGTTCCTGGAAGGGTGTGGGGTTGCCGCACGGGTTGCTTCACGACGGAGTATACCCGATTGTGACAATCAATCTGTCAAGATGGGCCGGACGCCCGGCAATCCGGACACGCTCAACGGGTCACGCGATGACAAGGAAGTACAGGTTGAAACCAGTTCAGGGCGGAAGATTCTGGACCAGGAAGCGGTCCGTTCTGTGCGCCGCTACGAATACCGGCCAGCCACTGTCAACTGCGAGCCGGTAGAGATGTGGACAACAATGCAGGTCGACTTCCGTGCAGGGAACGTCGCCCACGGATCGGCCACATGACCCTTACGGTACATCGCCGCGGTGCCCCGGGAAAGATCCTGTCCGCCCTCCCTGACCACCGATGCCACGTCTTCCAGCGTCCACCGGCGCATTGGTCAGGCCTTCGGTTCGATCGCCCCTACGGTGATCGCGACACGCGCCGAAAGGTGACGTCGACCAACGCGTTACTCTCAGGGCACGGATCTGACGCGACCCAAGTGTCGTTCTGTACGGTGCCGGCCAGCGGGCATGTGTCGCGGTCGCCGTCGAGGTATAGCGCGAGCCGGGGTGGATCCCAGTCACCCACCACGCTCCCGGTCGTCGCCGTCACGCCCGGCCCCAGAAGCGTTACCGCGAGGCGGCCGCTCACCCTTCCGTCCGTCTCGGTCAGGTGTAGCGACAGTGCGACGCTGTCGGGCACGGCGGCTGTCGCCTCCCACGTACCGGTCACAGGCGATTCGTGGGATGTTGTCACCGGATCGCTCCCGCAGGCGATCAGTGCCACCAGTAGCAGCATTTC
This sequence comes from Gemmatimonadota bacterium, assembly GCA_009841475.1. GTDB lineage: Bacteria > Gemmatimonadota > Gemmatimonadetes > Longimicrobiales > Gaopeijiaceae > Bin94. The sequence continues at coordinate 916 of VXLT01000249.1, forward strand.
GGGGAAGTGGCGGATTCTGCCTCTCGTGCTCACGTCAGTTTTCTCCTGTCGAGCGACATCACCTTTTCCACTCGTCGCATGAGTCTCTGGCTTCCAGAAACTGTTCCCCAAAAATGAACGAGCCGATCCGGCTTTCCGTCTAGCCCGGATTTTCTCGCGCACACACACCCTCTCCGATACCCCGATGGAGCCGGGGAGTTCCGGCCGGAGACGACCGTCTGGTCAGCTTTCCACCTCCACCGCGGCCAGCCTCCCGGAGATCTCGCGCAGCCGCAGCCACTCCTGGTAGAAGAACGGCAGCATCAGCATCGATTCGACGAACTGGAAGACGTACATCACGACCGCGAAGACCGCGCCGTATTCCGCCGTCTGCGTTGTCGCGGCGGTCACCGCAAAGACCAGCAGGGCGATCATGAAGACCCAGTTGATCCCGAAGTTGGCTGCTTCGAGGTCGGAGAGCCGGATGTTCCAGCGCATCATGGCCCGGAGGTGTTTGGCCAGGCGGGCGGGGTCGCCGCTGTCGACGGCGTCGACCTGCCGTTCGTGCTCGTCGTTGAGCCCCTGGTTGTAGCGCGTGGTCAGCCCTCCGGTAAGGGCGTAGAGCACCACCGTGGCGACGGCCACCACGAGACATCCCAGGAAGACCGGGACGTTGAGCGCGGCCAGGATCAGCACCGTGCCGGCCAGGCCGATCACGGCGTTGATGAGTTCGGGAAGGGAGTTTTCGAAGAACTCGACGATCTCCTTGAGCATGCCCAGCCGCGCGGTGCGGGTGGACGTGCTGCTCCCGGCGTCTGATGCCGCCATTTCCTCGCCCAGCGTGACGTAGATCCGCGCGTAGGCCCGGCTGTCCAGCAGGCGCCGCACGACGGCGATTCCCATCGTGACGATGCCGAGTATGGCGAACTCGTAGAGGCCACGGGTCGAGTCCGCGAGGACGCTGTCAATGGCCCGGCCGATGACCAGCGGGAAGAGGATCCATCCCGCCGCCTCCAGCACCACGAGCGAGAGTGTGAGCGCGAAGCGGCCGGCAAAGCGTTTGAGGAGGGATAGCATGCCGTGCTTGAGGGGGGCGCCGTTAAGGGCGCGTGAGGAGGTTGGTGAGAAGGCGGTATCCGGCGCGCGTGATGAGGTTGTGGATGTTGAGGGGCCCGCAATTCACGCGTGTGCGGAGTTTGTCGATGATCAGTGACGCGCCTTCAGGCGTCGGCACCATGAGGGATCATGGCACTGTGGGGCGAGATTCGCCATGGGGGAGATCGTGGGCAGCCGTCGAATTCTACAGGTTGCGCTGCTCTTCGTGGTGTCCCTCCCCACGGACACCGGGGGACACCGTGTAGGAGCCAGAGCGTCGCTCCTGCGCCTCGGACCCGGCGGTTTCCTCGATCTGGGAGCACGGATCCTTCGGCTCGGCGGCGCCGACACCGATGATCCCGCTCGCGCTGAAGATCAGTGCCAGGGACAGAACCAGCCCCAGTGCCGAAGTTCGCCGGCTCGACCCTCGCTTCAAGTGTAGTCTCGTCATTCTTCCCTCCCGCGGTTTTGGGGGCACCTCCTCGGTTGCCCACTCCATACACCTCACAGCAATATTCGTGCCACGTTTGCCCTATTTGACACTCTGACGTCCCACAGGGTTGCCCGACCGGGTCGCGCCGGACCTCGTTGGCCGTCTGCTGTCCCTACGAGAGTTGAGTCCGCCTTGCTTCACGGTCGTTATCTTGTTGAGGCTTCGGCGCACCGTCCCGGATCGAAGCCGCCCTGCCAAGCAGCCCGTGGACAAAATCCCCCGGCATTCGAGCGGCGATGCATCCAGGCTGGACCGCAGTGCCCACGTATTCTCAATGTCAAGATAACTTTACAAAACGTCATGTCGTCTTTACTTTTCGGGCCTTCGAAGCACCGCTCTGCGTTGCTCCTCGGGCGAATAGCTCCGCTATGCGCCCTTCGT
>VXLT01000156.1 GCA_009841475.1 Gemmatimonadota bacterium
GGGGCGGGGCCGGCGGGGCGGCCGGGGCGGTGGGGGGGGGGAGCTGGTGTGGGGGGGTGGGTCTGCGCGGCGAGGGAGGCGGGGCGGCTGCGGGCGGTGATGGGTGGTGGGGCGGCCATCGTCACCCCGGGGATCCGCGCCCCGGGAGAACCGCGTCACGACCAGCGACGCGTCCGCACGGCAGCCCAAGCATTCCGGGCCGGCGCCACCCACATCGTTGTGGGGCGCCCGGTGACCGCCGCGCCCGACCCGGCGGAGGCGTTCGCCCGCATCGCGGCCGCCGCGCCCGGCGCCTCCTGATCCCGCCGTGATCGGCAGTTTATATTATCCGCGCAATGAACCTCTACGATTCCCTCCACCGCGAGCTTCGCCGCTTCGAGCCCGGGAACCCATCGCGCGTCACCGTCTACGGATGCGGACCCACCGTCTACGACTACGCGCACATCGGCAACTTCCGCACCTTCGTCGTCTACGACCTGTTGCACCGCCACCTCCGCCGGCGGGGCCACGGGGTCGAATTCGTGGTGAACTTCACCGACGTTGACGACAAGACCATCGACGGCGCGGCGGCGGCGGGCCGATCGCTCTCGGAGCATACGGGCCCGTTCATCGAGGCGTTCCTCGAAGACGCCGAAACGCTGGGCTTCCTTCCGGGCTCCGGCCACCCGCGGGCCACGGAGTTCATCCCGGCGATGGTGTATTTTGTCGAGCGGCTGCTCGACGCGGGGCACGCGTACAGGGCGGGAGACGGTTCGGTCTACTACTCCGTGGCGACCTTCGGTGACTACGGAAAGCTCTCGGGGAAGGGCGGAGAGCATGACGCGCGGCGGTCCCGCATCGACACCGGCGAGTTCGCGAAGGCGGATCCCCGGGACTTCGCACTGTGGAAGGCGGCGCAGCCGACTGACGGTGAGGTGGGCGCGGTCTGGGATTCGCCGTGGGGGCCGGGCCGCCCGGGCTGGCATCTTGAATGCTCGGTTATGGTCATGTCACTCCTCGGCGACACCGTCGATATCCACGTCGGGGGCGAAGATCTGCTCTTCCCTCATCACGAGAACGAGATCGCGCAGTCGGAGGCGGCGTCCGGACATTGCTTCGCCCGCTTCTGGATGCACGTCAAGCACCTCAAGGTCGACGACCGCAAGATGTCGAAGTCGCTCGGCAACTTCCACACGGTCAGGGAACTGGTCCGGGACGGGCACGATCCCGCGGCGATCCGGTGGGTCCTCCTCTCGGCCCACTATCGCAGCGAACTGAACTTCACCACGAGCGCGCTTGCCGACGCGACCGAAGCGGTCCAGCGCCTGCTTGACTTCCGGCGCCGCGTGACCGAGGGCGAAGCCGGCGACGTGGCGGAGAGAGAGGCGGGTGGAAGCGTGGCCCGCGCCGCGAGGTCCGGCGGCGACCTCGAGGAGCGCGCGCGGCAGCATCTGGCGGCTTTCGACGCGGCCATGGACCAGGACCTCAACGTGCCGCGCGCCCTGGCGTCGCTGTGGGGGCTCGTCCGGGACGGGAACGCGGCCCTGGACGCGCCGGGGGGTGTGAGCGGCGGGGACCGCAAAGCCGTACTGGCCGCCCTTGCCGAGATGGATCGGACGCTGGGGGTGATGGACCTCGCGGCCAGGACCAGGGACGTCGACGACGACACTTCGCGCAGGATCCAGGAGATGGTGGAGGCCCGGGACCGCGCGAGGAAGGTGCGTGACTTCACTACCGCCGACCGGCTGCGCGCGGAACTCGAATCCCGCGGAGTCAGGCTGGAGGATACGCCCGCCGGAACCCGCTGGAAGCTCGTCCGGCCACCGGGATCCTGAGCCGGACCCCGATGTGGGTTGGGCGGGAGCCCCCTTCCACGCGCTGGCCTCCCGCGACACTTTTCAGGGAGCGCTGACGTAGCTCAGTTGGTAGAGCAGCTGATTTGTAATCAGCAGGTCCGGGGTTCGAGTCCCCGCGTCAGCTTCGCGCGGGCGCTGGGGGCCGGCGCGGCGGGTCCGGCCTCGAGCGATTCGCCCCCGGCGAATCCGAGTTGATGTGCATGCCGGAAACAGTTACCTTTTTGTGCTCGTTTCCATCCGGGCCCGATTTCGCCGGCAGCCGACTTTGGCGGGCAGGGGGTGGGAACGTGTTTTTTGGTGGGGTACCGAAGCGGCCAACCGGGGCAGACTGTAAATCTGCTGGCAAATGCCTACGTAGGTTCGAATCCTACCCCCACCATGGAGGGCGGAGCGCCCTCTGGACAGCACGCGGGAGTAGCTCAGTTGGCTAGAGCATCAGCCTTCCAAGCTGAGGGTCGCCGGTTCGAGTCCGGTCTCCCGCTCTGAGGCACGGAAAAGCGAGACGGAACCCGGGTGCCACGGGCGCGGCTACCGGCGCGCACGGCGCATCCGGTGCCGGGAAACAGAGAGAGGTGCTCTGGTAGCTCAGTGGTAGAGCGCTTCCTTGGTAAGGAAGAGGTCGCGGGTTCAATCCCCGCCCAGAGCTTGGCGGGACGGGGGTGCCGCTCTCGCCGGTGAGACCCGCAACAGACAACCCAGACGCGAGGAAAGAATGGCGAAGGAGACCTTCGAGCGCACGAAGCCGCACGTGAACGTGGGGACGATCGGACATGTGGACCACGGGAAGACGACGCTGACGGCGGCGATCACGCTGGCGCAGGCGAAGAAATACGGCGGCGACGCGATCGCGTTCGACGAGATCGACAAGGCTCCGGAGGAGCGGGAGCGTGGGATCACGATCGCGACGGCGCACGTGGAGTACGAGACGGAGAACCGTCACTACGCGCACGTGGACTGTCCGGGGCACGCAGACTACGTGAAGAACATGATCACGGGTGCGGCGCAGATGGACGGGGCGATCCTGG
>VXLT01000028.1 GCA_009841475.1 Gemmatimonadota bacterium
AACCCCCCCCACCCGCACGATGAACACCCGGCGCTGGATCGGCCAGTAGGCGATCTCGACCCCCCCGCCCGGCACGATCTCGCCGCCGCGCTCGTACGAGACCTGCGCCGTAGCGCCGATGTCGAGCGGCCCGGCCGGTGCGCGGCCACGCGTTCCCGCACCCAGCACCAGGCGGCGGGGAAGCGGCACCTCGCGTCCCGCCAGCTCCAGGTCAGGGCCCAGGTTCTGCACGGTGAGCGCAGCGGTCACGCGTCCGAAATCCCGTGACATCCCAAGGTCCAGCGCGCCGGCCCGGCCGCCGTAGCCGCCCGCCGACTGACCGACAACCTTGGCGGCGGCGCCCACATCGATCCCGAAGACGGCTTCCCTGGTGTAGCCCACCACGCCGACGAACTCGGTCGACGTTCGCCGGAGACGTGCCGCCGCCACCAGCCGGGCCCTTTCCGCCGGCGTGAGGTCGCGCTCCCGCCGGGTATCGATGTCCAGCGAGTATCCGTAGTCGAGGACCGCCAGGCCCAGGGAGACCGAGCCCCCCATCCAGTTGGCGGCCACGCTGAGTGCCGTGTAAAGCGCGTCGTCCGGATGGTGACGCCCGACATCCCGGTCCCGCGAATCGTGGTCCCTGTCGCCATCACCGTCCCGGTGGGACACGCCCCCGACCGAGAGATCGAACCCCTGGCTCGATATGAGCGCGGGATGGTGGAAGACCGCGTGCCCGCTCCCCGGCCAGAAGGCGCTCCCGAGCGCGTGGGCCCGGGTGCTCGCGTGGAGCTTGAGGATGGACGGGCCGGTCGCGCTGCCCGTCCTCTCCCGCGTCTGCCCATCGACGGGGAGGGCCAGGCAGAGGAGCAACGCCAACGGGAGGAGAATCAGGAAGCCCGCGCCGCAGCGCTCGCGTTCTTGAATTGTCATGAAAACATTACATTTTGTCATGTTTTCTTTACCATCGGGAGATCATCCGCAGTCGAAGTCGACTGGAAGGTGCGTTCCATTGTGCCCGGCCGCAGCGCCGGGGTCAAGCATGTTGCTCGCTATCCGCGTTGCCGCCGTTCCATATCGGCACCGCAGCTCCGGCCGCACCGGGAGCACCGCACCACGACCCGATCCCGAACGTAGGCGACATCCTCCCGCGGGCGGGCCTGAATGACCGCGCAGTTGCCTCCGCAGCGCGGGCAGCGCGGGTTGGCGGCGCCCGCGGCAATGCGGTCAAGAAGCGCTTGGCACTCGGATGGCGTGAAGGGGTCCATGGGCGGCAGTCGAACCGGTTTGTCGATTCCGGGGTGGGTGGTCAACGACCCGGGCGCTCCAGGTGTCTACATTAACTGTGGTCGCGTCGGCCGGGCACCTCCCGGCACGAGGGCCAGGCAGGTCCGGCAAGGACATCGAAACCAGGGTTGGAGCGACCCGATAGATGACGATATTGATTGCGGCAGTCACGGCGGTTGGGGCATTCGGGGTTCAGCAGGACTCGCTGAGGACGGGCGGGGCAGGGACCGGCGGCGAGGAGGGGTCCCCCGCAGCGGCGGAATACATCGGCAGTTCCGGCCAGTTGAATGTCGCCAGCCCCAGCGTGGCGGAAGCCGACATCGTGATCGACGGTGAGCTCGGGGAAGCGGCATGGGAGTCCGCGGCGCTGCTGACCGGGTTCACGCAGTTCGATCCGGCCGAGGGGGTGACCGCGACCCAGCGCACCGAAGCGCGCATCCTGGTCACCCCGGACGCGATCTACTTCGGGGTCATGGCCTACGACAACGAGGAGGGCGGGATACGGGGGACTCTTGGGGACCGGGACTCGTACGGCTTCAGCGACGACTACGTCCGCTTCATTCTGGATACCTTCGACGACCAGCGGCGGGCGTACGTCATCATGGTCAACCCGCTGGGGGTGCAGCAGGACGGTCTCTGGAACGTGGGCGGGGGGAGCGGGCGCCGGCGCGGGATGGGTCCTCCCATTGACTGGAACCCGGACTTCGTCTGGGAATCGAGCGGCCGGGTGGAAGACTGGGGCTACTCGATCGAGGTCAAGCTCCCGCTCAAGAGCATCAAGTTCAGCCCGGCCGAGGTGCAGGATTGGGGACTCCAGGTCGAGCGCCGGATCGCGCGCAACGGCTACAGCCAGTCCTGGGCGCCGGTTTCGGCCAACGTGGCCAACAGGCTGGAGCTGTCCGGCAGGATCACCGGGCTGACCGGGCTCGATCCGGGCCGGCTGCTGGAGATCAATCCGGTTCAGACCTACAGCCAGGCGTCCTTCTACAGCGACGAGGCCGGCGGGCTCGAGCGCGACAAGCTCGTTCGCGACTTCGGGGTCAACCTGACTTACGGGATCACCACGAACCTTACGCTTGACGGGACCTACAACCCGGACTTCTCGCAGGTCGAGGCGGACGCCGGGCAGATCATCGTGAACGAACGCTTCGCGATCTTTCTGCCGGAAAAACGCCCGTTCTTTCTTGAAGGCACGGAGATCTTCCGGCTTCCGCAGCAGCTCGTCTACACGCGGTCGATCGTCAACCCGGTTTGGGGAGCCAAGCTGCAGGGGAAGGTCGGCGCCATCAATGCCGGGTACCTCGGCGCGGTCGACGACGTGGCGGACCCGGACGCCGGCGAGGGGCAGGCCAGGCCCGCCGTCAATATCGTCCGTCTCCGCCGCGATATCGGCAACTCGAACATCGGTGCGGTCTACACCGACCGTACCTACCACGGTGATCGCTACAACCGTGTGGGGGGAGTCGACGGCCGGTTCCAGTTCGACCAGCGCTACACCCTGACACTGCTGGCGGCGCGCAGCATTACCGCGGCGGGAGAACCGGGCAGCAGGGCCGGCTCACTCCTGTCCGGGCGGTTCGAGCGCTCGGGACGCAACCTGCAGTTCAATGCCGGCGTCCAGGACGTGAGCAACAACTTCGTGGCCGGCAGCGGCTTCATACGCCGCACCGGGACTTCCCAGATGCAGGGCCGCATCAGCTACAACTTCCGCGGCCAGCCCGGCGACCTGCTGGAGCGCTGGGGTCCGAGCCTGGAAATGGAGGGCTTCTGGGACCACGACGACTTCTGGGACCGCAAGTGGGCGGAGGAGCGGCGGGTGCGCCTGGGAGGCAGCCTGTCCTTCCGGGGCAACATCACGATCTTCGGCAACTACTCGCGCGCCTGGTACGAGTTCCCGGCCGAGGACTACCAGGGCCTCTTCCTGACGGGCGCGGGCGGGGGTCGCGAACCGTTCTTCCCGGACCAGGCCATCTTCCAGGGTCTCCAGTCGGGCACCGCCTTCATGTGGGTGAATCCGCTGGAGTGGGCCCGCATCAACATCCGGGGCACCTGGTCCGAGACACCGCTCTTCGACTTCATCACGGACACGCCGGTGGATCTGGCCGACTCGTGGTCCGGCGACGCGGGAGTGAACCTCTTCCCCACAACGCAGCTCAGTGCCGAACTGGGGGTGCGCTTCTCTCGGCTCTACCGGCAGCGCGACGGGTCACTCTATTCGGAGGCCACGATCCCGAGGGCGCGGATCCAGTACCAGTTCAGCCGTGCGCTTTTCGTACGGACGATCCTGGAGTACGGCAGCCAGGACCGGGGCGTGCTCCTGACTCCTGACGGGGGCCGGCAAGTCTCCTACTGCTCAGGCGAAAACTGTTTCGGCCTGGGTGGATCCGGGGCGAACGACATCTCCGTGGAGGCGCTCCTCAGCTATGAACCGACTCCCGGGACGGTGTTCTTCCTGGGTTACACTCGCCTCATGGACGATCCCGAGGCCTTCCGCTTCCGCGATGTGCGGCCCCAGTCGGAAGGAGTATTCATGAAACTTTCCTACCGCTTCCGGGGGTAGGACGGATGTGGCACCACACGCCGGCGGAGTTGACGAAGCACTCCCCGGGCGCATGACGACCACTCGTACTCAGAGGTAATGAAAATGCAATATGCGAAGGCACTCGGAGCGGTCGCGGCGGTCGGTGCGGTCGGCGTCTTTCTGCTGAAGCTGCTGGTGGCGGCGTTCGCTCCGATGGTGATGAGCTTCCTGATGAAGACGCTCATGATCGGCCTGGCCGTCGCGGCGGCCTTCTTCCTCTACCGGATGTTCCGGCGCCGCCGGGACGAAATGGAGGTTTAGCCGGGCCTTTTCCCGGCTTGCCGCGCGGGCGGCGGTCCGGGGCCCGGTCGTAGTCCACGCGCAGGGCGCGTCCTCCCAGCGTGGTGCCGTTCAGCGCCGCGATGACCCTGGCGGCGTCGCTCTCGCGCACTTCCACCAGCGAGTGGCTCTCCCGCACATCGATCCGCCCCACGCGGCTCCCCCTGATCCCCGACTCGCTGGTGATCGCGCCCAGCAGCTCGCGCGGCCCGATCTCGTCGCGCTTGCCGCAGGAAACGAAAAGACGCGACCACGGTTCCGGGACGCCCTGGTCGCCGGCCTGCCCGGTGGCCCGTCCGGCGGCCCGCGTGTCGGCCCCCTTGCCCGCGCCGGCCCGATCGAGCAACAGCAGGGCCCCGGCCGCCACCTCCGCGGCCGTGAAGCGGTCGAGGAGCGACTCGACCAGCAGGTAGTACGGGGTCGTCTCCGGTGCCCGGATCGCTTCGTGCAGCCTGTCGGTCAGCTCGTCCAGCCGCTGTGACACGCGGGTGGGGCGGTCCGGACGGACACGCTTGAGCCTGAGTCCCGCGCCGCCGGCCACCTCGCGCAGATGGCCGAGTTCGCGCACGGCGGGAAGCGCCCACGCGGTTCCTCCGGCCCCGTGCCGGAGCCGCGCGGCGGGCGCTCCGTCCGGGACCCGGCACGAAACGGTAGCCACCACACTCCCATCCTCCAGCGCGTCGAGGGCGGTGCGCGCCTCGGCGTCCTCGCCGGGAGAGAGCCACACCGGAACAGCCGGATCGCCCGGCGGCCCGGACGCGTACCCGTGCACAGCGAGAAAATCGCCCAGATCGGCCGCCTGGTCCGCCGAGGCCGTGTAGAGGAGCACGTGGCGCACGTTGCCCACGTCTTCGAGGAGCGTCGCGGCGAGCACCAGGACGGCTTGTGCCCGGTCCTCGTCCACCACGGTGAAGTGGAGTTCGCGGGATGGTGCGGCGCCGCCTCGGACAGCACCGCGGTCGCGCGCCGCAGCCTTGCCTCCGGCATCCGTCGTAGCGCCTCGCGGCGGAATCGTTACCGCGCGCCGGGTGAAGCGCCGTGCGACCGAGCGGAGGGCGTCCCCGAAGGGGAGGCCGCAGAAGATGCGCTGGCAGTCGCTCGGCAGCCCTCCCAGGAAGGTCTCGAGCAGGTCGGACGGGACGCTGCTCACGACTCCGTCGCCGTCGTGCACGACGAGGGCCTTGACGCCGCTCAACTTGACCGTGCCGTCGTAGAGGGCGCTGATCCGGTCGGCGGGAACGAACAGGAAGTCTGCGCGCTCGGGGAGGTTCCAGTGCGGCGCCAGCGCGGCCGCGCGCTTGCCCGAGCCTTCGCAGAGCGGGGCGAAGGACCGCGCGATCCCGGTGGCCTGCCGGGCGCCCGTGCAGAGGACCAGGCAGACGGGCGCGCCCGCGCCGCCCTCGAGGCGGTCCAGCAGGGGCGCGGCGTAGGCCACGAGGGTGCCGCTCCCCGGTCCCGCCCGTCCGAGCAGGTCGTTGCCGCGCGCGATGACCGGGATCGCGGCCGCCTGGAAGGGGGTGGGCGTCTCGATCCCCTCGGCGGCGAGCGAGGCTACGGTCTCGGGGCCGAGGGGGAGGTCGTCGAAGGAGGTCATGGTGGGTGCGCGGCCGGGAGTGTCGCTTCCACGCGCTGCCCGCCGCGTCAGCGGGGGTCGCCCGATCCCGGGCCGCCGGCGTCGCCGTGTTCGTACGGCAGGGTGTTGAGGAAGCGCTGGATCTCGTAGTCCATGCGCGATGTCCGCAGCCGGTCGGTCTGGGCCGTGACGTCGGTGTAGGGGCCGTGCCGGTGTGCCTGCAGCGTGACGGTCCCTTCCTCTCCGGTATAGGTCGCCCCGTGCGACGACTCCCTGGAGCAACTGAGCCCGATGAACTCGGGAAGGAACTCCGTCGCCCGGGCCAGGATCTCCCGTGGACCCAGCACTGTCTTTCGCTGATACCCTGCCATCGGCCGTCGCCTACTCCTCTCGGTTGTTGCTCTGCGTGGTGGCCTTCATCTCCGCCAGCGCACGCTCAATCTCGCCCAAAACCTCCGGCCCTTCCAGCAGGCCGCCGGGGTGAACGAGCGCCGGCACGTCCGCGATTCCCTCGTCCAGCGCGCGGCTGCGGTTCTCGAGAACGGCTCCGGCGAAGCGGTCCACATCCAGTACGGCCTTGGCCTCGGACCGGTCCAGCCCCGCGGCTCGCGCGATCTCCACCAGCAAATCTATCCGCCCGATGTCGGTGTGGTCGACGAAGTGGGCCCGGAAGAGTGCGCGGCGCACGGCGTCGAGGCAATCCCGCTCTCGCGCGAATTCGCACAGTTCGTGGGCCTTGCGGGTCCAGGGGATGATGGGAGGCGGGCCCGGGCCGTTGTCCGCCCGCCGCCTGGCGTGGCCGGCTGCAAGGGTCTGCCGCGCGCGCCACCCGGCCGCGCCGGGATCGATCATCGGCTGTGGAGGGGGACACAGTTCGAGACCGCGCCATTCGATCGCGGCCGCGACTCCCGCCCGGTCAACCATGCGACTGGCAAGGTGTGAGATGGGGTCGACGAAATCGAAGTAAAGAATAGAGTGATCCGAGGTCCGCGGGTTGCCGAATGTAAAGGGAGATTTACGAAATGTCATGTTCTCTTTACAGTTTGCGTCCGTCGACCGAGCTGGTCCGGTTTCCAGGAGAAACCCGAATCCCCCGGACGGGCAGCGGACCGACATGCGACGACGGGCCGCCACCCTGATGACAACCCGCCAACCCTTGCCGACCCCATTGCCGCCCGGGGTTGCGAACATAACGCCTGACGGACTTATTGTCGGCTGCATCCAGCAATCCGCCGACTCGTCCCACGGTCCGCCGCGAAATCCCGGTGGGGGGACTCCCCGCCTGGCTGGCGGATGCGAACAATGGAACCGACCAGAGCCCCCACATGACTTTCTCCCAGAACATTGCACGCCTTACCCCGTCCGCCACCGTGGCGGTGAGCACGCTGGCCAAAAAGCTGGCGGCCGAAGGGCGGGACATCATCAACCTCGGCGCCGGTGAGCCGGACTTCGACACCCCAGGGTGGATTTCGGAGGCCGCGATCGACGGGATCCGGCGGGGGCGCACACGCTACACGCCATCGGCCGGCCTCCCCGAGCTGCGGGCCGCCATCGCGAGCTACATGACCGCGGGAACGGACTATCCGGCCGAAGCCGCGAGGATCGTGGTCTCGGCGGGCGCCAAGCAGTCGCTCTTCAACGCGTGTTTCTGCCTCTTCGGTCCGGGGGACGAGGTGCTGATCGGGTCGCCGTACTGGACATCGTACCCCGAGATGGTGACGCTGTCGCGGGCGGAGCCGGTGCCGGTGGCGGGGAGCGAGGACCGCGACTTTCTGCTCACGCCGGGCGATCTCGAGCGTGCCTCGACCGAGCGCACCCGGGGGCTCATCTTCTCCACCCCCTCCAACCCGACCGGCGCGGTCTACTCGAAAGCGCAGCTCGGGGAGATGGCTGCGTGGGCCCGGGACCGCGGCGTCACGATGATCTCGGACGAGATCTACCAGGAGATCTATTTCGGGGACGAAGGGGCGAAGGCGCCCGGCGCGCTCGACCTGGACCCGGGTTCGGTGGGCGACCTGGTCGTGACCAACGGCATGTCCAAGGCGTACGCGATGACCGGTTGGCGGGTCGGCTATTCCTACTCGAGCCCCGGACTCGCCGCGAAGATGTCGGCGTTCCAGAGCCATGTCTCGCTGAACGCGGCCACGCCGTCCCAGGTCGCCACCTTCGAGGGCCTCACCCGGCAGGGCGACGCGGCGCGCTCGAAGGCCCGGATGCTGGAGGCCTTCCGGCGCCGCCGCGAGCTGGTCACGCGCCTCTTCGACGAGCTGCTTCCCGGCTGTCCGTACGTACGCCCGGACGGAGCTTTCTACCTGTACTTCCGGGTGGACGGCGCCTTCGACGGGGAGCTCACCTGCGCCAACGACGTCTGCGCGAGGATTCTAGAGGAGACCGGCGTGGCCATCGTGCCGGGCGAGGCGTTCGGCGACCCCCGCTACGCGCGAATGAGCACGGCTTCCTCGGACGAAGAGATCGAGGAGGGCGTGCGGCGAATGGCCCGGGTGCTGGGTGGCTGACCGCGCGCCGGCTCGCGTTCCGTCCGGCGCGGCGGACCCGTCCGAATACGACCACGACGCCCTCGACCTCTACGTCCAGCGCCTCTTCGCCCGTGAGGACGACGCGCTGCGGCGGACCCGGGAGCGCGCCGACGAGGCCGGGATGCCCCGCATCCAGCTGCCGCTGGCCACGGCGAGGGCGCTGCAACTGCTCGTGCGGGCGGCGGGCGTACGCCGCGCGGTCGAGGTGGGTACGCTGGCGGGCTACTCGGCGATCTGGATTGCCCGCGCGCTGCCGGAAGACGGCGAGCTCGTCACGCTGGAGATCAGCGCGAAGCACGCGGCGGTCGCGCGGCGGTCGCTGGAGGACGCGGGGGTCGCGGACCGGGTCGAGGTACGGGTGGGGGACGCGGCGGAACTTCTCGACGCGCTCGGACCGGACGGCTCCTTCGGCCTGGTGTTTGTGGACGCCGACAAGGAGCGCTACACGCAATACCTCGAGGCCGCGGCGCGGCTGCTTAGGCCCGGCGGGCTGTTCGTCGCAGACAACGCCTTCTGGAAGGGGTGGGTGCTGGACCCCGGGGTCGACGAGTTGGCTGCGGTCCTCGACCGCTTCAACCGGACGGTGGCGGACGATCCGCGTTTCGACGCCACGATCCTCCCGGTTGGGGACGGGCTGCTGGTGGGGGTGCGGCGGGGATAGGTGATGTGGGCTTCGGGCCCAGGTTTCGCTCGAGGGCGCGCACGATTCTTGGCGGACGTGAAACGGATGACGGTGTTCGTGACACTCCATCTGTAGAAGGACCGGGCCGGGTCAGCAGTTGGCAGCCGATTCCGCCGCGCGCAGCGCCGAAACGATGTAACCGCCGCCGAAGAGCCGCGCGTGCACGAGCAGCGGGTAGAGTTGGTAGAGCGCGAGGCGGTGTTCGTGCCCCTCGCCGAGCGGCCACGCCTCGGTGTAGGCGTCGTAGAAGCGCGGCGGGAAGCCTCCGAAGAGGCGGCACATGGCGAGGTCGACCTCGCGGTGCCCGATGTACACGGCCGGATCGATGAGGACGGGGCGGCCGCCGCGCGCAAACAGGACGTTGCCGGACCACAGGTCGCCGTGAAGCAGCGACGGGCCGTCGGCGCGCGAGGCCGGGCCCAGGAGGCGGTCCGCGCGGTCGGCGGCCCGCGTGATGAGCCCGAGTTGCCGCGGGGAGATGGCGCCACGGGTGAGGAGTTCCCGGGCGATGGGGTGGGTGCGCCGCCGTGCCCAGAAATCTCCCCAGTCGTCCGCCCAGCCGTTCGGTTGCGGGAGCGAACCGATGACGTTGTCGGAGTGCCAGCCCCAGCGCCCGGCGTCGTCGGTCCCGCCACGGTGCAGCGCCGCCAGTTCGCGCCCGAGGCGTGCCCACGAAGCGTAGTTCGCTCTCCCCGGGGCGATCCACTCCAGCAGCAGCCAGGGAACGGGATCGTCGCCCCCGCTACGCGCCACGACGTTCGGCGTCCGCACCGACTTCGTCGCCGACAGCGCTTCCAGCCCTTCGGCCTCGACCCGGAAGAAGCGGTGCCCCGCATCGGCGTTCCACTTCAGGAAGAACCGCCCGGTCCGCGTCTCCACGCGCGCTCCATTATTGATGCAGCCCCCGCCCACGAGCCGCGATTCGATGGGGTCGGAGGCGTCCGGGCGCAGGTTGCGACGCAGGGCCGCAAGAACCGGGGACGGAATCACCCCGGGCCGGCGGACAGCTCGTCCAGCAGCCCCTCGCAGCAGCGCTCGACGATCCGGTAGACCCGCTCGAATCCCTCCGCGCCCCCGTAGTAGGGGTCCGGAACGTCCGGGTCGCCCGGTTCGGGGTCGTAGTCGCGCATCATGACGATCTTCGCCGCGCCGGGGCGGGGACGGTGGCCGCGCAGCCGTTCCAGCGAGCGCCGGTTGCTGCGGTCCATGGCGACGATGAGGTCGAAGCGCTGGAAGTCGTGCCGCGTCGCCTGCCGGGCGATGCTGGTCAGGTGAACGCCATGGCGCGCCGCGACTGCGGTTGTGCGGGGATCGGGGGGTTCGCCGGAGTGGTAGGCCGCCGTCCCGGCGGAGTCGGCTCCGAAGCGGGAACCGAGACCGCGGGCTTCCGCAACGGCCAGGAACACACCTTCGGCGAGCGGCGAACGACAGATGTTCCCGAGACAGACGAAAAGTACGGAGACGGGGTCGGAGGGCATTGAACAAAGATGGCAGGTCCGGTGTCCTTCGTCATCAGAAGGGTTACATTCGACACCGGGCCGCTCGTGGGCCAGCCATCGAAAAGACGCCGGACATCACTTGACGGAAACGACAGACTTTACCGCCTTCGGGCTGTCCGACCTCCGGCTGGCCGCCGTTGAGGCGCTCGGATGGACCGAGCCAACCCCCATTCAGCAGCGGGCGATTCCCCTGATCAGCACGGGACGCGACGTGGTGGGGATCGCCCGTACCGGTACCGGAAAGACCGGGGCTTTCATGCTCCCGGCCCTCGAAGCGCTCAAGGCCGGGGGCGGGCTTCAGGTCCTCGTGCTCTGCCCGACAAGGGAGCTCGCCCAGCAGGTGTGCGACGACACGCGCGATCTCGCGAAGGGGTCGACGTTCCGGGCCGCGGTGATCTATGGCGGCGTAGCGTACGGTCCGCAGCTGGACGCGCTGAAGCGGGGGGACGAAGTGGTCGTCGCCACCCCCGGGCGCCTGATCGACCTGCAGGACCGCGGCAAGGCCCGCCTCAAGGGCGTCCGCCTGCTCATCCTCGACGAGGCCGACCGGATGCTCGACATGGGGTTCCGTCCCCAGATCGAGGCGGTGGTGAGAGGCCTGGGGAAGCGCCCCCAGACGCTCCTCTTCTCGGCGACGATGCCCAACGCGGTCCACGCCCTTGCGCTACGCATGACCCGCGATCCCGCGTGGGTCGAGGCTTCTCCTTCGGGTACCACCGCACACGGCATCGTCGAGACCGCCTACTCGGTGCGCCCCGACCGCAAGCCCGACCTCCTCGTCCACCTCCTGGACCAGCCCGGCTGGGACCAGGTGCTCGTCTTCACCCGGACGAAGGTGGGCGCGGACGTGCTCAAGTCGCGCCTCGACCGCGCGCGCATCTCCTGCGACGTGATCCACGGGGACCGGCACATGCGCCACCGCTCCCGCGCGATGGAGCGCTTCACCGAAGGCAAGGTCCGGGTGCTGGTCGCCACCGACATCGCCCAGCGCGGCCTCGACATCGAGGGGATCTCGCACGTGGTCAACTACGACGTTCCGCTCGATCCGGGCGACTATGTCCACCGTGTGGGGCGCACCGCCCGGGCCGGCGCCACCGGCGAGGCGGTCACCTTCGTCACCTCCGCCGACCTGGGCGCCTTCCGCACCCTGGAGTACGAGCTGGACCGCAAGCTGGAGAAGATCCACCACCCCGACTTCGACTTCGCGGGGAGCGTGGCGATGGACCGTCAGGACACCTCGCGAAAGCGTTCGCGGACGGGACGGCGCGGGATGGGCAGCAAGGCCGGGGAGCGCCTCGACCCGGAGGAACTGGCCGCCCTGCTCGGTCACGCCACGGAGGAACCGGCGAAATGATCGTCAGGCGATACGGGAAGTGGTATCACAGCGTCCAGCCCAACTTCAATCCGACCGCGATGACCGAAATCGGCTTCCAGCGCGACCGCGCCTTCTCGATCGCCGCCGCGGAGCTGGACGAAGGTTACCGGGAGCTGGAAGCCGGCGACCTGGTCGCGGACGCAAGCGCCGAAGTGCAGCGCGACGCGGAGCGAACCCTGCTGGCGAATCTGGAGAGCGGCCTCCGGGACTGGGCCGCCCGGCTGGAGCCCGGCCAGCTCCTGGTCGTCAAGAGCGGCCGCAGCGACTGGCCGAAGACGCGCGAGCGGCGCGAGGCGGTCATCGTTGACGGCGAGAATCGTTTCCACTTCCACTGGTGGGTGGATCCGCCGCTGAGGGTGGGGATCTACGGCAAGGGTGGTTCAGAGTGATCCGCGGGACAGGCTTGAGCGGACCGGCGAGGGCGCGGGGAGACCGGGCGGACGGTAAAGCGGTCACGAGCGTGATGCGGGCGGCGGTCGCCGACGGCCTCCGGGGCGCAATCATGGCTGCCATCGCTGTATCCGCGATCGGTGGCTGGCCTTCCGAACCGCTCCAGGCCCAACAATCCCGCCCCAACGTCTTCTTCGACTGCAACGGGCCGCGTTGCGACCGCCAGTACTACCGAACCGAGATCGCCTGGGTGAACTGGGTCAACGACAGGAATGTCGCCGACGTTCACGTGATCATGACCAGCCAGGGAACGGGGGCAGGCGGCAGGGAATACCTCATGGACTTCATGGGGACCGACGACGAGTCCCCGTACACCGACCAGCAGACCTACCAGTCGCTCCCGACCGACACCGACCGGGAGGTGCTGGACGGCGTCGCCAACACGCTTGCCCTGGGGTTGGCCGTGTTCGCGAATCAATCCGGCTACCGGGGACTCGCGTCGGTCATCCCGCTCGCGACCGAACAGCCCGAGCAGCAGGTCGAAGGCATCGTGTCGGCGGACGAGGTGGACGACCCCTGGAACCTCTGGGTGTTCCGCCTCAACGGCGGCGCCGGCATCGAAGGGGAGTCGTCTCGTTCCAACACCGAGCTCGAGGGCCGGTTCTCGGCCTGGCGCACGGCGCCCGTCTGGAAGTTCAGCATCTCCGGGGGAATGGCCCACAACCGACTCCGGATCGATCTCACCGACAGAGAGTTCCGGGACAACCGCACCCGCTGGAACGTGGACACGCGGCTGGTCTATTCCCTGGCCGAGCACTGGTCGGTCGGCCTCATGGGGTCCGCGGGGCGCTTCCTCACCTACAACCTGAACCGGCGCTTTGCAGCGACCCCGACGCTCGAGTTCAGCGTCTTCCCCTATGAAGAGGCCACCCGCCGCTCCTTCACCTTCCGCTACAGCATGGCGAGGATCTACAACGAATACACGGAGCGCACCATCTACGATGTCACGCAGGAGTCGCGCTGGGTGGAGTCGATGGAGCTGCGGCTCGACCAGAGGCAGACCTGGGGCAGCGTGGGCGCGGGCGCCAGCGGCTCTCTCTACCTGCACGACACCGATCTGCGCCGGTTCTCCATCTGGGGCGGTGCCTCCATACGGATCGTGCGGGGCTTCACTGTGAACATCTCGGGCAACGCGTCCTGGGTGAACGACCAGATCTTCCTCTCCGCGCGCGGCGCGACCGACGAGGAGGCGCTGCTCCGGCTCCAGCGCCGCCCGACCGACTTCGACTACGGCACCGAGATCGGCTTCAGCTACCAGTTCGGCTCGATCTACAACAACGTGGTGAACAACCGGATCCGGCCGCGGTTCTAGGGGGACAAGACCCCCACGGCATTCGAGCGGCGCCAGCATCCGGCTCCGGGAGCCCACGGAACCGGCGCCGGTGCCATGTGCTCGGGTCGCGCGACCGCGATTTGCGATTCCGCCGCCGTGTGCGTTGCAATTCCACGATCGAAACGGTTGCGATTCAGGTATTCGTCTTGCGATCTCACGTTTGATACGAGTATCGTCTTACGGTATACTGTTCAAACGCACTTTCGTCTTGCGCCAACGGAGACGCCCAATGACCATTGTCACGATTTCCGCCCGCTATCAGGTCGTAATCCCGCGGGATGTGCGGGAGCGGCTGGAGCTGAAGCCTGGCCAGAAGATGCAGGCGCTGCCCTTCAAGGGACGCGTGGAGCTGATCCCGCTGGGGCCGATCGAGGGCGCGCGCGGGATTGTCCGCGGCATTGATACCTCGGTGCCGCGTGATGAGCACCGGGTATGAACGTCGTCGACTCTTCGGTCTGGCTGGAGTACTTCGCCGACGGCCCCAACGCCGGGGAGTTCGCGGATGTGATCGCCGATGTCGAGGAGCTCGTCGTGCCGGCCGTCACGCTCTTCGAGGTGTTCAAGCGGATTCGGGCTCAGCGCGACCTCGCATCGGCTCTCTACGCCGTGGCGCAGATGCGGCGGGGGCGGGTGGTTGATCTGGATGCGGATCTGGCCGTGGCCGCGGCGGAACTGAGCGCGGAGACGGGGTTGCCGATGGCTGATTCGATCATTCTGGCGACCGCCCGTGCGGAAGAGGCGACGCTTTGGACACTGGACAAGGGTTTCCAGGGCATGGAGGGGGTGGAGTACCGGGCGGGGTAGGGCGGTTCTGACCTGCACGACCCTTCAAAGCCACGATGACGTGACTTCCAGGTGGCTGGCTGCACAACTGACTGAAATGCGAAACCGCTGTGCTCCGTTTGACGTCGGGTGGCAGGGGTTGTGCGGACTGTGGCCGGAACGAACACACCAGACGCCGGGGGACGCACCATGGGCAGGAGCAACGGGCAGGAGAATCGGAGGTTGCACGGTTACGGACCCGCGACACTACTTGCCATAGCCGTGGCCCTCGGTGCTCCCGCCGCGGGTGCCCAGCAAATCCTGGAGATCGACACCGCGGTCGGGCGGGTCATCCTCGACGACGAATGGCGGGCGATCCGCACCATTGGAGACATGCCTCTGGATCGAGCCAGGACCCTCCTTTACGCCAACGATGACGAGGAGCCCGAGGGCGTGATGGTCTTTTCCCTCGAAACGGGGGAGTGGATCCGGACGATCCCGACTCCGACGGGAGGCGGCCCGCGAGAACTCGAGCGCGGCATGTCCGGCATGGCGCTTGGCCGTGACGGGAGGCTCTACGTTTCCGGCTACGTACGGGTCCTCGAGTTCGACCCGCTCGGGCAGTACGTCAGCAATTGGCGTCCGCGGGCGGAGATGATTGTGGACGTGTGCGAGTTCGACGGGCAGCCGACCATACCGGCCTACGGCGGCGTGATCCGGCGCGGCTCCGATGGCACGGATGAAAGCGTTGGCCCCGGCGTCGTGGACGGCAATGCGATTTTCGGCTCGACAGCTCGAGACGCTCTCTGGGCAACCGGCATCGATAGATCGAGAGGAGGCACCCAGTCGTCATTCGTCTCTCCTCCCCGAATCGCCTGCGCGGACGACGTAGCCTACGTTGTAACGAGTTACTCGGAGGGTCCGGATTCGGTCACTGTGTACCACCGCAACGGCGAAATGGCGAAGCTGGCGGTTCCGACCGAATTCACAGACCAGACAAGAGTCTGTGAGATGCGGGCGGGTGGAGAAACCGTCAGGGTGCCCTGCAACAACTGGACGCGGTCACTGGCGCCCACGCTCGACGGCCGGGGCAACCTCGTGTTGCTCGGTCGTGATTCGGATACTCCGGGCGCCATCATCGAGCCCGAAACGGGTTGCTATGCGGTCCTGCGCAAGCCGGAACCGTCACAGGACTACAACGCCTTGCACATTTACCAGGACAGCGCCCTCGTGTTCCACTACGCCATCTGGGAGGAAGACCTGCCTCCCGAAATCGCCCGACGGTTACCCGCGGGGGTTCGACCCGTGAGCACCCACAGGTCCACCGCCGCCAACCGGATATCCCTCCACCCGCTTCGCCGGGTTAGCGGAGAGCCGTGCCCGGGGATGTTGCCGGCGGTGGAGGATGTCGGGTAGGACGACCGCCACTGCCGGAACGCGGAGCGAATCCTGAACACTTCGACGTGCCAGTGTGGTGACGATACGGCTGCCTCAGGAGGCGCGCTGAACCTCCTGAGCGCGTGCGATGAACTCGTCCGCCGTCTCACACTCGATGACACCGGTGGCGACCGCGGCGATGCGATCCGCGTCCGAGAGCTGTTCAAGCAGCGGGGCGAGCCGCTGAGCAACGCCGGGACCAAACCGGCGCGTGGCCAAACCCCGCACCAACGCCCGCTCGCGCTCGATGCCCTGCTCCAATCCCTTCGCCAGCCATTCCTGATTCAACTCGTCGCCCCACCTCTTCACGCGCTCGGGCAAAGTTGACATTGTCCCTTCCTCCTTCTTCCTGATCTGCAACTCCGATGCCTTCCCCGGCGGGCCGGTCCGCTTCGCCAACACCTGCGTGATCCACGCCTCGACGCTGTCCAGCAGTCTGGTCTCTCCGACTCGGACGAGCCAGTCGGCCATCGCCGCCGCCACCGCCTCCAACTGCCCCAGCGTCCTGGCGCGTTCGAGTATGGCACCGCAAACACGCCGAAGAGTTGTCGCACGGGTGGCCGGGGCTGTGCAACCCAAGCTCCCAGTCACGTGTCAGTGAGTAAAGATGACATCGCAGGAACTGGTACCCCGACAGAGGCTCTCGATGCTTCAGATCGACCGCGTGCGGACCGCGATCACCCCGATCGCCGTGGTGCTCGCAACCATCGGCTGCGAAGCCCCTCCAGACGCCCCGCCCGTGCCGCGATTCCAGATTGAGGACAGTGCAGGGATCGTCATCGTCGCAAATGCTCGCCCGGAAGTCGGTTCGCGTCTCGGGTGGCGGGTGAGCGCCGAGCCCACTCTCTCCATCGGGACTGTCGAGGGCGGCGACGACTTTCAGCTTCACCGCGTGGACGACGCGCTCATGCTGCCCGATGGTCGTATCGTGGTGGCCAACGCGGGCTCGTATCAGCTGCTGGTCTTTGACGCGGCCGGGAACTTCCTGGAGGCGTGGGGACAGCGGGGACAGGGGCCGGGGGACTTCGGCGGTTCGTGGGGAAGCGACGGACTGGTGACCCACCTGTTCTGGATCGAGCGCTGGCCGGGCGATTCGCTGGCGGTCTGTCACGGCGCCGGGCAGACCTTCAATAACGTGTTTTCCGTGTGGGACACCCGCGGGAAGCACGGTCGTACAATCAACCTGCACGCCGGCGGGGACCTCTGGAGGTGCCGCGACGTGCTCTCCGATGGAACGATCATGGCCAGCCGCCGGTTCGACGATCGACCGTCTCCGCTGCCGGAGAAGGGCGTGAACCGCAGCCAGATGGACTTCTTCGTCCTGGCCCGGGATGGTTCTCCGCTGGGCGCGCTCGGTCGTCATCCCGGTGCCGAGATCTTCTGGTATTTCGAGGAGCACTTCGGGGACGGCACCGGGATGGGGCTGTATGAACCGCCGTTCCAGAGGACGCTGAGGTGGGCAGCGTGGGGCGAGTTCGCGGTGGTGGCGCCCACGGACCGCTACGAGCTTCGGGCCTATCGTGCCGACGGATCCGTGGGGCGCATCGTGCGGCGCGAGAACGACCTGCCAAGCCCTGCGGAGGCCCATCTCGACGACTACCGCGCGGCCAATCCGCCCGAGGGTGATTGGGCCGCCAATCCCGGCTTGTTGAAGCGCTACATTGCCACCTACGACGCCTTTCCCCTGCCGGAGTCGTTCCCGGCGTTCAGCGCGTTGGAAGTGGATGCCCTCGGCTACCTCTGGGTCCGCGAATACAACCTTCCCGCCGACGAGGACCGCGCCCTCTGGACCGTATTCGACCCGGAGGGCCGTGTTCAGGGCTTCGTCGAGACGCCTGAAGGACTTGTCATCTACGAGATCGGCGAGGACTACATCGTGGGTAAGGTAGAGGACGAGCTGGGGGTGGAGTACGTGCAGCTGTGGGGATTGGAGCGGCCGGTTGGGTAGCTGGTGCCGGTCTCCGGTCTTCGACAGCCGTCGGACCCTGGCCAGACGGGCCCGATGCTTCGCTGCGTTGAACCTCGCGACCATTGTCGCAACCATTATCCTCGTCACTGCCGTGGGCGTACTATCGGCCACCCCCCTCGCGGGACAGGCGACCACCCGCCTGTCGCCGTGCAGCACTTGTGAACTGCACGTCTCGCACCTGGTGTCGCTCGGGTCCGCGTCGGATCCGGACAGCCCGGCCGATCGGTTTCACCGGGACGTAGTACACGACGCTCGTGGCCGCTTTTTCGTAAGAGCGGGTTTCCCCGTGAACCGGATCCTGGTGTATGGTTCAGGCGGCATCCTCGAGTCCGTGTGGGGTCGAGGGGGCGAGGGTCCGGGCGAGTACCGGAGCATCAAGCAACTCCTGATGCTGCGCGGTGACTCGCTGGGGGTCTTCGATCAGGTGAATGCGCGCTTGACTGTGTTGAACGCCGATGGCTCCGTGGCCCGGACGCAACTGTTGCAGATCAACCCCTACCCGCACCAGATCGCGCAGCTCGCCGACGGCACGATCGTCGTCGCCGGGGGCGAGCAGACCGCAGCCGCAACCGGATACTTGATGCACGTGGTTCGGCCCGACGGATCTGTCAGCCCCTCGGTACCGGCCGAAACGGTGGATCCCTATCGGCCGTCAGCCGCTCAGCGGCGTATGGCCGCCGCGGGGATGACCGTCTGGGCGGCGCGCCCCGACAAATACGAAATCACGGAGTATGCTGCGGACGGGACTCCCCTGGGGATCCTGAAGCGCGAGGTCGACTGGTTCCCCGACCGTGAGGTCGAAGGCGTGGTGAACGATCCTGCCCGGGAGCCTCCCCATCCATACCTGACGACAGTCTTTGTCGACGAAGAGGGCTTCATCTGGACGATGGTCCGTCTCGCGGACGCGGACTGGGCTCCGGTGGATGACGTGTCGTCGATTTCGCGTGAGCAGCGCTACGACTCGATTGTCGAGGTGATCGATCCTGCTCGCGGGGCGGTCCTGCGGAGCCAGCGATTCCCATGGAATGGACACGGGTTCACGAACGACGGCCTGATCGTTTCGCAGCGAGTGGACGCGCTGGGTGTGGTGATCCTGGATGTTTGGAGGCCGGAATGGTAACTGTGGGTCGATGCCGCCTTCCTGCGGCTGCAGCCACGCCGCTCGTCGCTTTGATTCTCGCGTTCCCGATGATCTCGAACGGGACGTTCAGCGAAACCTCGGAGGTATGCGAGTTCGCGGGCGGACTCGCGCTGACCGAGGAGTGGCGGTACGCGCCGCCCGAAACCAGCCCCCATGATCGTCTGATCGGGTTGTTGTCGTCGATTACCCGGCACGCGGAGTCGGGAGTATACGTGGTGGATATGCGGGGCCGTTCGTTGCTGCATCTGAGTCTTGACGGAGATTTCATCCGACGGATCGGCAGATCGGGTGAAGGACCCGGCGAGTTCCGGTCACCTACGATCGTGCGGGCGACCGAGCAAGGCTTCGCTGTCTTCGATCGACTTGCGGGCATCAGTTTTTTCGCCACGACCGGAAGCTTCCGGCGCATCGTTCGATTGCAACCGTTTCCTTCGCAGGCGCGGGATCTCCGCATTCTCGAGAATGGCAATCTTGTGCTTGCCGGGGCTGTTTCGTCCTCGGATCACGCCGTGCACGTGTACAGCCCGGATGGCGAGTACCGAGAGGGCTTCGGGCAACTCCGGATGGACCTCGAGGAACCCGCTCTTCGGGAGCGGTACAGCGACGGGTACATCGCCGAAATCGGTGCCGGACGCCTTGCCTACGTCCGCCGGGTCCCATTCGAATTCCAGCTTTTCGAAGATTCGGAACTCACCGTGAGAGTCACGCACACCGATGTCCTCCACGACTACGTCCATGACGTTGCGACTCCGCTGAATGGAGGTGGGTGGAGGTTCGAATGGCGCCATCCAAGTCTTGGTTCCTTCGTGCGGCTTCCGGGCGGCTGTTTTCTGGCTGCGGTTGGGCGACTGCCCGAAAACGTGGAGGGTGGACTCCCGGAGGCCACTGATTTCTACACGGAGCTCGTGTTCTTGAGTGATCAGGGGAGTGTTCTGCACCGGCAGACGCTTTCGTTCTACTTCCGGCCAGCGGAGGCCTGGAGGGGTCGTGGGGGCCGCCTGCATCTTCTGGGAACCGGCCGGGACAAGGCGACGGGGCTCAACTATCCGATCCAGTATCTGGCAATTGCATCCTGACGTGGGTGCGCGATGAACCGGTGGCGCAGTACCTGAAGTTGTGGCCGCCTGGATGTGGTGTGGGTAGGGCGCGCAACATTTTCGCGGGACGGTGTCCGACGTGGCGTCTGATGTAGGCTCCCTCTTGCGCGAGAGCACGGCGTGCCTATATTACACCATCTTTCGTAGATCGACCGGATCGACGGTCGGAGAAAGATGGCGACCGAGATGGCCGATACCCGGAAGGGCAAGACACCATGAGAGGCAAGACACCCAATAAGATCCTCCGAGCAGCCGCCGGTGTCGTCGTACTACTCGGAGTTACACCGACGCCAGGCCGCAGCCAGGTCCTTCCCGGACCCGGCGGCCCGGTCGAATTCATCGGGTTGCAGCGCTGGGAGGCTCAAGAGCTGTTCGACGCCATCCGGGATCTCGCCCCCGACCTCCCCTTCCATGCCTGTGCAACCGTCATGAGGCGGAACCTCGGATTCGCCGATGCGGCCGCAATGCGCTGGAGGATCGATCAATCCGATGAGTGGTATACGGTCGTGGTCGGCCTGGAAGACAGCGCCCGCGTCCGGTACCGGCCGACGGGCAGCGAGACACTCGATCTGCCGGAGACCTGGTTGGAGCTGCTGGCTGCCACCGGCGACGACCCGTATACACTGAGCGTGGTCGCGCGCGCGTTCCCCGCGAGCGGTTACCTGAGCAACCCCGACGGCCCGCGGCGGGTCGCCGAACAGATGGGCGCCGATCCCGAATCCGTCGAGCGGGTTTGGGAATTGGTCGCCAGTGCGGACGGCGAGGAGGATCGCCGCCTTTCCCACGAGGTGCTCGCCAGGGACTCATCGCTGTCGGCGCGGGTCGCCGCGACCCTCGTGCTCGGCAACTTCATGGATGACGACAGGTCGTGGCACGCTCTGGTGAATTCGGTGATCGATCCCCATCCGTTCCGCCTGGTCAACAACGTGGCCCGGAGCATGCTCGAAGGCATGTTCGCGGGCATGGTGGAGGGCCTGATTACGTGGACGGGGGATCCGGTCGACTGGTCGGGGGCCCGCTCGCCGCTGGCTGCGATCTTCGGGGGCACCAATCTGTCCGCGTTCAACTTGATCCTGCAGGTCCTGGTCGTCACGGACATTGACCCGGAGTTCGCGCGGCAGCTGGTTCGCGAGAGTCCCGACCTGCTGCTCGCGTACGCCGGAGCCGAGCACGAACCGACTCGGATCCCCGCTCTGAACTTCCTGAAGGCCGTCAGCGGCGAGGATTTCGGCACGGATGTCGACGCCTGGAGGGCGTGGATCGGTCGGTAGGGCGGAGTGACGTCGGGTCCGCGCGGGAGGGCTTGGCGAGACGCCACGGGAACTCGACAGGCACAAACAGGTGGCGAGTGCAACCCATCCGCTTCTGGGAGTGTCGCTGACGCAGTTGGCTACAGCGGCAATGGTGAGGCCGTACCACTCTTCCACGGAGACGGCTCGATGAAGACACTTGCAATCCTCCCGTCCATCGTCCCGGTCGCGCTGTTGCTCGCGCCCATCCACCGGCCTTTTCCAATCCGTACAACCGCACATGTTCGACGCCCAGTTCGTCGTGCCAGACGCCGAGGATGTAGTCGTTCCCGATCTCGCACGTCCGCCCGAAACCGAACCGGAGCCGCCTCTCGGTTCCAAGCCCGGGCGGGACGGCGACGCTCCCCAGCCAGGAGCCGTCCGGAGTGTACACCTGGAACGGCGGCATCGGGGTGCCGAACACCGAGTACGGCTCCACCCAGAGGTTCCCGACAGCGTCCAGATACAGCGACTCCAGCACCGGGAGGGTTGAGGCCATGGGTGTTTCCCGCGCGGCGCGAATGACTGGATCGGTTCCCTGCGGATCGCGGGTCACGGAGATGGCCCACTCGACCCAGGCTTCCACATGATCGCTCGTGACCTGGCGGGCCGGTTCGTCCCGCCTCAGTATCCTCTGGGTGGACCGGCCATCGAGGTCGATGAAACGCACCGAGAACTGCTCGGTGTCCACGAGCGCCAGACTACCGCCCGAGACCGGGTATTCTGGGCCCTTGCCAAACACGAGCGACTCGGAGCCCGGAACGTCGATCCAGGTCCGTATCCTCCCGTCATCCAGGGAGAGCATCGCGATCCGTAGTCCCGGCCACCTCCCCACGCCCGGTCTCGCCGGCTCTTCTCGACGGTCTTCGAAGGTCATGACCAGATCCCGCTCGGAGACGCCCACGAAACCCCGGGGAACCAGACCGGGCTCCGGCATCTCCAGGCGTATCGTACGTAGCACTTTTCCGTCCGGGCCGAACACGTTCAGCCTGAGCCGGTCGGAGTCGGCGGTGACCAGCGAATCACCGGGGAGCGAGCGGAGGAACCCGAGGTACTTGTGCTCGCCGGGACCCTGCCCCTGTCCTCCCGCACGCCATACCAGGGCTCCCGACTGGTCGTAGCGGCGCAACTCGCCGGTGGTCGATTCCGCGATGACGATGTCGCCGGTGCTCAGGCGAACGACCCCCACCGCTCCGGCCAGCAGTTGTCAAGGCCAGGGGGCGCCCGAACCTGCCGCCGAGTCCCTCCAGGGGGCGGCCGATCTTGCGAACACCCAGCCGCTCGGGTAGGGTCCACTTCCCGCCAGAACCCTTTCGACCCCGAGAGTGCCCGCGATGCTGAGATTCGCCGAAGAGATCATGCTTCTGCTCCTGGAAAACGAGGGGGAGAAGTTCCTGCGGGTACCCGACTTGGCCCTGCGCTACGCGCTCGCCGGCGGGGTGCTGATGGATCTCGCGATGGAGGACCGGATCGACACCGATCTGGAAAGGCTGATCCTGGTGGATGCGACGCCACTCGGGGACGACATCCTCGACCCCGTGCTGGGCGACATCGCCAAAGCCGGGGCGAAGCGCGACGCGCGCTATTGGGTGGAACGGGCCGCCGAGCGCGCGTACGAGACGCGCGAAGCTGCCATTGAGCGACTGATCGCGCGCGGAATCCTGGAGCGACGCGAGGACCGGTTCCTGTGGGTGTTGAGATCGCGACGCTACCCGGTGGCGGACGGCACGGCCGAGGTCGAGGTGAAGCTTCGCATCCTGGAGGTCCTCCTCGAAGAGGTGGTCCCCACCCCCCGTGATGTCGCGATCATCTGCCTGGCCGACGCCTGCGGCCTCTTCACGGAACTGCTTCCCGGCCCCGAGTACCGGCAGGCGCTTCCGCGTATCGAACTGGTCCGCGGGATGGACCTGATCGGCCGCGAGGTCGTGGCGGCCATCACGGACATCTGGCGAGTCGGCCGGACGCTCGGCAGCGAACCGCGGCCGCGGTAGGTGCCGGGCGGCGATCTGCCCTGATCTCGCGAACTCTCCGCCGCCTCCGGCCGGACTGGCGCCGGAGCGGGCGGGAGACGAACATCTCCACATGACGTTCGACATTGTATTCGTGCTCGGCCTGACCCTGGCGGCACTTGTTCTGTTCGCCCTCGACCGGCTGCGGCTGGACCAGATTGCCATGGCGGTCCCGGTCGTACTCCTCCTGAGCGGCATCCTCACGCCGGCCGAAGCGGTTTCGGGCCTGTCGAGCCGCGCCACCGTGACCGTCGGCTCGATGCTCGTGCTCGGACTCGGGCTCCGCAAGACCGGACTGGTGTCCGCCATCGGGGCCTGGGCGCGAACCGCTCCCCTCGGCGGCAAGTACACGCGCCTCTTCGCGCTCTGCCTCGTCTGCGCGTTCCTGTCCCCGTTTCTCATGACCACCGCCGTCGTGATGGTGTTCATTCCCGTCTTCATAGCGCTTGCCGAGCAGGCCGGGGAGCCGCCCTCCAGGTATCTCATGCCGCTCTCCTTCGTCTCGATCCTCGGTGGCACCGTGACCCTGATGGGGACCTCCACCAACCTGGTCGTGCACGGGGAAGCGATGAGCCGGGGGTTCGACGAACTCCGCATGTTTTCGATCACTCCGCTGGGCCTGATCTGCCTCGCCGTGGGCCTGCTGTATCTCTTCACCGCCGGCCGGGTACTCCTGCCGCGGCGGATCCGGCCGCCCGACCTGTCCAGCAAGTACGACGTCCGCCGCTTTGTCACGGAACTGCACGTCCCTGAGGACTCGCCCGCGAACGGCCGCACACTGGCCGAGCTGGGGTGGGGCGAACGCTACGACGTCACCGTGCTGGACATCGAACGGGAGCAAGAAGAGATCACGGCGCCGCATGGCGATAGCCAGATTCGCCCTGGCGACATCCTGTACGTGCAGGGATCTGCGGAGCGACTCCTCGAACTCGCACGCCGACAGCGGCTCAAGACCCCGCGCGAAGGGGAAGAGCACGACCTCGACCTGACGACCGGGCGCGGCCGGATGGTCGAGGTTCTGGTGGCGCCGGGCTCAAGTCTCGCGGGCCGGACGCTCCGCGATCTGGGATTCGCACGACGGTACGATGCGCAGGTGCTGGCGATACAGCAGCAAGGCGTAACCGTAAATGAACGGCTGGCTGAGCTCTCGCTGCGCGTCGGCGACCTGCTCCTGGTACACGGAACGACGAACGCGCTCCAGCGTCTCGCCGACGACCCCGGGTTCATCCCCATGGCCGAGGTGAAGACGCCGGCCGGGCGCAGGCCACGGGCGGGCGTTGCCGCGGCGATCATGGTCGGCGTCGTGCTCAGCGCCAGCCTCGGCATCCTCGACATCATGACCGCCGCGCTCACCGGCGTCGGCCTGATGGTCTTCACCGGCTGCGTGCGCGTGGAGGAGATCTACGCGGAGGTGGAGTGGCTGGTCATCTTCGTGCTGGCCGGCCTGATTCCGCTCGGCGTGGCGCTCGAGACCACGGGGGCGGCGGAGTTGCTCGCGGGTTGGGTGGTGACCCTGACGGCGCCGCTGGGCGAGGCCGGACTAATCGCGGCCTTCTACCTGGTGACCGCGATCATGACTGCCATCGTGTCGAACGCGGCGACAGCCGTGATGCTGACCCCCGTCGCGATCTTCGCGGCTACGCAAGCCGGCGTGAACCCCTACGCGCTGCTCGTCGCCGTCATGTTCGGCGCATCGGCCTCCTTCGTCACGCCCTTCGGCTATCAGACCAACGTCATGATCTATGGGCCCGGTGGATACCGGTTCTCGGACTTCGTGAAGGTGGGCGGCCTGCTCAACCTCATCCTCCTCGTCACGGCCAGCCTCTTCATCCCCCTGTTCTGGCCCAGCTAACAGGATGCATCGCCGGCCCGAATGCAGCCGGGACTTGCCCCGCGGCATGCCAACCGTCCAGCCGGTCCCCCCTACGTCACCGGCCCGCCCCTCCGATGCTTCTCGAACCACTCGCGCAGGTAGATCTGCGTCCGCAGGAAGTTCGACGGCGTCGAGCTCGTCCCATGCCACTCGTTCTTGAAGCGGATCATTGCGGTCGGGACCTTCAGCACGCGCAGCGCCTGGTAGTATTCCTCGGTCTGCGGCATCGGGGTGCGCAGGTCGCCTTCGCCGGTCATCAGCATGGTCGGGGTGGTGACGTTGCCGACGTACATGAGGGGGGAGCGGCGCAGGTGCTCCGACGGGTCGTCCCACGGGAAGTGTTCGAAGTTGCGGTACCAGCTGGCGCCGTCGGTGGTGCCCACGAAGGAGAGCCAGTTGGTGACCGGGCAGTTCGCCGAGGCGGCCGCGAACCGGTCCGTGTGGCCTACCACCCAGGACGTCAACACGCCGCCGCCGGAGCATCCGTAGACGAACATGTTCTGATCGTCGATGTAGCCGCGATCGATCACGAGATCGACGCCGGCCATGAGGTCGTCGAAGTCCTTCCCCGGGTAGGCGTTCTTGATCGCGTTGCCGAAGGCGCTTCCATAGCCGGATGACCCGCGCGGGTTCGTGTACAGGACGACGTAACCGTTCGCGGCGTGGTTCTGCCACGCGAAGTTGAAGCCGACGTTGTACATCCCGTGGGGCCCGCCGTGGATGGCCAGGATCAGCGGGTACTTCTTCGACGGGTCGAAGCCGGGCGGCTTGATGATCCATCCCTGGATGTCGTAGTTCTCGACCGACTTGTACCAGACTTCCTCGACATCGCCGAGCGCGACGCCGTGCAGCACGTCCGCGTTCACCTCGGTGAGCTGGGTGATCCGGCCGGGTTCGCCAAGCGGGAAGGAGATGAGGTCGCCGGGGCGCTGGTAGTCGGTCCGCGTTCCCACGGCCATGCCGGACCCGATGGTCGAAACGCTCAGCATGTGGTTGCCCTCGGTGACCTGCCGCACGCCCCCGCGCACCGACGCGAAGTACAGGTTGCTGGTCCCCTCGCTGCGAACCGTCATGTAGAAGCCGCTGCCGTCCTCGGCCCAGATCATCCCGGATCCCCGGCGGTCGAAGCCATCGCTGATCATGCGGACGTTCGAGCCGTCGCGGTTCATCACGTACAGCCTGGGCGTAATGTAGGTGTCGGTGGTGAGGTCGTTGCCGGTGAAGGCGATCAGCCGGCCGTCGGGGGATGGGAGCGGGGAGCCGTCCGGGCCCGAGCGGTCGGTAAGCCGGGTGATCGCGCCGCTGGCGACGTCGACCGAGTAGATGTCCGACTGGCGCCATTCGTGTTCGGCGTCCTCGACGCGCAGCGAAGTGAAGAGGATTTCGGCGCCGTCGGGAGTCCACTCGACGCCATTGTGGTTCCAGTCGCCGTCGGTGAGCTGGCGCGCGGTGCCGCCGTCCGCCGGAACGACGAAGAGTTGGGTGTAGCCGCCGTCGATGTAGCCGCGCCGGTCCCGCCGGTAGACGAGCCGGTCCACGACCTTCGGCCCCTCCGTCCAATTCGCTCCGGCCGGCCGCCCCGGCAGGCTGATCGGCCAGGGGTTGTCGGAGTCGACCGACATGGTGAATGCGACCCGAGTTCCGTCGGGCGACCACTCGACGTTGCCGGGGCTGTTCTCAAGGTGGGTGATCTGGGTGGCCGCGCCCTCGTCGTCCATCCAGCGCACGAAGATCTCGGTCCCTTCGGACTCTGTGCCCGCCGTGTAGAGGATCCGGTCCCCGCTCGGCGACCACTTCGGCGACGAACCGTCCTCCACGAGCACCCGCATGCGGCTGCCGTCGGCGTTCATGATGTAGATGGACGAACTGCGGCGGTCGTTGATCTTGTCCACCCAGCCCTTCGTGAAGATGATCTCGCTGCCGTCCGGCGAGATCTGCGGGTTCGACACCGTTTCCCAGTCCAGGTAGGTGGCCAGCTTGAGGGTGCCGTCGGGCTCGTTCTGGGCGGCGAGGGCCGCGGGGAAGAGCATGAAGGGCAGGAGAAGCAGCTGGGTGGTGAGCGGTCTGGGCATCGTATACCTCCGGTTTCAAGCGGTCCGGCCTCGTGCGGGGGCCGGTGTGGCAGCCTGTTGTCTGGCGTTCCGGCTCCATGCGGGGCCGGGGCTGTGCGCCAAGGTAGGGTGACGAAGCTGGCGGGGAAAGTGTCGGAGATGTCCGAGACCCGGCACGCTCACGGATTGTCATGTTTGCCTTACGTTATGTAATCCAATCATTACAGTTTGGTTGGCCAAAGCGGTCGAGCGGTCGCGTGACGCACCTGCTCGGCGAAACGACTTCACATGTGCTGCGTAGGGTCGCGTAAGCGTTCCGGGCATGCGGAAGGTCCAATGCACCCAGGACCGAAACGCTCTCAAGGATGATGACTCCGATGAAACGATCCACGATACTCTCCTGTGTGCTCTGCATTCCGTTCGCGGCATGCGGCGACACTTCGGCGGGCGCCGCCGGCGCCGACATCCTGCTCACCCCGGCGACCGAGGACGCCTATTCCGTCGGCGAGTACTCGGGCGAGGACTGGGAAAACTTCACACGGGTCGCGAAGGTTGCCTTCGACGCGTCCGGGAACCTCCATATCTTCGACCCAGAAGCCATGCGGGTCGTGGTGGTGGACCCGGAGGGGAACTTCCTGCGCGAGATTGGCGGCGAGGGAGAGGGGCCCGGCGAACTGAGCCACCCGTTCGGCTTCGAGATTCTCCGTGACGGCCGGATCGTCATCTACGACTTCCCGCGGACCTGGCAGCTTTACGACGCCGAGGGCGGGTTTGCCGAGGAGGTCACTTTCGACATGTTCGCGGGGGCTCCGGGAAGCCTGCTCATGGCGCGGCCCGATGGGCGGCTCGTGTCGCGGGGCGGGTTCCGCATGGCGCGTCCGGGACAGGAGAGCGAGGAAGAGGAGGACCCGCACCTGCGTGACATCGAACTCTTTGCCCTCGGTGACTCGCCCAAGGAGGTGCTCTACCGGGCCTGGAACCTGGAGCCCACGCCGCTGGACGAAGAGCTGACCACCGAGAATGAACGCGGGCAGACGGAGATGAGCGTCTCGATGAACCGGATGCGCGCCTTCGAACCCGGGCTGCACCTGGCGATGCTCTCCGACGGGCGCCTCGCGGTCGTCGACTCGATGGGGTACCGCGTCAAGCTGATCGGTCTGGACGGGAGCGTTGTGGGTACCGTCGAACGGCCGATTGCGCCGGAACCGGTGACCGAGGCGGTCAGGGCGGCGGAAAGGGAGCGGCGCAGGGAGGGCCTTCAGGGACTCACCGAGGTTCGGATGGAGGGCTTCGGAGTCGTGGAGGGTCTCGGTGAACAGATGCGGGCCAACCAGTTGGCTCAGGTCGACAACATGGTGTTCACCGAGGTGATTCCCGCGATCGCCGGCTTGGCGGTGGATCCGGCGGACCTGATCTGGGTCGAGCGGACCGGGCCGGGGGGAGGTGGCCCGGGCCCCACGGATATCCTGACCGCCGATGGCGCGTACGTCGGAACCCTCCCCGCCGACGGCCTGCGGATTCCGGATGCCTTCGGTCCGGACGGGTTGATGGCGTACATCGAGACGGGCGAGTTCGATGTGCCGATCGTGCGGGTGATCCGGCTGGTGACGGTGGACATTCCCGGAGAGAGCGATGGGACGTGGGGACGGCTGCGCTCCGCCCCCGGAACCGGCTGACGGATGGTGCCCGGGGCAAGCCGAAGGTCCCCGGAAGTCCGCTCTCGAGGCGTCCGGTCGGCGCGCCCGCCCCGCGAGGCTGAGGGCTAACGGAACAGGGCCGGATGCCCGCCTGTGTGCAGGAAGATCACGTGCGTGCCGGGCGGCACCACCCCCTCCCGTGTCCAGGCGATCATCGCGGCGGCGGCCTTCCCCGTGTAGACGGGGTCGAGGATCACACCGGCGCGGGCGCCGAAGAGCGCGATGGCCTCCTCCGCCGCGCGGGTGGGCGCGCCGTAGCCCCGGCCCACGAAGGCGTCGGTGACGAGGGTGGCCGCCGCGACATCGTGGACGCGCTCGAGAAGGCCGTTCGCGCCGGGAGCGGGGCCGTGCGGGGGGTGGGGG
>VXLT01000103.1 GCA_009841475.1 Gemmatimonadota bacterium
GGCACCGACTTCCCCTCCCACCTCGCCTGGTACCGCGACCACCTCGCTGCCCCCCTCCACCTCGCCGCCACCCATTACCACCGCGGCGACGACGACCGCCGCCTCGCGCATCTCGCGCGCCTCGCCACCTCGCACAACATCCCCCTCGTCGCTACCGGCGATGTCCACCAGCACGACCCCGCGCGCCGCCGCCTCCACGACACGCTCACCTGCATTCGCGAACACTGCACCATCGACAACGCCGGCTGGCGCCTCGAAGCCAATGCCGAGCGGCACCTCAAGTCCCCCGCCCGGCTCGCCCGCCTCTTCCGCGACCACCCCGACGCCCTCGCCAACACCACCCGCATCGCCGACCAGTGCCGCTTCTCCCTCGGCGAACTCCGCTACGAGTACCCCGACGAGGTCGCCGCCGATGGCCGCACCCCCCGCGAGACCCTCACGGCGCTCACTTGGGCGGGCGCGGCCGAACGCTACCCAAACGGCATCCCGCCGAAGGTTCGCGCGGCGGTCGAGCACGAACTCGCCCTGATCGCGCAGCTGGCGTACGAGCCCTACTTCCTCACCGTCGAGGACATCGTGCGCAAGGCCCGCGAGCTCGGCATCCTCTGCCAAGGCCGTGGTTCGGCCGCCAACTCCGCCGTGTGCTACTGCCTGGGCGTCACCTCGGTCGACCCCGCGCAGATCGACCTGCTCTTCGAGCGCTTCATCTCGGCCGAGCGCGACGAGGTGCCCGATATCGACGTCGACTTCGAGCACGAGCGCCGCGAGGAGGTCATCCAGTACATCTACGGAAAGTACGGGCGCGAGCGGGCGGGGCTGACCGCGACCGTCATCACCTACCGCGTGAAGAGCGCGCTGCGCGACGTGGGCAAGGCGATGGGGCTGAGCGAGGACGTGATCGGGCGGCTGCTCTCCATGGTCTCGTGGCGGTCGAAGCCGGTGGACGGGGACCGGGCCCGCGAAGAGGGGTTCGATCCGGGGGATCGGCGCCTGGCGCTGACGCTGGAGCTGGCCCGGGAGCTGTACGGCTTCCCGCGTCACCTGTCGCAGCACACCGGCGGGTTCGTGATCTCGCGCGGGCCGCTCTGCGAGATCGTCCCCATCGAGAACGCGGCCATGGAGGACCGCACGGTGATCGAGTGGAACAAGGACGACCTCGAGGTGCTCGGCCTGATCAAGGTCGACGTGCTCGGGCTCGGGATGCTCACGTGCATCCGCAAGGCCTTCGCCCTCATCGAGGAGCACTACGGCGTCCGCTACTCGCTGGAGAGCGTGCCGCGGGAGGACCCGGCCACCTACGAGATGATCCAGCGCGGCGACACCGTCGGCGTCTTCCAGATCGAGAGCCGCGCCCAGATGGCGATGTTGCCGCGGCTGAGGCCCGCGACCTTCTACGACCTGGTCATCGAGGTGGCGATCGTGCGTCCCGGGCCGATCCAGGGCGACATGGTCCACCCGTATCTGCGGCGGCGACAGGGGCGCGAGGCGGTGGAGTACCCGTCCGAGGAGCTGCGGCAGGTGCTTCGCAAGACGCTCGGCGTGCCGCTGTTCCAGGAACAGGTGATGCGAATCGCGATCGTCGCGGCGGGGTTTACGCCAGCCGAGGCCGATCAATTGCGGCGGGCCATGGCCAGCTTCCGAAATCCGGGCACGATTCACAGTTTCCGCGACAAGTTCATCGAGGGGATGACCGGACGCGGCTACACGCGAGACTTCGCCGAACGGTGCTTCCGCCAGATCGAGGGGTTTGGCGAATACGGCTTCCCCGAGAGTCATGCGGCGAGTTTCGCGCACCTCGCATACGTCTCTTCGTGGCTGAAGTGCCACTACCCGGCGGTTTTCGCGTGCGCGTTGCTTAATAGTCAGCCGATGGGATTTTACGCGCCGGCGCAGATTGTGCGGGATGCGCGGGACCACGGGGTCGAGGTGCGGCCGGCGGATGTGAACCGGTCGGAGTGGGATTGTACGCTGGAGGGGGTGGGGGGCGGGGCCGTCGCTCTCCGGCTTGGCCTCCGCCGGATCCGGGGGCTGAAGGAGGAAGATGCGGAGCAGGTGACTGGCGGCCGTTTGATCGCCGGCAGCCCGGCCTCACCCCACGCGCCTGCCGCCCGCGGTCCCTACCGCTCGCCCCTCGACCTCTGGCGGCGGACAGGCGTCTCGCCTGCCGTCCTGACCCGCCTGGCCGGAGCAGACGCCTTCAGGTCGATGGGGCTGGAGCGGAGGCAGGCCGCCTGGGCGGTGCGGGCCATGAGTGAAGCCGGGCCGCTGCCGCTATTCGAGTCGGCGGAGGACGGTCGCGCAGACGGCTCAGCCGATGTCGACGGAGGCTGCGGTCAGGCCGATGGCAACCGGGATGGCGGTACGGCCGATGGCGACCAGGCCGCCGACACCCACCCGGCCCTCGGCAATGGCCGCGTCCGCCCCGAGCCCGCCCTCCCCGCGATGTCCGCCGGCGAACACGTGGCCGCCGACTACCGTAGCACCGGCCTCTCGCTCAAGCACCACCCCGTCGCGCTGCTGCGCCACCGCCTGGACGAGCGGGGCGTGCTGCCCGCGAAGGATCTGGACGGGCTGAACGACGGGGACCGGACCGTCGTGGCGGGAATCGTCCTCACCCGGCAGCGCCCCGGAAAGGGGATCGTCATGTTCGTCACCCTCGAGGACGAGACCGGCACCGCCAACCTCGTCGTCTTCCCGTCCATCTACGAGAACCAGCGCCGCGACACCCTCACCGCGCGCCTGATGATGTGCCGCGGCAAGGTCCAGAAGGTCGACGGGGTGATCCACGTGATCGCCGAGCGGGTGACGTCGCTGAACGGGTGGTTGGAGGGGCTGGGGAGGGG
>VXLT01000328.1 GCA_009841475.1 Gemmatimonadota bacterium
CTGATCGTGCCGAAACTATCCGATGGGTGGCCACCACGGTTCCCAAGGAGTCGAACACGGTGAAGCGACCCTGGATCGCGTCGATCGCCCACAGAAGCCCCGGCGGGCGCCAAAGGATGCCGGCGAGCATGGTGAACTCGCCGGGTCCCTCCCCCGATCGCCCGAAGGTGTGCAAACACTCACCTTCCGCAGAGAAGACGCGGATCTCGTTGGCCCGGAAGTCTGCCACATAGATCTGGCCATCGTCGTCCGCTGCCAGCGAGAAGACCTGTCCGAATGCGTCGCAGGTGCCGTTGAGGGAGCCAATGCGGAGTTCCTCAACAAGGGTCGGGAGAGGCTGGCCGGGAAGCGTCGGAACATCAGGGCTGGAAACTACCACTCGCCCGCTAGCGAGCGTGTCCACCCTCACGTCTACTGCCCCGGCGTGCTGGCCGCCGCAACTCAGGAACGAACCAACGCCGACGAGCACCAAGCCTACAGTCGCCACGGTGGCGGCAGCTGGTGTCCATCTGCGAGGCTGTCGGGAAGTCACCCGACCCGTAGGGGGCAGTCCCACTCGGAGGCGTCTCCGATGGGAGCTTGACTCACGGGCTCCAGCGTCTGCTCAGGGCGCCGCTCGCGCCGCAACAAGAATGTGAGCCGCTTCCCGTCACGTTCGGCCACTACGTCGTATTCGCTTCCCTCGCCACCCTTAAACGGATTGGGCATACGGGCATCCTGACCGTTCACGAGAACCAGCAGGTCACCGGGCTCCAGTCCCGCGTAATGGGCGGGAGAGCACGGGATGACGGAGCGGACCACCGGAAGCCGCCGCTTCGTCCGGTCGGGCTCCATCACATCCCGGACGCCTCTGGCGAACCCGATCCAGAGGCCCGCCATGGTGGAATCGGGAGGCACCGTTAGAGGTCTCTGTGCTTGGGCTGTGCTGGCCACCGCCATCAGCGCGGTGGCCAGCACAGCGGCGCGAGCCGACACCCCTATTCGTAGCATTTGGAGCCGTCGCTGAGCACCTCGGTGATGGTTGCCGAAGCAATCGGCGGACCTCGCGGATCGCTTCATCCTTGCGACTCCAACGCTATCAGCCTGACCACGCGAACGGTCGGAACGTCCATCTCGTCGCGTTCGATGTAGGCCAAGAGCCCGTCGGGACCGAAGGCGTCCGGCGTCCGCAGCCCCTCGGGCGGCAGGGTGCCGATGTAGTTCCCGTCGGGAGTCACGATGTCGGTCGGGCCGTCTTCTTGGCCCATCGGACCCCGGCGAGCGACCCAGATTCGGTCTTCCCAGTCCACCTTCATGCCCCAAAGCACCGGAACCTCGTCTGCAAAGGTGCGCTCGTCCGCATCCGCTGTTTCGATCTGGATGGGAAGGTTTGTCGTGCGTGCGCTCTGGCGCGACATGGCCTCGCGGAAGCGCTCGCGCTCGGCCTCCCTGATCGCGTCGTCGACCGGCAGCGGCGCAATCGGTCGCTCGATGGTTCCGACGACACCTCCGTCGAGGTCTATGAGCTTGACGCGGTATCCGATGGAGTCGATAAAGGCGAGGCGGCCATCGGTCAGCAGGTCGATATCGAGCCGAGGCTCGAAGGCGCGGCCCGCGGCAACGCGCATGCGCATGCCTGACTCAAAGTCGCCGCTCAACTCGGACTCGTCTTCGTTCTCTTCCGGCAGTTCCCAAGCAGTGTAGAGGAGTTCCGGCTCGGTGCCGTCCAAGGGGAAGAGGTGTACGGGTCGGCCCCGCTCCTCAGTAGTGCCTATCGTCAGTATCCGCAAGCTGCAAGATATCAAGAGCGACCAAGCGTCCGTCGGGAAGTGCCATGTCGGCCCGAGCTATTCCCGTCGTCGCCATGTCCATGGTGACGCGCCGCACGAACTCGCCGCCGGGGTCGAGAAGGTCGATCTGCGTGAACCCCATCACCGTGTAGGAGCCATCCCGCGCGACGATGGCCGTCGTGACGTTGCCAAACTCGCCGGGTCCCTCCCCCCTGCCACCGACGGTACGGACCAGCGAACCGTCCGGCCCGACCACGAGGATGTGATCGAGTTGGCTATCGAGGATGTGAAGGTTGGACTGCGCGTCGAAGTGCACCGAGCGAACGCTGCCGAAGGTGTCCCAAGTGTCGCCCAGGACGGACCCCACGGTGAAGACCTCCTCGGTCACGGCGTTCACGATCACGTCCGGGCCGTCCAAGGTTCCGGTGGCGCCGGTGGCCGAGTCGTCCCCGGCATCTCCGCAGGCCACCAAGAGCGCGAGAGGGAGGAGCGCCGCGCGGTGTCGCGCTCGCGCCGTTGTCGTGTTCTCCAGATTCCTCATTTCGGTTCGCCCTTCATGCCGAGGCAGATGCAGAGGCAGCCGAACGCATCGCAGCGAGCGCTCGGCATCTTCAGATTCATGCCATTCAATGTACGCGAGAAATCCCTCGCGGACGACGGCTCTGGAGGAAAACGATACCGGGCTGCCTCACGACCTTAAGGTCCGTCAGCCAGCCGACGCCACGTTGAACGTGGCGGTCTGGCAAGGGGCGCTCCGCCCCCTTTGACCCCCGGGGCACCGATCCGCCGCCCGCCGAAGCGACGACCGGCCATCGGCTGCACCAACGGCATTCCGCCCGCCCGCTCGTTCCACAGCAACCCACTGGCGAAATGCTTGGTGACGTGGGGTAGGCGCACGCCTTACGTTTGGGCGGTGACCTGACTTCGGGACTGCCCCCTGCGCTGTGGAAGCTCATCCATGAGACGAACGATGATCGCCTTGGCCGCGATTGCGGGCTTGGCCGCGCCCCTTCGCGGCCAGGAGGTGATCCAACTGCCCGGCGAGGACAGGCTCCTCGGTGCCG
>VXLT01000148.1 GCA_009841475.1 Gemmatimonadota bacterium
TCCCACCCCGCAACCCGCTCCCGCCACCGCATCAGCACCGGATCCGGCGGCCCCAGCTCGGCCCCCACCCCCGGCGTGATGAACAGCGGCATCTCCGTCACGAGCGTCAGGGGGTCGCCGCCCAGCGCGCGGACCGCCTCCATCGAGCTGGGGCGAAACCGTGCCGCGGTCTCCGGGTCGCCCCGGCCGAGGAAGTGCTGCCGCATCGCGCGTGAGTCGGGGCGGCTGCAGAACCCGCGCGCCAGCCGGTGGAAGCCCTTCTCGCCCTCGCGCTCGACGTCGTGCAGCTCGTACCCGGCCTGCCGCACCTTGCGGGCGAGCTCCCGCGCCATCTCCCCGAAGCGCGGCCACCAGGACCGCTCGACGAGGAAGTACGGGCCCGCGGCCACGCTCATCCCGTGCAGGCTGACGTGCAGGTCGAAGGGGGCGCCGCCGCGCCAGAACTCCCAGGCCGCGCGGTTCTCGGGGCGGGCGCCGCGGTCGTGCTCCCCGCGCGGAAAACCGAACTCGATGTCGTCGCCGGGAAGCTCGCGCACGCGGTGGCGCAGCCATTCGGCGAAGTCGTAGCGCTCGGCGCCCGGGGTCTGCCATGCGGCGTTGGCCGCGGCCCCGTCCGGGTTGAGGTGGGGGATGACGTACCACGTCGCCCGCCTGCGCAACTCGTCCCCGGCCGGTCCCGAAAGCCGGCCGACCAGACGGCGAAGGAGGCGGGGGCCGACGGGTTCGTCCGCGTGGCACCCCGCGACCAGGCTCACCCTCAGGGGACCGGCACCGATCCGGTATGCGACGATCGGCCTGCCCTTGCGCGAGCGGCCGATCTCGCGGGCACGCCCGCTCAGCCGCCTGGCGGCGATATGAACTCCGACGCGTCCAGGTCTACCTCATAGCCGCACATCGTTCCCGCGTACCTCGCGCTGAAGCCCGGCTCGGTCCCGGAGAAGTCCGGGCGGCCGGTGAGCGTCAGGTCGATCTCGCAGGTGCCCGTCCTGCCCGCCAGCTCCCAGTCCAGCGCCCCGGTGGTGCTGCCGTCGACCAGGAACTGGAGGGTTGTGGTCACGATGGACGTCGTGGTGACGTCGCGGATGCCGGGATTCGCGTCCACGGTGAACTGGAACCCCAGACCGGTGAATCCGCACCCAGCAGGCGCGATGTCAAAGTCCACCACCAGCCGCGCCGTGTCGTTCACCGGGGGTCTGTCGTCGATCGAGCCGATCAGCCTGGCCTGCCCTCCGAGCGGACAACGCACGATGATGCTGTCCGCCGAGAAGAAGATCGGAATGAAGGTTGTGTCCGATGTGGCGGCTCTCAGGCCGACTAGGAGCGCCGTGGCCTCGGCCAGTGCGAGCGGACTGCTTTCGGGCTCCGTGGAATCGGTGCAGGCGCCCAGGGCGATGGCGCACAGGGACAGTGTGATCGCGAATGAGGTGACTCCCGCTCTTGCTGATACCGGCATTTTCCCCTCCCGTTAGCCTAGCGGAACCACAAACTGCGTGGCGTCGATGTCGACATTGTAGCCGCACAAGGTACCCGTGTAGCTCGCGCTGAACGACGGCTGAGGCCCGGAGAAGTCCGGTTCGCCGCTGAGGGTCAGTTCAAACGCGCAGGTGCCCGTTCGCTCCTCGAGTTCCCAGGCCAGCGACCCTGTCAGGGTGCCCTCGATCAGGATCTCGAACGTCGCGGCGTTGATCGTCACGTCGACGATGTCCCGGAGGCTCGGGTCGCCGTCGACGGTAAAGACGAACCCGGCACTCTCGAGCCCGCAGTCCCTCGGCGTGACCCGGAAGTCGGTCCGCAGGGTTGCCGAACCCTCGATCGGTTCCCCCTCCTCGATCGTGCCGACCAGTTTGGCCGTTCCGTTGAGTGGACACGGCAGGACAATGCTGTCCGGCGAGGCGAAGATGGGTTGAATGGTCTCGTCGCCCAGGTTGGCCACCGACCGCAGGCCAAGCAACAGGCCCGTAGCCTCGTCCTGCGTCAACCGACTGTCGTCGGGTTCGGTGGAATCCAGGCAGGCCGTCGCGGCGAGCGCGCACGTCGCCGCGATGATCGCCCTTCTTGCGAGCAGGGACATTCTCGCCTCCTCCGTGTTGCCTATCTTTGAACCGGCGGCTGACTGCCGGCCGGCCGCGCGAGCCTGGCGGCCCGTGTCCCTTTCAATATACAGCGTCCCACCCCCTCTGTTCAGAGGGTACACCATTGCAGCTCACCGACCACGAAAAGCTCCTGCTTGAAGGCGCATCCGGCCGCGCGGCGCAGCTCGCGCTGCGGATCGTGGTGCGCATGGCCGGGATCCTCGGCGCGAGGGAGCTGGTGCCGGTGACCTCGTCGCACATCGACGGGTGTCTGTACCACGGCGACGGGGGCGTCGAATTCGCAGAGCGGCTGGTCGAGCTGGGCGGCCGGGTGGCGGTCCCCGCGACGCTCAACGTGGGCGCGCTCGACCTGCTGCATCCCGGGCGGGTGCGCGCCGGGGACCGGCGCCGCGAGATGGCGCTGCGGCAGATGAGGGCCTACCAGGCGCTGGGGTGCACGCCGACCTGGACGTGCGCGCCGTACCAGGCCGGTCACAGGCCCGCGCTCGGCGAACACGTGGCCTGGGGCGAGAGCAACGCGGTCGCGTTCGCCAACTCGGTGCTGGGGGCGCGCACGAACCGCTACGGCGACTTCATGGACATCTGCTGCGCGCTGGCGGGGCGGGCGCCGCGCACGGGACTGCACCTGGGGGAGCGGCGGCGCGCGACGGTGGTGGTGGACACGGCGGCGATCGATGCCGGGCTGAAG
This sequence comes from Gemmatimonadota bacterium, assembly GCA_009841475.1. Taxonomy (GTDB): domain Bacteria; phylum Gemmatimonadota; class Gemmatimonadetes; order Longimicrobiales; family Gaopeijiaceae; genus Bin94. The sequence goes on from VXLT01000148.1 coordinate 2,782, forward strand.
CGGCGGGACATCTTCTACCCCGTGCTGGGGACGTGGCTGGGGGGGGC
>VXLT01000287.1 GCA_009841475.1 Gemmatimonadota bacterium
GGTCGGGGGAGGGCGGGCTCGCATCATTTGCCAGGGTGGAGACGGGTGCCACGCTGCGCCGCCTCATCCCGGGGACCAGCGCCGCGACCTCGTCCCAGCGGTCGGGGTTCCGCGGCGCCAGGAGGAGCTGGCATCCTTGCGGAAGGTCGCGGATCAGGGCTGCCTCCTCGCCCGGACCCGTCGACCCCGCGACGATCAGCGGTTTCCCGGCTTCGATCCCCAGTGCCGAGGCGAGCGCCCGGGCCTCGGCCGGATCGGGCTCCTTCTGCGCGGCGTCCCATTTGAGGCTGCCACCCACGACCGCTCGCGGGCCGGGCACGCCCAGTTCGACGAAGCGCGACCGGTAGACCTCGGTTTGCGCCACGACCAGCGCCAGGCGTGAGAACATCGGCCGCACCAGAGGGCGCCACGTGCGGTAACCCCGGAAGCTGCGCGCGGAGAGGCGGCCGTTCACCACGCACACCGTAATGCCGCGGCGCGCGCACTCGGCCGTGAAGGTGGGCCACAACTCGAGCTCCGCGAGGACCACCGCGTCGGGCCGCACCGCGTCGAGGAACCGATTCACCATCCAGGTAAGGTCGAGGGGAAAGCGGACCACGTCCCGGCTGCCGCCGTGGAGCTGCCGCGCCCGCCCGAACCCCGTCGACGTGCTCGCACTGACCACCACATCGGGCGCGGCCGGGGAGTCGCCCAGCGCCTCGATCAGCGGCACGAGTGCGTTGGTTTCGCCCACGCTCACCCCATGCACCAGAATCCTCGGTCCGGGCGCCCGGCGCCTCAGCTCGCCCACCTTCCCGTTGCGGGTACGCGCGTCGGAGCGCCACCGTCCTGTGCGCAGGCGCTGACCCACCGCGAAGGCGAGGAATCCCGCCCCGACGGCGAGATCTCGCAGCCTTCCCGTCAGCAAATCCACGGTGGACCGCCGCGCCCGCTCGCGAACACTGTAATGTCTGCTTTACATAATGCCATGTTTTCTTTACGCTTCGAACCCCATCGGAGCCCATCGGGTGATGGGCGCCGCTGCCACGCCCCCCGGCCGACTTTGCCGCGAACCCGGCCAATCATAACCTTCCTGTCATGATTCCTCACGACATCGGGAAGATTCTCGTGGTGCGGCTGTCGGCAAGGGGCGACGTGGCCTTCGCATCCCCGCTCGCCGGGGCACTCAGACGCAGGTACCCCCGCGCGAACATCTCCTGGGTGGCCGAGGACGGCGCCGCCGACGTGATTCGCCACAACCCGCACCTCGACGAGGTGATCGTCCTGGAGCGGGGGGCGTGGCGGCGCATGCTGCGCGGCGGGCGCTGGGGTGCGCTTGCGGGAGCCGTGACCGACTTCTTCGGCGCGTTGCGCGAGCGCCGCTTCGATGTCGCGATCGACGCGCAGGGGCTGCTGCGAAGCGGACTGGTGGCGTTCCTGTCGGGCGCTCCGGTGAGGATCGGGCTGGGTTCGCGCGAGGGGTCGGGCCGGCTGATGACGGCGGTGGTCGAACGCGGGGGCGATCCGCGCGCAATCTCTTCCGAGTACCGATACCTGGCCGGGGTGCTGGGACTGGGGGCGGATCCGTTCCCGATGGAGATACCGCGGAGCCGTGCCGAGGTGGCCGCGGTCGAGCGCGTGATCGCGAGGGAGGGGTTGGAGGCGGGATTCGTGGTGGCCTGTCCATTCACCACCCGCTTCTACAAGCACTGGCTGGACGAGCGCTGGTCGGGGCTCATCCACTCGATTCGCGAACGGACCGGACTGGGCGTGGTTTTGCTGGGGGGGCCGGGGGACCGCGCTGCGGCGGACCGGATCATGCGCGGGGCAGAGAAGCGGGACTCCGCGCCGGACGCGCCGCCGGGGCGGCGGGGATTGCCCGGGCCCGAAGCCGCGGCCGTGCCCCTCGTCGACCTCGTCGGGCGGACCACGCTGGGCGAGGCGTCGGCGGTCGTGTCCCGGTGCAGCGCGCTGGTCGGCGTCGACACCGGCCTCAGCCATATGGCGCACGCCTACGGCCGCCCGGCGGTGCTCATCTTCGGGTCCAATACGCCGTACCTGGATCCTCCCGCGCCTGCAGCCACGATCCTCCACTCGGGGCGCGCGTGCTCGCCCTGCCGGGGGAAGCTGACCTGCGACGGACGCATCGACTGCATGGCCGACATCTCCGTGGAGCAGGCGCTGGCTGCCGTGGCGGGATGCCTGGAGGCGGGGCGGGCGGCTGCCGCGCCGACGGTTGCCGCGCCGACGACTGCACCCGCATGCCGGGAGGCCGCCGGGTGAGTGTCGTTCATCTCGAAACCGGCCGCCACCTCTACGGCGGGGCGTTGCAGGTTCTTTACCTTGCGCAGGGACTCGAGGAGCGGGGAATCAAGTCCGTCCTGATGGTTCCGCGGGGCTCGGAGATCGCGGCGGCGGCCCGCAAGCGCTGGCTGCGCGTGGAGGAATTCCCCTACCGTGGTGAGGGCGACCTGGCGGCGGCCGCAAGGATGCTCTGGCGATTCAGCCGGCGCGATGTGGAGGTTGTCCACCTGCACTCACGGCGTGGCGCGGACACGCTTGGAGGGCTCGCCGGGACGCTGGTGCGCGCCCCGGTGGTGCTGACGCGCCGCGTGGACAACCGGGAGATCGACTGGCTTGTGGGGGCGAAGTACGCGCTGTACCGGCGGGTAGTCGCCATTTCAGGGGCCATCCGCGACGTGCTCACGGAACAGGGGGTGCCACCCGCCAAGATCTCGCTGGTGCCTTCGGCAGTGGACGCGTCCACCTGGCTGAGCCCCGAGGACGCCGCCGCGCGCGACCGTGAATTCGACCTGCCTCCGGGGGTTCCGGCCGGCGCGATGGTGGCCCAGTTCGTGCCGCGCAAGGGGCACTGGGTGCTGATGCACGCGCTGAGCGTCCTGAAGGTGCGAGGTCACGCACCCCATGTCGTTCTCTTCGGGCGCGGTCCGACGCGTGACAGGGTGGCCGCGCTCGCCGGGGCCGTCGGCGTGCAGGACCAGATCCGCTTCGCCGGCTTCCGCGACGATCTCCACCGGTGGCTGGGTTCATTCGACTTCTGCGTGCACCCGGCACTCAAGGAGGGCCTCGGAGTGGCGGCGCTCCAGGCCGGCGCGGCCGGCATCCCGGTGGTGGGCGCGCGGGCCGGCGGGATCCCCGAGGTGGTGATGGACGGGAAGACCGGACTGCTGTGCCCGCCGGGCGATGCCGACGCCCTGGCCGCGGCGATCGAGCACCTCCTCGAGGACCCGGGTGCGGCCCGCGCCATGGGGCGGAGCGCCCGGGCGAGAATCGAGTCCGGCTTTTCCGTGGACGCCATGGTGGAGGGGAACCTGAAGGTCTACCGGGAGATGGTCTCTGCGCGGAGGCGCAGCTGAGCGGGCGCCCTCCGATGACCCTCTCCGTCATCCTGAGCACCTACCGCTCGCCCGAGTGGCTGGAGAAGGTGCTGTGGGGCTACCTGTGCCAGTCGCGCCGCGATTTCGAACTCGTGATCGCCGACGATGGCTCGGGCGAGGGGACCTCCCGCGTGGTACGCGCCTGTTCGGGTGCCGGCATCCCGGTGCGCCATGTGTGGCAGCCGGACGAGGGGTTCCGCAAGTCGCGCATCCTCAACCGGGCGATCGGGGCGGCGCGGGGCGACTACCTGGTGTTTTCGGACGGTGACTGCATCCCCAGGGGGGACTTCGTGGCCGTGCACCGGGCCATTGCCGCGAAGGGGCGCTTCCTGTCGGGTGGCTACGTGAAATTGCCGATGGAGGTGAGCCGGGCGATCACGCGGGCCGACATCGAGTCGGGGGAAGCCTTCTCGGTGCGGTGGATCCGGTCGCGGGGCGGGCGGGGCTACCGTCGCATGGCCAAGCTCGCCGTGCCGGGATGGGCCGCGGCGGCAGCCGACCGGATCACCACGACCCGGTCGTCTTGGAACGGGCACAACGCCTCGGGCTGGCGCGCCGACCTGATCGCCGCCAACGGCTTCGACGAGCGCATGGGATACGGCGGCCAGGACCGCGAACTCGGCGAGCGTCTCGAGAACGCGGGCATCCGCGGACTCGGCATCCGCTACCGCGCCCTCTGCGTGCATCTGGACCACGCCCGCGGATACGCCGACCTTGACACGATCAGGCACAACAAGGCGATCCGGCGCGAAACCCGCGCCCGGCGCATCACCCGCACCCCCTTCGGGATCGAGAAGGCCGGCGAACCCGCCCGGGGCGCCCCTTCCCCCGACAACCCATGAACCCCCTCTCGCGCTACCGCGACGAATTCCCCGTCTCGCGAACCCACATCTTCCTCAACCACGCCGGCGTCGCGCCCACCTCGACGCGCGCGGCCGAAGCCGTCCAGCGCTTCATGGAGTCCCTGGTGCGGGTCGGCCGGCCCAGCTTCGACGACTGGGAAGCGCTGGCCACGGAATGCCGCGAGCGCTTCGCGCGCCTTATCGGCTGCGGCCCCGGCGAGGTCGCGTTCGTGCGCAACACCTCACACGGCCTGTCCCTCCTCGCCTCCGGCCTCGACTGGCGCCCGGGCGACCGCGTCGCGGCGGCCCTCTCCGTCGAATACCCCTCCAATGCCTACCCCTGGATGGACCTCGACCGGCGCGGGATCGCGGCGCTGGATGTGATCCCGGCCGGCGCCGGCGGGACCGTTTCGGCCGAAGCGGCGTCGCGCGCGATCGGTCCGCGCACCCGCGTCCTGGCGGTGAGTTCGGCACAGTACGCCTCGGGCGCGGTGACCGACCTGCCCGCGCTGGGCCGTCTTTGCCGGGACCGGGGCGTGCTCTTCTGCGTCGACGGGATCCAGACGGTGGGCGCCCTCCCGGTCGATGTGAAGGAGGCCGGGATCCACTTCCTGTCGGCCGACAGCCACAAATGGATGCTCGGGATCATGGGGATCGGAGCCGTCTTCGTGGACCGGTCGGCGGTCGACCGAATCCATCCCCCGCTCCTGGGCTGGCGGAGCACGACCGACGCCTTCAACTTCGACCGCGTGCACTTCGAACTCCTCGGCGACGCCGGCCGCTACGAGGAAGGCAGCCTCGCCTACCCGCTGATCGTGGGGTTTTCGGCGGCTTTGGAGCTGCTGGAGGAGGTGGGGATCGAGCGGATCGAGGCGCACGTCTGCGCGCTGGTGGCGGACCTGGCCGGGAGGCTGGAGGCGCTGGGATGCGTGACGGCGCCCGATGCAACGTGCCGGAGGCACATCCTCACCTTCCGCCATCCCGGGCTGGGGGATGAGGAACTCCTCGAGGGACTCGAAGCCGCGGGAGTGGTGGCGTCGCTGCGGCGCGGCAGCGTCAGGGTTTCGCCGCACCTCTACAACACGCACGATGAGATGGAGCAGGTGGCGGACGCGGTGCGAGCGCTGCTTGCCAGGGGGACCGGAGAGTGTCCCGGAAACACATGACGGTACGGCAGCCGGCATCGCATTCCCCGCGAGCCCGGTCCCGCGACCCGTCCACCCGAAGAAAGGACCCATACGATGAAGAAGGATGACCTCGAAGGCATCGGGCGCAGCCGGACCCGCTGGCCGGCCGCCCTCGCAACGGCCGCCGTCGCGCTGGCCATGCTCGCGCTGACCGCCACGCCCGCAACCGCGCAGGCCCGGCAGGGAGGCGGAAGCGACCCGCAGAGCATCGAGGACCGTACCGCCTCGATGGAGCGGATGGACGGATTCCTGCCGATCTACTGGGAAGAGGCGGCGGGCCGCATCTGGCTCGAGATCGGCATCTGGGACACCGACGTCCTGCATGCGGCCGGGGTCGCAGCCGGGCTCGGGTCGAACGACATCGGGATCGACCGGGGACAGCAGTCGGGGTCGCGGGTGGTGCGGTTCCACCGGGTGGGGCCGAAGGTGCTGATGATCCAGCCCAACTACCGCTTCCGCGCGAGCAGCGACAATCCTGCCGAGCGCAAGGCAGTGGAGGACGCTTTCGCGCCGTCGACGCTGTGGGGCTTTCAGGTCGAGGCCGCGACGGGGGACCGGGTGCTGGTGGACTTTACGCCGTTCCTGATGAACGACATCGCCGGACTGGCGGGGCGGATGCGCCCGGGCTCGTACCGGCTCGACCAGAGCCGCAGCTGGGTCTACATGCCGATGGTGATGAACTTCCCCGAGAACACGGAGATGGAGGCCGCGCTCACCTTCGTCAGCCAGCCCGGAGGGGGTGGTGGCGGCTTCGGTGGTGGCGGTGGCGCGTTCGAGGGAGTCGGCAGCGTGGCGGCGACCGGCAGCGCGGCCACGGTCCGCATGCACCACTCGTTCGTCAAGCTTCCGGAACTCGGCGAGTACACGCCGCGCGCCTACGATTCGCGGGCGGGTTACGGCAGCATGAGCTTCCAGGACTACTCGGTCGCGATCGACGAGCCGATGACGCAGCGGTTCATACGGCGCCACCGCCTGGAGAAGAGGGATCCCAACGCGGCGATGAGCGAACCGGTCGAGCCCATCGTCTACTACCTCGACCCCGGCACCCCGGAACCGATCCGCTCGGCGCTGCTCGACGGGGCCAGGTGGTGGAACCAGGCCTTCGAGGCCGCGGGGTTCATCGACGCCTTCCGGGTGGAGATGCGCCCCGAGGACGTCAGCAGCCACGACATCCGCTACAACGTCATCAACTGGGTGCACCGCTCCACGCGCGGGTGGAGCACCGGCGGGTCCATCACCGATCCCCGCACGGGGGAGATTCTGAAGGGAACCGTAACGCTGGGGTCGCTGCGCGTGCGGCAGGACTACCTCATCGCGGAAGGGCTGCTGGCGCCGTACGAGAACGGCGACGAGTCGCCCGCCGGCCTCGCGGAGTGGGCGCTGGCGCGCATCCGGCAGCTGTCCGCGCACGAGGTCGGGCACACGATCGGGCTGGGCCACAACTACTACGACAGCGACATGGGACGGATCTCGGTGCTGGACTACCCGCATCCGCTCATCACCTGGGACGGCCGCGACTTCGACTACTCCGAGGTCTACGACACCGACATCGGTGAATGGGACATTGTCGCGGTCCGCTACGGCTACACGCAGTTCCCGCCGGGCACCGACGAGGCCGCCGAGCTGGACCGGATCCTGGACGAGGCCTGGGAGCAGGACATCCGCTTCTTCAGCAACCAGGACGTTTCCACACACGCGCGGGCGGACCAATGGTCGAACGGGACCGACGCCGGGGCCGAGCTCGACCGCATGCTGGACGTCCGCCGCGCGGCGCTGGAGCGCTTCGGCGAGCGCGCGATCCGCACAGGAAGGCCCATGGCGCAGATGGAGGAGGTGCTCGTACCCCTGTACCTGCACCACCGCTACCAGGTCACAGCGGCCGCCTCGGTGCTCGGAGGCCTGCACTACACCTACGCCATGCGCGGCGACGGCCTCGACCCCGTCCGCCCGGCGTCGGCCGCCGAACAGCGGCGCGCCCTCGACGCTCTGCTGCGCGCCGTCCAGCCCGGCGAACTGACCATCCCCGCCACGGTTCTCGACGACCTGCCTCCCAGGCCTGCGGGCTACGGCCGCTCGCGCGAACTCTTCCCCCGCTACACGGGTTCCGCCTTCGACGCCATCTCGCCAGCGGTGGTGGCAGCCGCCCACGTGGTCGGCCAGGTCTTCAATGGGAGCCGGGCCGCACGCCTCCTGGAGCAGAGCACCCTCGATCCCTCGCTGCCGGATCTGGCGAGCGTGATTGACGCCTTCGTCGCGGTGGGCGAGCCCGACGCTGGCGACAGCCGCTACGAGGCGGAGGTGCGGCGCGCGGTCGGCAGGGTGGTGGCCGAAGGGCTGATGGGCCTGGCGGGGAGCGCCCAGATGCCGCAGGTACGGGCCATCGCTTCACAACACCTGGAAAGGCTCAAGTTCATGGCGGCCGAGCGTGGCCAGGTGCATGACGCGGACGGCGCCCATTTTGCGCTGCTTGCCAGCGATATTCACCGCTTCCAGGAGCGTCCCTACGGTGCGCTGACCGCCCCCGGAACACCCTCCGCTCCGCCCGGCGCCCCCATCGGCTCCCCTGCGCTGGACTGGATCGGGGGCAATGGCGGCCCGTCAGCCTTCCTGCTCGGCGGCTCCGGCTTCGGCGGCCACGGCCCCCCGACCGCCGGGCTCGCCGGCTACGGCTCTCCCAAACCCGGGCTTGGCGCCTACGGTTCCGTCCCCTCCGTCCTGGCCGCCTACGGGTGGCTCGCTGAGTTGGCGCCCTGGTGCAGCTTCGAGTCGTGGTGACTCAGAACCGGTCGATCACCGCCACCCCCAGCACGGTGTAGTCGTCCATCCCCGTCAGGATGTCGACCCCCGCCTCCAGCGATACCGTCTGCGTGACGAGTCGGCCCGGATCCACGAACCCGGACTCCACCATGCGGAGCATCCGGTCGTACTCGTGCGCCTGCAGGCCGTGGCTGCCCACCATCTCAAGCTCCCAGGCGATGACCCGGTCCATGGGCACGAGTGCGCTCCGGTGGTCGCCCGTCATCAGGCCGACCTGGACGTGGCGGCCCCGCTTGCGCAGGCAGGCGACGGAGTTGAAACAGGTGCCGGGGTGTCCCAGGGCGTCGAGGGAAGCGTGGGCACCGCCGCCGGTGACTTCGCGCACCTCTTCGGCCACGTCCGCGGATTCGGATGCGTTCACCGCGGCCACGGCACCCAGCTCGAGCGCCATCGCCAGGGCTTCGGCCCGGATGTCGACCGCGACCACGTTGGCGCCGAGCGCGCGCGCGATCATCACGGCCGCGAGACCGACGCCGCCGCAGCCGTGAATCGCCACCCAGTCGCCCGCGGTGACGCGTCCCTGAGCCTGGACGGCCCGGAACGAGGTCGCGAAGCGGCACCCGAGGCTCGCGGCGGTCACGAAGTCGACGTGGTCGGGGAGCGCGGCCAGCGTGAGGTCCGCCTGGCGCAGACCCACGCGCTCGGCGAACCCTCCCCAGCCATGAAAGCCGGGCTGGAACTGGCGGTCGCAGACCTGCTGGTCACCCGCTCGGCAGGGCATGCAGCGCCCGCAGCCCGCGATGAAAGGCACCGAAACGCGGTCGCCCCGGCGCCAGCGGGTCACGTCGCGTCCCACCTCCTCGACGACGCCCGCGATCTCGTGGCCGGGAACGTGGGGCAGCACGATATCGGGATCGTGGCCCACCCAGCCGTGCCAGTCGCTCCGGCAGATGCCGTTGGCCTCCACGCGCAGCACGACTCCATCGGGTGCCGGAACGGGATCGGGGAGCGACTCGATGGTGACAGGGCCGCGGTACTCGCGGTAGATTGCGGCCTTCATGGTGCGGCGGTGCCCTCGGACCGGCGCCGGGAAGGAACGGCGCGCCGGGGGCTTCCATTTGGGGGCATTTTGTTTGAGACTACCAGATTGCTGTGATGTGTTGTGAAACCGACACAGCAAACATACACCACACCCATTCCACGCACGCGCCCGGGGGGGCGCCAACACACCACCACCGGCTCACCAGGCGAGCGGGTGGGCGACTCCAAAGGAGCACCTGCATGAACAAGTCCGAGATGGCCAAGAAGCTTGCCCAGCGGGCCGATCTCACCCAGGCCGCCGCCGCGGATGTGGTCGACCACATCTTCGGCTCGAATGGCATCATCGCCAACCAGCTCGGTGATGGCGGCAGGGTTGCGATCGGCGGATTCGGATCCTTCGAGGTCCGTCGCCGCGAGGCCAGGACGGGCCGCAACCCTCGCACCGGCGAGACGATCTCGGTACCTGCCCGGAACTATCCGGCCTTCAAGCCGGCCAGCGCCCTGAAGGGCACGGTGGCGTAGCACCCGGGTTGAAACGGTGCCCGGCGCCCCCGGGCGATGCCGGCAGTGCCCCGGGGGCGGCGGGCGACCGCAACTTTGGAGGGCCCGGCGACGTTACTGTTATGGTGCGGGCTGGCGTTTCCTCTCCGGCGGAGGTGTACGATGAGCGGTCTGGACCCTGCGCTTGTCGGCGAACTCGTGGTGCTGCTGCTGTTGCTCGGCATCGTGTGGATGGTGTTCCGGGAGTTTCTGCGCGTCGTGCTCAAGGTGGTGGTGCCGGTGGCGATTCTGACGGCACTCGCGGTCTGGCTCGGCTATCTCGACGAAACCCTGGTCGGTGACGCGCTCAGTACGGTGGGCGAAGGGCTGCTGACCGCGATCCGCTACGTCGCCGACTGGGTCACCTCGATGGCGCTCCCGGAATGACCCTGCCGGGAGGGACTCCGCGGCGGGCGCGCGTGACCGGGCCCCTGCCCCCTCTCGCGGGCTCCTCGCCGACGTTCTTTCCGGGTTTGTTGCTGGCCGCGACCGCGGTGCTGGCGACCTTGCCCGCGGCCGGATGCGTCCTGCGCCCCCTCGACGCGGCACCCGAACCGGCGCCGGCCACCGGGGAAGCGGCGATGGACCCGGTCGGGGTGTACGACCTCACCATGTCGTCGGAGACGATGGTGTCCGAGGGCACGCTGGAGATCTACGGCGAGCCGGGTGCATATCTCGGCAGAGTCTCGGTTGGAGGCGTGAGCGGCCGCATCATCCTCGTGGAGCCGGGGGAGGGCCGCATCAGCATCCAGGTGGAGGTCGAAGGGGGCCGTCTGGTGTTCCGGCTGGCCGGCGACTCCACCTACCTCTCGGGCAACTGGGTCATGGGTGGGCGCCGGGGGACCGCGGTGGCGGAGCGGCGCGTTCCGGCGGCCCCGTATTGACCGGCAGGTCGCTCCGGCCGCCCCACTCCGACCAGGACCCGTCGTAGATCGCGACATCCGGGTATCCGGCGCATGCCATCCGCCAGGCGAAGGCGCAGGCGCTGGTGCCGGATCCACAGGTGCCGACAAGTTCGCGGGCCGGATCCACGCCGGCCCCGCGGAGGAGCCGGTCGAGCGCTTCGCGTCCGACGGCCAGCCCCGTCTCGGGATCGATGAGTTCCGTGTAGGGGATGTTCCTGCTCCCGGGAACGTGTCCGCCCCGCAGCCCGGCCCGCGGCTCGGGTTCGGTCCCCGCGAAGCGCCCGCGCGGGCGCATGTCGACGATCTGCGTTCCGGCCGCCCCGATCGCCCCCGCGACGTCGTCCGCGCTGCGGATCAGGTGCGGGCGCGGTGCCGGCGTGAACGGTGCGGGGGCTTCCAGCGTCCGTACCGGCGCGCCGGATTCGGTGGGCCGTGCGTCGGCCAACCAGCGCTTGAGGCCACCGTCGAGCACGGCCACGCTGTCCAGCCCGAAGTAGCGGAAGGTCCACCAGACCCGCGCGGCGCTCAGGTTCACCCCCGATCCGTCGTAGACGACCACGGCCGACCCGTCCGAGACGCCGGCCGCTTGCGCGCAGGCCCGGAAGTGCTGCGGGGTGGGGATGGTGTGCGGAAGGGGTGCGTCGGGGTCGCTGCAGCGGTCGATGTCGAAGAAGCGGGCGCCGGGGATCCGCCGCTGCACGAACTCCCGGCGGGGATCGCGGCCCGATCCGGGCAGGTACCAGGATCCGTCGAGGACGACGAGGCCGGGCACGCCCAGATTGGAGGCGAGCCAGGCCGTCGTGACCGCCGGTCCCGGGAGCGACGGCCGGTCCTGCCCGGAGGTGCTGTTCATGGGTCGATTGTAATCGGGACCGGTCACACCTGCCAACCGTGCGGCAGCGTGCGCGTTTGCGCGGCGGCCCCGTCCGGGCACACCGTCGAACCGGGCATAGGCTCGCGCCAGCGATTAGAGTATGAGGATGAGGACGCTTTCAAACCGCACCGGACGGCTCGCAGCCAGCCCGGCGCCTCGCCGCCCTCGGTGCGACGCGGGACTGCTGTTGCTCGGTGTACTGCTGGGCGGTTGCGGATCGCGGGAGTACCGGGTGGGCGGCCCGGGCGGGGACGCCGCGGAGTGCGGCGGGGCCGCGTCCGGCGCGGCGGCCGCGCAAGCGCTGCTGCGCGTGGGTTGCGAGGGGGAGCTTCTGCCCGGCCGGGCGACGTGGTCGGTCGAGGGAGGGGTCGTCAGGCTCGATTTCGGCGAGGGCGCGGCGCGGCCAGGGGTGGATGCGCCGGTCGGGGCCGACCTGGTGCGGACCTGGCCGCCGCTTGGCGAGCCGCCGTGGCTGGGCCACGCGGTGGGGGGGATCGTCGTCGAGGGGGACGGGGTGCGCGTGGAGTTCGCAGAGGACGCCGACGAGCCCGCCCGGGTGTTTGCGGATCTGCGGCTCTCCGGTGCCCGGGTGCCGGTGGTGGATGGCGACGCGCGCGACGCGATCGATGCCGGGGACGTGGAGATGGTTACCTACCACGAGGCCTCGATCGAGTATGCACGGTCACTGGGGCGAGCCGTGCGGCTGGCGGCCTGGGACCGGCTCTACCTGGCAGTCTTCCCGCGCGGTGTGGGCGCCGAGCGCTCCGCGTCGCTGGCCGGGCCGGTTGCCCGAGACTGGGTTGGGTGGGGCACATCGGGCGCACGCAGGGCCGCGTCCCGGCGTTGGGCGTCGATCGCACGGCGGTGCGAAGGGGGTACGGGCGGCACTGGCGGGGTGGGTCGGTCGCAGTCCAGCCGGCCGGCCGGGCCGACCATCAGCTATCCGGAGGGAGACCGGGCGGCCCGCCAGGTGGCGGAGCGACTCGTGTCGGCGGGAATGCGCGGTGGGGCCGAAGCGGCTGTACTGGCCGAGCTGACCGGGACGACGGAGCGGCCGGCCGTGCGCGCGGCGAGCGGGGAGCACCCGGCGCGCGCGCCCTCGGACGTCGGCGCGGTCGTCGTGGTCCACGCGGGTCCCGGGCACCCGTGCTCGCTGCACGCGGAGGTGCTGCGGGCGACCGCCGCGTGGGACTTCGGGGACGCCATGCCGGATGAGAGAGTCTTCTTCGTCGGCGAAGCGGCGAGCTTCCTGATCGGCAGGGAGGCCCCATGAGCTTCCGGAGCCGTCTGGTCATCGGCGGACTGATCGTGGCGCTGATCCCGGTCCTCTTGCTGGGCCTGCTGGTGCGCGGCCAGGGGGTCGGGCGCCTGTCGCAGGCGAACACCCAGCGAATGGCCGAACGCGCGGAGCGTCTCACCGTGGCGTGGGCGTCTGCGGCGGAGGCGCTCGGGGAGCGCCTCGAAACGCTCGGCGCCCTGCTGGCCGAGGAGAACGAGGTCAGGGTCGCATTGCGCACCGCTCAGGGACAGGCGCTGCAGGACGCGGTCACGCGCTACGCAAACTCAAGCGGACTCGGCGTGGCCTGCGTGCTCGACCGGACCGGCACGATCCTGGCCGCGAGTCACTTCCCCGGAGATGCGGGGCGCCGCGATCCGGTTCTTGCCTCTCTCGCCGACCATCGGGGCTTGCCGGTCGTCACCACCCTGTCGCTGCCGGCCTACGATGCGACCGTTCTGGCCCGCGCCCGGCGGATCGCCGTGGCCGGGATCGAGGTGATCGTGATCGTGGCCGAGGAGTTGCCCGCGTTGGGCCTGGTCCCGGCGGGCGCGGAGTTGGCTCTTGTGGCGGTGGCGGAGGGGGGCGCGCCGGGCACGGAAAGAGTAGTCGGGGATGGGATCGCCATCGGCGACGGTACGGGTTCGCGGCTCGCGGACACGGGTGCCGTCGGCAGCTTCGGTACCGAGGCCGGCCAACAGGGCCGCCAACCCATCGGGCGGGTGCTCTGGCAGGGGTGGGAGGAGGCCGGCGAGACCGTCCCGGTGGAGCTTGCGATGGCCTGGCGGGACCCGCTCCTCGCCGACCTGGTCCGGTCCTACGACCGGGCGCTTCTGTTCTCGCTGGCGGTGGCGGCCTTGTTGGCCTTTTTCCTCGGCCGGGCGATGTCGCGCCGCCTGTCGGTTCCCGTCGAGCGGCTGGCGGCCACGGCCCGGCGCGTCCACATGGGGCGGCTCGAGGAGACCTTCGGCCGGGGTGGCGCCAGGGAGCTGGACCGGCTCGGGTTCTTCCTCAACGGCATGCTGCAGCGGATCCGCGAAGGGATCGCGCAGGTGAAGAATGCGGAGAAGCGGGCGACTCTCGGCGAGCTGGCCCGCCAGGTCAATCACGACGTGCGCAACGGACTGGTGCCGATTCGAAATGTGATGGACCACCTCGGTGAAGCGCACCGCAGCGGTCCCGCGGAGCTGGCGGGGGCGTTCGACGCCCGTTCGGGGACCCTGGCGGCGAGCCTGGACTACCTGGGTGAGCTGGCCGACCAGTACCGCGCGGTGGCCGTGCACGGCGCGCGCGAGCGGACCGACCTGCGCGAGGTGGTCCGGTCGGTGGTCGAGGCCAACGAGGCCGCGCCGGCGGGTGTGCGCGTGGTGGGAGAGCCGGGCCGGGAGCCGGCGTGGGTGGAGATGGATGCCGTGTCCCTTCGCCGCGTGGTGGAGAACCTGGTCGGCAACGGGGTGGAAGCCGTGCGGGGGCACGGGGGCGGGGTGGTTCGCGTGACGGTGAAGGCCGCGCGTGACGGGGATCGCGACGGGTACCGTCTGGCGGTGGCGGACGACGGGCCGGGGATCCCCGCCGACGTGCGCGCCCGGATCTTCGAGCCCTTCTTCACTACGCGCCGGGAGGGCACCGGACTCGGCCTCGCGATCGCCCGCAGGCTGGTGCGCGACGTGGGCGGTTCGATCGTGCTGGAGAGCGAGGAGGGACGCGGTACATGCGTGTCGGTGCATCTGAATGCGGGGGAGGGGCCCGATGACATCCACGGAGAGCGGTCGGTGACGGCCGGCGGGGAATCCCTGTGACGGCCCGGAGCCGCAGGACCCCGGCCTCGGGCGGGCTCGTGCTGATCATCGACGACGTGCGCCCGCTGGCCGAGCAGTATGCCTACGACATCGCGCGGCTCGGCGGATTCAATACCCGTGTTGCACCGGGCGGAGCGGAGGGCCTCGACTTCCTGACGCGCGAGGTGGCGGACTGCGTGATCCTGGATCTGGAGATGCCGGGCCTGGACGGCTTCGACGTCCTGCGCGCCATGGAGCACCGGGAGATCGACGTCCCGGTGATCGTGTACACGGGCACGGGCGACTTCGACCGGTGTGTGGAGGCGGTCAGGCTGGGGGCGTTCAGCTTCATCGACAAGTCCGAGCCGATGGAGCGCGTCGTGCACGAAGTGCGGCTGGCGCTGCGCCAGACGGATCTGCGCGAGCGGCTGGATGAGCTGGAGGAGCGGTCGCAGGAAGAATCGCCGCTGATCGGCGAAAGCGCCGCGATGGTCCGCTTGCGCGGCGAGATCGCGCGCGTGGCCGACATCCCCAGCCCGGTGCTGGTCCTGGGCGAGAGCGGCACCGGCAAGGAACTGGTCGCGCGGGAGCTGCACCGCCAGAGCCGGCGCCGGGACGAAGCCTTCGTGGCCGTCAACTGCGGCGGCATCTCGGAGGGTCTGGTCGACAGCGACCTCTTCGGACACGACCGGGGCGCCTTTACGGGGGCCGTGAAGGCGCGCCGCGGGGCCTTCGAGCGTGCCAACTCCGGCACCCTCTTCCTGGACGAGATCGGGGAACTGCCCGGCCCCGTCCAGGCGCGCCTCCTGCGGGTTCTCGAGGGCGGCGAGATGGTGCGCGTCGGCGGCGAGCAGCCGATCACCGTCGGGGCGCGGATCGTCGCGGCTACGCACCGCGACCTGGATGCGGAAGCCGCCCGGGGGTCCTTCCGCGAGGATCTCCTGTTCCGCCTGAACGTCCACGTCATCCGCGTCCCCCCTCTGCGGGAGCGGGGCCACGACATCGACCTCCTCGCGCGGCACTTCGCGGTGTCACTGGCCACCCACCTGGGGCGGCCCGCGCGTCCCGTCACCGAGACCGCGCTGGCGGAGCTGCGGGCCCGGGGCTGGGAGCGGAACAACGTCCGCGAACTCAGAAACACCGTCGAGCGCATGATCATCGCTTCGGACGCGCCGGTGCTCGATCTCGGGCACGTTCCCGCGGACCTGGGGAGCGGGACGCCGGTCCCGGCGGATCCGCCCGCCAATTCAACAGGGTGGCCGGCCGGCCTTCCCCTCCCGGCGGACACCGCGGACGCCAGCTTCCAGGACCAGAAGCGGGCCGCGGAACGCGCGATCGTCCTGCGCGCCCTCGATGGGAACGACTGGAAGATTGGTCGAACCGCCCGGGCGCTGGGGCTCGCCGACCACTCCAGCCTGATCAAGATCATGAACCGGCTGGAGATCCGCCGGGCCGACGGGTAAGTGCCCCGTGCCCGGCCGGCTCGGGCTGTCACCGGGAGCCGGGGAAGCAAGTCCCGGCGCGCATTCGGGCGGCGATGCATCTGGCGGGGTCACAACGACAGCAGGCCGTGGAATGGGTCCCCGCTGCATTCGGCCAGCGATGCATCCGGGCTGGCCGTGGTGCTCGCGCCCTTGTTCTGTAAAGAGAACATTACGTTTAGTGATGTAGGCTTTACAGTGTGGACGCTTGCCGGGTGGACCTGCATCCACCACTCCCACTGTAGTTCCGTGTCCGAGCGGACACGTCGCCGTGGCGCGCACGTGTCCTCACGGAATGGTACATCCACCATAAGTCCATTCCTCACAATCACTTATCCCACCATCCCAATCCTGAGGCGCACTCTGGCCCGTCCGTTGCTCTTCCCGGACGGCAGAATCAACGGCCCCCTGCGGGTGGAACGGGATCCGGCCCGCTCCCCCGTCGGGGCCCCTGGCCTCGGGAGGCCAAGATGCAGACGAAGACGGCAGGAAACGGAACGGCTGGACCGGATCGCTCGGAGAGGGTGCTGCGCTGGCTCGCCATGGCGCTGGCGTTGGCGTGCTTCGTGGCGGCCGCGGCGTGCAGCGGCGGGGACGACGACATCGAGTCCGGCGACTCTCAAGCAATCGACACGTGGGTGGTTGCGCAGGAAGCGGAAATGCAGGTGGCGGACCGGCAGGTGGCGGCCGCGATGAGCGACACCGAAGGCGTCACGGACGAAACGCCGCCGAGTCCTCCGAGCGCCCCTGAAGAACGTCGCTCAGTGTCCTACGCCGACGCAGAGGGCGCCTTTCAGGCAGGCGCGTACGGAGAGGCCATCGATCTCTTCAGCGTCTATGCCGAGGAGCACCCCACCAATCCCTGGGGGCACTACATGCTCGGCCTGTCGGGCTGGAAGGCGGGCCACCCGGACATCGCGGAGACGCACCTGCGGGAGTCGATCGGACTGGCCCCGGACAACGTCAAGGCGAGGGTGAATCTCGCGCGCGTCCTCATCGAGGCCGGACGGGCCGGAGAGGCGATCGAGCAGGCCGCGGCCGCCGAGCAGCTCGACCCGGCCTCGATCCAGGCGAAGCGGGTGCACGCCCGCGCCCTGACCGCGAGCGGCGACCACGACTCCGCGCTGGCCAAGTACGAAGACGCGCTCTGGATCCACCCCGACGACGGCTGGTCGCTGAACAACATGGGTTACCTGCTCGTCCAGCAGGGCCGCTACGACGACGCGATCGGTCCCCTGGCGCTCGCGGTCCAGGTCGACAGCGCCAACGTCACCTTCCTGAACAACTTCGGCAACGCGCTGGAGGGTGCGGGGTTCCCCGTCGCCGCCCTCGCCGCGTTCAGGTCCGCCGCAAGGATCGACCCGGGCAGCCGCGCCGCGAAAAGCGCCGGGCGCCTGGAGTCACGGATCGCTCCCGACGCGGTCCCGGCGGTGACCGGGGCAGAGCTGGCGCAGACCTACCGCGAGGAGCTGATCATCGGATCGTCCGCGCGCAGCGACAGTGCCGGGCGCTGGTTTTCACAGGGCGCTCAGCCGCGGAGCTAGCGAGCGCGGCATGGCACCCCGTCCCCCGCCGCGCTAGCCTGTGAGTCGAACGAATCGACCCGGCGAGCGACGGGGGGCGGGCCAGGTGACCGAAAAGAAGAAGCTCCAGCCGGCCAGGGTCTGGCGCGAGGCCAGGGAGATCGTCCGGCAGAACCGCCGGAAGGTCGCCTTCGGCCTCGTCGTCATGACCATCGGCCGCATCGCCGGGATGGCGGTTCCGGCATCCTCCAAGTTCCTCATCGACGATGTCCTGACCGGCGGCCGCACCGACCTCCTCCTCCCCCTCGCGCTCGTCGTCGCGGCGGCCACCCTCATCCAGGGCGGCACCTCCTTCGCGCTGTCCCAGATCCTCGGGGTCACCGCCCAGCGCGCAATCACCGAGATGCGCAAGACCGTCCAGGCCCACGTCGGCCGCCTTCCCGTCAACTACTTCGACTCCACGAAGTCCGGCGTCCTGATCTCGCGCATCATGACCGACGCGGAGGGGATCCGGAACCTGGTCGGGACGGGACTGGTGCAGCTCACCGGCGGAGTGATGACGGCCATCCTCTCGCTCTGCGTCCTGCTATACCTGAACTGGCCGCTCACCCTCTGCACGCTCGCGGTACTGCTCGGCTTCGGGGGCTCGATGGCCGCAGCCTTCCGGCGCCTGCGGCCCCTCTTCCGCGAGCGCGGCAGGATCAACGCCGAGGTGACCGGCCGCCTGGGCGAGAGCCTGGCGGGGGTGCGGATCGTCAAGGCCTACACCTCCGAGCGCAAAGAGGACCGGGTCTTCGCAAAGGGGGCGCACCGCCTCTTCCGCAATGTAGCCGGGGCGGTGACCGGCGTCTCGGCGGTTTCGGCCTTTGCGTCGGTCGTCATGGGAGCGGTCGGGACCATCGTCATCGTCGTGGGGGGAGGGGCGGTCGCGGACGGTACCATGACCCTGGGCGACCTCATCATGTACATCTTCTTCACCGGATGGATGATCAATCCGCTGGTGCAGATGGCCAACATCGGCACACAGATCACGGACGCCTTCGCCGGCCTCGACCGCATCCGCGAGATCCGGTCGATGGCCACCGAACTGGACGGGGACCGGGACAGGCGGCCGCTCCGGCGAACCAAAGGGCATATCGTCTTCCGCGACGTGTGGTTCTCCTACAGCGAGGATCTGCCCGTGCTGAAGGGGGTCTCGCTGGACGCGCCGCCGGGCTCCACCACCGCGCTGGTGGGCTCGTCCGGTTCCGGGAAGAGCACGCTTGCCAGCCTGGTCCTCTCCTTCAACGCACCCGATTCCGGGCGCATCCTGGTCGACGGGCGCGACCTGGCCGGGATCCGCCTCGCCGACTACCGGCGCCACGTCGGGGTGGTGCTCCAGGACAACTTCCTCTTCGACGACACCGTCGCGTACAACATCCGCTACGGGCGTTCCAGCGCCACCCGCGAAGATGTCGTGCGCGCCGCGAAGCTCGCCCACTGCCACGAGTTCGTCACCGCCTTCCCCGACGGGTACGACACGGTCATAGGCGAGCGCGGGGTGAAGGTGTCGGGTGGCCAGCGCCAGCGGCTGGCGATCGCGCGCGCCATCCTCGCCGATCCCCGCATCCTCATCCTCGACGAGGCCACCTCCAGCCTCGACTCCGAGAGCGAGGCCCAGATCCAGGAGGGGCTGAAGACCCTGCGCAGCGGCCGCACCACGTTCGTGATCGCGCACCGCCTCTCCACCATCCGCAGCGCCGACCAGATCCTCGTCATCGAGGACGGTCGCATCGTCGAGCGGGGCCGCCACGCCGAGCTCATGGCGCTGAACGGGCGCTACCGCGAACTTCACGACCGGCAGCACAAGATCGAGATGAACCGCTTCGTCAACCCGGGCGAAGAGCTGGTGCCGGTTGCGGGCGGACAGAAAGTATAGTAAACATGACATTTTGTAACATTTACTTTACACTTTTGCCCGAGAAGCCAGGAGTCCAAGGTGAGATCACGGCACATGGGACCTGACAGCGGCCGCCGGCCTGAAGCCGCCTCCCAGGCCGCCTCCGACCGCGATGCCTGCTTCGAGGTCGGGGACGACTTCCGCCGCTTCTCGCAGAAGGACGACGTCTTCTGCCGCTCGTTCTGGGACCCGGAGGTGCGTTCCGACCGCAGCGACATGTTCTACGAGACCTACCGGACGCCCAGGATGACGTGGCGGTCCGCCGACGGCTTCACGCAGCGCGACTACGCGCTCCGCAACGCGTCGTGGCACGTGACGGACATCTTCGCCGAGCTGCGGGCGGACGCCGACCGGCGCGAGGGCTTCCTGGACCCGTACACCGCCGTACGCGAAGGGCCCGGCAGCGCGGTGGAGGTGGCCTCGCCGCAGGAGATGGCGCGGGAGGTGAAGCACGCGGCGAGGACGCTCGGCGCCGATCTGGTCGGAATCACGGGGTACGACGAACGCTGGACCTACACGCACGCCTACAGCCGCGAGACCGAGACCGAGAAGCCGCAGGAGGTCACGGGGGAGCTCGAAAACGTCGTCGTGATCGCCCAGTCGATGGACCGGGAGCTGCTGCGCACCGCCCCCTCCGCGCTGAGCGGCGCGGCCACCGGCGCGACCTACTCCCGCGACACGATCGTGCTGCTCGCGATCGCGCAGTACATCACCAACCTGGGATATCGCGCGGTCGCCAGCATGAACGACGCGGCGCTGGCCATCCCGTTGGCAATCAAGGCGGGGCTCGGCGAATACGGCCGCCACGGCCTGCTGATCACCCGCGAATTCGGCCCGCGCGTCCGGCTCGGCAAGGTCTTCACGGACATGCCCCTGGCCCACGACCGGCCGGTCCGCTTCGGCGTGCGCGAGATGTGCGAAGTCTGCCGCGCCTGCACCGAGGCGTGCCCGGCCAGGGCGATCGCAGGGGGCGAACCGTCCACCCACGTACACAACCGCTCCAACATCCAGGGCATACGCAAGTGGACCACGGACGCGGAGAAGTGCTTCCGCTTCTGGGCCAACCAGAACACGGACTGCGCGATCTGCGTCCGTGTCTGCCCGTACAACCGGACATACGACAACTGGCCGAGCCGGGTGTGGCGGTGGGTTTCGGGGACGAGGCTGCGGCGGCTGGCCCTCTGGCTGGACCGAATCAGCGGCCGGGGACGGCGCCTCGCGCCCAGGCGCTGGTGGAATGCCGCCCGGTCGCGCTATCTATAATGCAACCCCGGCGAACGGAGGCACGAAGATGAAGAGCCAACACGGGTGACCCCGCCCTGGTCGATGTGATGCGAATGGTCGCTCGCCGAAAGAGAATCCCGGCGGCTCCGGCGGTGCGAGCAAAGAGCGCGTTACCTCGCCGCTCACGCGGGTTTGCCCACCGCCTGCTCGCCGCCGCCGTGCTCCTGGCCTGGCCCGCCTGCTCGCCGCCGGAACCCGCCGGTGACCCGTCCGCGGGGAGCTACGGGGACCTCGAGACGCTCTTCGCCGATTGGCGCGAGTTCGAGGCCCCGCACTTCGTCGGCGGAGTGCCCGACTATTCGGAGGGCACGATGGCCATCCAGCACGCCATGCTGCCGACCATGCGGGCGCGGCTGAACGCGCTGGATCCGAGCGACTGGCCGGTCGCCAGGCAGATCGACTGGTACCTGGTGCGCGCCGAGATGAACGGGCTCGACTTCGATCACCGGGTCCGCCGGCCGTGGGCACGCGACCCGGCCTTCTACGTGATGATCCACGCGGCGCAGAGCGATGTGCCCGCGCACGAGGGCGCCGTCATCCACGGCTGGATCGACCTGTGGACCTACGACTACCCGCTGTCGGCCCAGGACGCGCAGGAGCTGGCGGAGAGGATCGGGGCGATTCCCGCGGTCCTGGAGCGGGCGCGCACCTACCTGACGGGGGAGGCGCACGACCTGTGGGTCGCGGGGTTGCGCACCTTTCGCGGGCAGGCCGCCGATCTGGATGCCCTCGCCGGGCGGGTGGCCGGCACCAGCCAGGCCCTCGACGCGGCGATCGCGGCCGCGCGCACGGCAACACTCGAATTCCACGACTGGCTCGAGAGCGAGGCCGCGACCCGCAACCGGCCGTCGGGGATCGGGAAGGACCAATACACCTGGTACATGCGCAACGTGCACCTCGTGCCCTTCTCCTGGGAGGAACAGGTGACGCTGATGCAGAGGGAACTCGCGCGCGCGCACTCCTCCCTCCGCCTGGAGGAGCACCGCAACCGGGGCCTCCCCGAACTCGACCGCATCCGGACCGCGGAGGAGTACGACGATCGGCTCAACGCGTCCGTGACCGAGTACATGACCTTCCTGGAGGAGAACGAAATCCAGAGGGTCGAAGCCTGGATGGATCCGGCACTGCGGGCGAAGAACGGCTCCTTCACGCCAGCCGCCCCGGGGGAGATCCGCAACTTCTTCCAGGAGGTGAACTACCGCGATCCCGTGGTGCTCAGGGCGCACCTGCACCACTGGATCGAGCTCGCGGCGATGGTCGAGGAGCCGCACCCGAGCCGGGTCCGCAGCGTCCCTCTGCTCTACAACATCTGGGACGCCCGCTCCGAGGGGCTGGCGACCGGGATGGAGGAGATGATGATGCACGCGGGCCTGCTGGACGACAAACCCCGGTCCCGCGAACTGGTTTGGATCATGCTGGCGCAACGCGCGGCCCGCGCCCTCAGCGGCCTCTACCTGCACGGCAACGTCTTCGACATGGAGGAGGCGGTCGCCCACGCCACCGAATGGACCCCGCGCGGATGGCTCCCCGACGCGGCCCTCGTGCGCAACGAGCAGCACCTCTACCTGCGCCAGCCGGGCTACGGAACCAGCTACCTGACGGGCAAGATCCAGATCGAGGAACTGATGGGCGAGTGGGCGCTTCAGGAGGGCGACGCATTCACGGTTCAGCGCTTCTTCGATGAGTTTTTCGCATCAGGCGTGATTCCCGTCGTTTTGACGCGGTGGGAGATGACGGGTACCATTGATGACTTGTTGACGTTTAGATGACCAGATTCCGCCGCCCGCGGCCGACGGCCGCCAGGCCGTTCGCCCGTCGCGCCGTCCGACTTGCACGGTGCGGATGGGACGGCGAATATAGACAACATCCGAACACTGCCGGAACAGCCAGGGAGACACCGAAGACATGCGACGACGCGACTTCATAAGGACGGGAACCGTTTCGGGGGTTCTGGCGGGAAGCGGGGCCCTTGCCGTTGCGGCGCACCCTCTGGCGGCCCTGGCCGCACCCGGGCGCCGCACGGCCGATGGCGACGTGCGGCTCAACTCGAACGAAAACCCGCTGGGCATTTCGCCGCGCGCCCGCGAAGCGCTGGTCGAGGCGATAACGCTCGCCAACCGGTACCCCTCCGCACAGCACGGGGCGCTGGTTTCCAAGCTCGCCGCCGCCCATGAAGTCGCGGACAACCAGGTGGTGCTCGGCACCGGCTCGGCGGAGGTGCTGCAGATGGTGGTGCAGGCCTTCGCGGCGCCGCGCGCGAAACTTGTGATGGCCGACCCAACGTACGAAGCCGTAACCAACTACCAGCGCACGGAGTCGTACGAACTGATCAAGGTGCCGCTCACGAGCAGCTACGAGCACGACCTCGACCGCATGAGGGAGGCGGCCGAGGGCTCGGGGCACCCCGCGCTGGTCTACCTGTGCAACCCCAACAACCCGACGGCGACGGTCACTCCCAGCGCGGCGATCGATGCCTGGATCGCCGACGCGCCCGAGCATGTCTTTTTCCTCTCCGACGAGGCGTACATCGAGTACGTCGAGGACGACCGGATGTGGAGTTCGCTCCCCTGGATCGAGCAGAAGCGCAACCTGGTGGTCGTGCGGACCTTCTCGAAGATCTACGGGCTGGCCGGACTGCGGCTGGGCTACGGGATCGGGCATCCCGACACCATCGCACGCCTCTCCGACTTCGCCTCCAGGAACAACGTGAACCAGCTTGCCATCGCGGCCGCCGACGCCTCGTTCCGCGACGAGGGGCTGATGACGAAGAGCCGCGAGGTGAACCGCCAGTCGCGGGAGATGGTCGAGGCCACCCTCGACGAACTGGGCCTGGAACGCATGCCCACGCAGGCCAACTTTCTCATGCACCGTATCAACGGGGATCTCGCCACGTACCGGAACAGAATGGCCGATGCGGGGTTCCTTGTAGGACGGGACTTTCCGCCCAAGCTGGACTGGAACCGGCTTTCCTTCGGTCTGCCGGAGGACATGGGGCGGTTCTGTGACACTCTGCGGGACTTCCGCAAGAAAGGATGGATCTGATGGTGAGACGCACACCGATGGTCTTTGCAGCGCTGTTCGCATTGGCGCTGCCCGCGACGTTGTCCGCCCAGGGGACCCTCGAAGGCCGGGTGACGGTCGCGGGTTCGACCACGCCCCTGCCGAGCGTACAGGTCAGCATTCCCAGCCTGAGCCTGGGAGGGAGCAGCGGGCCCAGCGGGATGTACTCCGTCGGCGATATCCCTGCCGGCACCCACGAGGTCGTGTTCGAACGAATCGGCTTCCAGGAGGTACGCCGGCAGGTCACGATCTCGGACGGCCAGACCACAAGCCTCGACGTGTCGCTTTCCGAGACCACGCTGGCCCTCGGGGCGCTGGTGGTGGTCGGCACCCGGGCGCAACCCAGAACGGTGACCGAATCACCGGTGCCGGTAGTCGTGATCCCCAGCGGGGAGATCGTGAACCAGGGGACGACCGACTTTGCCGACCTCCTACGCAACGTCAACCCGTCGTTCAACGTGAACATCCAGCCGATCAGCGACGCGGCCACCTTCGCGCGGCCGGCCAACCTGCGAGGCCTCGCGCCCGACCACACCCTGGTGCTGGTGAACGGGAAGCGGCGCCACCGCACGGCGGTCATCACCTGGTACGGCAACGGCCTCGCCGACGGCTCCCAGGGTCCGGACATCGCGCTCATCCCCGGCATGGCGCTCCGGCAGGCCGAGATGCTGCGCGACGGCGCATCCGCCCAGTACGGCTCCGACGCCATCGCCGGCGTGATGAACTTCGCGCTGAAGGATGCCCGCTCCGGGGGCATGATCGAGTACAAGACCGGCGGCAACTTCTTCGGCGACACCAGTGAACGGCTCGAGCGCGGCTTCTTCCCCGGGGACGGGGAGATGCACACGATTTCGGGGAATATCGGCCTGCCGCTCGGCGAGACCGGCTTCCTCAACCTGACCGCCGAGTACGGCAACGCCATGCCCACCGACCGCAGCGTCCAGCGCAACGACGCTCTCGCGCTGATCAACACGCAGCGCAACACGCATGTGCGGGCGCCTGCGCAGATCTGGGGTTCGCCGGAAGTCTCCGACGAGATCAAGCTGTGGGCCAACGCGGGCTACAACTTCGACGACTATACGCAGCTCTATGCGCACGGCAACTACGTCACCAAGCAGGTCGAGGGCGGCTTCTACTTCCGGAATCCGAACACCAGGAGCGGCGTCTTCGGCACCAGCAACGCAGAGGGCCAGTCGATCCTGCTGGTCGGCGACATGCTCGACGCGCAGGACGGCGTGCTCGACGGGTCGGCGATGTGCCCCGAAGTCCGTGTCGAGGGCGGCGTAGTCGCCTCCGACCCCGAAAACCAGGCGAACTGGCAGCAGGTCCTGGACGATCCCAACTGCTTCACCTTCCAGAAGATCTTCCCCGGCGGGTTCACTCCGCAGTTCGGAGCCTACGTGCTCGACGCGTCGGCGGTTACGGGCGTCAAGGGGACCAGCGGCGACCTGTCCTGGGACGCCAGCGCCGCCTGGGGCCAGTCC
This sequence comes from Gemmatimonadota bacterium, assembly GCA_009841475.1. Taxonomy (GTDB): domain Bacteria; phylum Gemmatimonadota; class Gemmatimonadetes; order Longimicrobiales; family Gaopeijiaceae; genus Bin94. The sequence goes on from VXLT01000287.1 coordinate 25,349, forward strand.
AACATGGACTTCTACATGTACAACACGGTGAACGCCTCGCTGGGGCCGAATCAGCCGTGCAGCAACGAGGGGACCTCACCGGCCGTGCCCGACCAGCCCTGCACCCCGTACTTCAATCCGGGGATCTACGACCAGCAGGAGATCAACCTGAACGTCGATCTTTCCTACGCGATGAGCGAGACGATGAACCTCGCGGGCGGCGCAGAGTTCCGGAGCGAGGGGTTCGAGATCGTGGAGGGCGGCAGGGACTCGTGGACCGAGGGTCCGCTGGCGACCCAGGGGTTCACCCCGGGCTCGAATGGATTCACCGGCTTCGGTCCGTTGACCGCGGGGAACTGGACCCGCACCAACTTCGCGGCCTACGGTGATGTCGAGTTCAAGGAAGCCGACAACAAGTGGCTTGTGGACGTGGCCGGCCGCGTCGAGAACTTCTCGGACTTCGGCTTGACGATCAACGGGAAGGTGGCAGCGCGCGTCAGCCTCTCCGACGCATTCGCGCTCCGCGCCGCCGCGAGCACCGGCTTCCGCGCGCCTACGCCAGGGCAGCAGAACGCCTTCAACATCTCGACGATCTACGATCCCGACATCATGGATCTGACCAACAACGGCACGATTCCCTCGACCTCGGATCTGGCGGGGCTGTACGGAGGCGAGGCGCTGGAGCCGGAGACGTCGGTCAACATCTCGCTCGGCGCGGTCCACCAACAGGGCAACCTCCACCTCTCGATGGACTACTTCTTCATCGACGTGTCCAACCGCCTTACCACTAGCAGGAACTTCGAGCTGAGCACCGCGGACATCGACCGGCTGCTCAACGAGGGGATCATCCGCCCGGGCGGCGTGCTGAAGCGCTTCCGCTTCTTCATCAACGACTTCGCGACGCAGACGCAGGGAATCGATGTCGAGGCCGCATACGCGATGGAGAGCGAGCGCGGCACCACCAACCTGACGTCGGCGTGGAACTGGACGACCACCAAGGTCACCCAGCACAACGACGAGACGCTGAGCCCCCTGCGCATCCGGATCCTGCAGGAAGGCCTGCCCAACCTGCGCGGGAACATCGCGGTGAATCACGAGTTCCCGGCGGGGACGCGGGCGCTGGTGCGCGGCAGCTACTGGGGCGGCTACTTCGACGGCGAGACGCCGTACTACGAGGGCAACCCGGACAACACGATCGACTACCCGGGCCGCATGCTCGTGGACGTCGAGGCGGCGCATACCTTCATGGACAGCTACACCCTCACGCTCGGCGCCCAGAACGTGCTCAACACCACCCCGAAGGAGTATCCCGGGGCGGCGGACGGGGTCGGGAACCGCTACGGCCAGTTTACGCCGTTCGGCTTCAACGGCACCTTCCTCTACACGCGGCTGAGCTACAGCTGGTAACACTGCCTGGCTGATCCGTCCGGGGGGGCGCGGAAGTGTCCCCCGGGCGGGTCGCCACCCCGGTGCGGCAAGACTCCGGGGACGCCAAAGGGGCCCCGGTCCGGCGCGAGCCGGGCCGGGGTTTCGGCTTTGTCAGAAGGGACAGACCTCCGCCGCAACAGGCGTGCCGACCTCGCTACGCAGACGAAAACGATGCACGAAGTCGATGCCCAGTTCGTCGGAGGAGATCCCGTGAAGCTCGCCGCTGGCGCCAACCTCCACCCTCCTCAGGCCAACCGGAGCGGAAACAGTGGCCCGGTATCGACCGCAGTTGTCCAGGATATCCCACGTCGATCCACCTTCCGCTTCAGACTCCTCCCGCTGCACCCATAGCCAGCCCTCGGACGAAGATGCGAGGGCTGCGAGGACCGGGACAAACTCCGGCTCTTCCACGGGCGGAGCCGGGACATCGCCCACCTGGACCGTGAGGACCGTATCTCCGGTGAACGTGAGCTTGTCGAAGCGATACCTCGAACGATGCGCCAGCCACAACGTTCCGTCACCCTCGACCGTCCACACGAATCGTGGATCTTCTGCCTCGACGTGTTGCACCGAAATCGCGCCGGCCCCGCGAGTGGCACGTGGTTCCCCACCTGTACCGATCTCCACCGTGTTTCTTGTCTCGATCACCAGCGTGTCTCCGGGCAACATCTCGTAGTCCGCCGACACCGGCGAACGAATCACATACGTGTGGCTGACTCCGATATCGTCCGGGCTCTCCATCGCGATCACATACTCGACCGAGAACAGCGAACCGTCCGTCCCGGCGGCGATCACGCTGCTGGACCGGGGAACCTCGCCGGGGAAAAACATGCCGGGATAGCGCCGCCCCGCGGTCCGGTGCAATTCGTTTCCGAGCGTGTCGACAACCAGATACTGCTGGCCACCGCCGATCCACAGCTGGCCGGGCGCCCGCCACGTTGTTCTCCGGCTCGGGCCACCGCGATACCTGACCTCCCCCGGTCCTTCACCTTCGCGGGCCATGGTTCTCAGGTAGGCGCCGTCCCGGCCAAAGACCCGGACCTCCTTCGAGCCCGCATCCAACACGTAGATGCGCCCGGTTGGGTCCACAGCCAGGTCCCGGATGTCCCCGAACCCCTCCGGTCCGTCGCCCGCGACGTTCCCCAGTCCGAGTTCCTCTACCAGACGCCACGCCCCGGCGTCTCCGCCGCGCAGCGGGAATCGGTTTGTCACCACGGGACGCCCTCCGACCGTGTCGACCACGATTCCCTGTGGCGGGGGTCCGTGGCTGCCATCCTCGGCGTCGATTGGCCGAGGCATCAGTGAAATGAGGCACACCGTTGCGACCACGAATGCCTTCATGGATGGGATTAGTAAAGAACACTTTCCGTATTGTAAAGTAAACATTACAGTATGGCGTGGCCGTGGCGGAGGGTGTCGCCGCGAGCGTCCCAGGCGTGAATGGGCGCTCCGCATGTCACAGTGGGTCAGCTGCCGCCAGCCGGTCCAGCGCCTCCTGCGCTTGCGCATTGCCGGCGGCCGCCGCCCTCCCGTACCACTCGCGCGCCGCGTCCTGGTCGCGCGGGACGCCGCGGCCGGCCTCGTAGGCTTCGCCGAGGCGCAGCTGGGTAATCGCGTCGCCGGGCTCGGCCGCCCGGGTCCACCACTCGACCGCGCGCTCCGGATCCTCGTCGACGCCGCGACCCTCCGAGTACTGGTTGCCCAGGACGTGCGCGCCGAGGACGTGGCCGCGCTCGGCTGCCCTGCGGTGCCAGAGCGCTGCCCGCACGGGATCGACCGGCTTGCCGAGCCCCTCGTCGTAGGCGGTTCCCATCAGGAAGACCGCCTCCAGGATCCCCGATTCCGCCGCGCGCTGCACCTTCCGGATCACACCGGCCGCGATCGCGCGCGCCCGCTCCTCGTCGCGCGGAAACCCCATGCGCCCGGTGGAGTGCACGCGCGCGATCCACATCATGGAGAGGGGATCACCAGTGGCGGCCACCTCCTCGAGCAGCTCGCGGGCGCGCACGTCGTCCACCGCGCCCGCGACCCCGGTGTAGTGGTCGATGGCCTCGACGCGGTCGCTTTTAAACAAATCCCGGGCCACGAGAC
>VXLT01000179.1 GCA_009841475.1 Gemmatimonadota bacterium
CCAGCGCCCCCTCCGCGACCGCCTCCGACAGCGTCGGGTGCGGGTGCATGGCCCGGTCGATCTCCTCCGCGGTCGACTCGAGGTGGCGCGCCATCACGAATTCGGCAATGAGCTCCGTGGCATGGGGCCCGACGATGTGGGCGCCCACCACCTCCGAGTAGCGCTTGTCACGGATCACCTTGACGAACCCGGTGGAGTCGCCGGCGGCGAGCGCGCGTCCGTTCCCGGCCCAGGGGAACTTGCCGACCTCGATGTCCAGCCCTCTCTCGCGGGCCTGCTCTTCGGTGAGCCCGACCGAGGCCACTTCGGGGTGGCAGTAGGTGCAGTTGGGGACGTTCCCGTAGTCGACCGTGTGGTGTCCGGCACCGGCGATGTGCTCCGCCGCCACGACGCCTTCGTGCATGCCCTTGTGCGCCAGGAGCTGCTGGCCGGCACAGTCGCCGACCGCCCAGACGCCCGGCGCGCTGGTGCGCATCTTCTCGTCGACGACGATGAAGCCGCCACGCTCGGTGACTTTGACCCCGGCCTTGTCGAGCCCGAGGTCCTCCGTGTTCGGCACCCGCCCGACGGCCGAAAGCACATAGTCGACTTCCAGGGTGTGGGCCTTCCCCTTGCGGTCGGTGAAGGCGATCGAGACGCCGTCGTCCTTGACCGTGGTCGACTCCACGCGCGCGCCGGTAAAGATGTCCATCCCCCGTTTCTTGAAGGACTGCGCCACCACGCGGGATGAATCCTTGTCCTCCAGGGGCAGCACGCGGTCCAGCACCTCGATGACGGTGACCTTGGCGCCGTACGCATCGTAGATGTCGGCGAATTCCATCCCCACCGCACCGGCGCCAACGACCACCAGCGTCCCGGGTGCGTCCTTCTGGAAGAGCGCGCCGGTCGAGGACCAGATCCGCTCCTCGTCGATCTGCAGGAAGGGAAGGCTCCGCGGCCGCGAGCCGGTGGCGATGATGATGTCGCGCGCGGTCAGCACCTTCTTTTCGCCGTCCTTGTCGACTTCGACCCTACCGCCGCCCAGCAGCCGCCCGTACCCCTCCACATGGGCAACCTTGTTCTTGCGCAGCAGGAAGCTGACGCCCTTTGATAAGCGGTCGGCCACGGTCCGGCTTCGTTTCTGCGCCGGCCCGAGGTCCGCCGTGAACCCGTCGAACGAGATCCCGTGCCCGCCGGCGTCCTTGAGCTCGTTGACCATCAGCGCGCTGCTCAGGAGCGCCTTCGTCGGGATACAGCCGATGTTGAGGCACACGCCGCCGAGCTTGTCGGCCTCGACGCAGGCCGTCTTCAGGCCGAGCTGGCCCGCGCGGATCGCCGCAACGTAGCCACCCGGCCCGCCGCCGATCACGACAACGTCGAAGTCCGTTCCTGCTGCGTTCTTGTCCGCCAAGGGATTGCCTCCGGGGAAGGTTGGATGGGTTCGGTTGGGATGCGGAATCTAGCAGTCCGCGGACAGAGCCGCCCGAGCACCGAGAGCGGGCCGTTCGAATGCCAGGGGGATTCTGTCCACGGTCTGCCCGCGATCCGTGGATGAATCCGCGCGACCTACCCCACCGGCCGAGCGCCCTTGTAGACCTCGCCACCCTTCATCACCCAGATGACGCGTTCGAGCGCGGTGATGTCATCCAGCGGATTGCCCAAGACGGCGATCACGTCCGCGTACTTCCCGGCCTCCAGCGACCCCACCTCCGCCTCCCAGCCCATGATCATCGCGGAGACGCTCGTCGCCGAGGTGATCGCGTCCATCTCGCTCTGTCCGTTCTCGACCCGGATCTGGAACTCGCGCGCGTTGTGCCCGTGCTCGAAGACGCCCGCGTCGGTGCCGAACCCGACGGTCAGCCCGGCCTCCATGGCGCGGCGGAAGGTCGCGTTGCGGTAGCGCATCATCTCGGTGGAGCGGCGGATCTGCTCCTCGGGGACGCCCAGCGCCGCGCCGCCTCGCGGGACGATCACGCCCACGTACAGGGTCGGCACGTAGTACGTGTAGTCGCTCTCGAGCAGCATCGCGATCGCTTCGTCGTCCAGCATGGAGCCGTGGTCGACGGTGCGGACGCCGGCCCGGATCGCGGCCTTGATCCCCTCCGTGCCGTGCGCGTGGGCGGCGGTGAAGCGGCCCCACCGGTTGGTCTCCTCGACCGCGACCGCGAGCTCGGCGTCCGAGTATTGCTGCGCACCGGGCGGAAGTCCGCGGGAGAGCACGGCGCCGGTGGCCAGGATCTTGGTGAAGTCGGCGCCGTTCTTGTGGTTGGTGCGGACGGCGGCCCGCACCGCGTCCACCCCGTCGGCGAGGTTTCGCACGACCGGCACGTCCACGTAGATCGAGAACTGGCGCGCGTCGCCGGCGCCGCCGGTTGCCGATACATAGTTCCCCGCCACCTGCATGCGGGGCCCGGGCAGGACCCCGGCGTTGATGATGTCGCGGAGGTCGACATCGGTGTACGGCCAGGTGGGCCCCATGTCGCGCACCGTGGTGAAGCCGGCGTGCAGGGTGGTGAGTGCGTTGGCCGCGCCCCAGAGCGCCGCCTGCGCGGGCGTGGTCGTGATCAGCACCTCCTCCCAGTGCGTCCCGACCCTGTCGGTGAGGTGGGTGTGCAGGTCGATGAGGCCGGGCAGGATGGTGACGTCGCCCTGGTCGGTGAAGTCGATGAAGCCGTCGTTCGGGGTAGCCAGCGCCTCCGGGCCCACGGCGACGATTCTCTCGCCCGCCACCAGGATGTTGCCGGGCTCGATGAGCGCGCCGTTGCCGTCGATGAGGCGGGCGGCGCGGATGAGGATGGTGGCGGGCTCCTGGGCGGGGAGG
>VXLT01000268.1 GCA_009841475.1 Gemmatimonadota bacterium
GCGCAGGACAACACGCTCAGCTTCGTGGCCTCTCCCGGGGGAGACCTGCAGGTGGTGGTGGCCGATCCGCTCGGCCCGGGAGACTCGAACCTGTACCTGCGCGGGGCGCTCGACATCGCCGAGGGGGCGGGCTTCGAGACGAGCGTGATGCGGGGCCTGCCCGGCGACAGCGAACTGCCCGGCACCGAGGTGGTGATCCTCAACGGCGGGCCGTTCCCGGGGGGAAGCGAAGGCGACCGGCTGCGCGCGTTCGTCGAAGAGGGCGGCGGGCTGCTGATGGTGCTGGGAGAGCGGTCGAGCGTGCCCTCCGTCCACCAGGACTTCCTCCCGGTTACGGTCGGGGCGGTGTCGGAGGGAGCCCGGGAGCGCCGTGTGGGCTTCGTGGACTATGATCACGCCATCTTCGAGGCTTTCCGCGGCCCCCGCTCGGGCGACTTCTCGCAGGCCGTCTTCTACCGCACTCGCATCCTCACCGAAACCGACGGCCAGGTGCTCGCCCGGTTCGACGACGGCTCCCCGGCGCTGGTGGAGGGCCGGCGAGGACGGGGCCGCGTCCTGGTGTGGGCTTCCGGCCTGGACCGCTTCTGGAACAACCTGCCGCTGCAGCCCGTCTATCTGCCCTTCGTGCACCGCGTCACGCGGCATCTCGGGGGACGCGGGGAGGTACTCCCGTGGCACCTGGCCGGCTCGACCGTGAATCTCGCCGGCCTGGCCGAGACTGTGGGGTCGTGGGAGATGCCGGAAGGGGCGGTGGCTATGGAGCCTGGCGGAGGCTCGGTCCCGCTGGATCCGGAGCGGCCGCTGCTGGAACTCGACCGCCGGGGAATCTGGGAGATCAGGCCGCCGGGGCAGAGGCCGGATCATCCCCTGGCGCTTGCAGTGAATGTGGACGTGTCCGAGTCGGACCTGTCGATGATGGATGTCGAGGCATTCGCGGTTTCAGTGGGGGGCGAGGCGGGGGCGTCGGAAAACGACCCCGCCGGCGCGAGTCCGTCCGCCGGAACGGTGGATATCCGTGAAGAGGACTACGAGAAGAGCCAGTCCTTCTGGCGTTACCTGCTGGCCGCGGTCTTCCTGTTGATGGTGTCGGAGACGGTGCTGTCCAACGGATTGTCGCGGCACCGGGTCAAAGAAAGAGAAGAGGTGACTGCCGCGGGATGAGCGAGACGCCGCCAGGACGGCCCCGATACGGTCTCTGGCGGATTCCGGCTACACCGCCAATGTTACGACAGCGATAAGGGGGGAATATGTCGATATGGCGCAACGCCAGAGCCAGGGAAGATCTGCTTCGCATCGTAAGCCGCGTCCGCCGTCGCTGGCGGCTGAAGCTCCTGCTGCGCGGGCTTGCCCTGACGCTCGCCGGAGCCCTCCTCACCTTCCTGATCTCGGCGTCCACGCTGGAGGCGCTGCGCTTCCAGCCGGAGGCGATCCTGGCGCTGCGGGTGGTGCTCTGGCTGGTGATCGGGTTCTTCATGGTCCGCTCGGTCTTCTGGCCGCTCATCCGCCGGGTTTCCGACGAACGCGTCGCGCTCTATCTCGAGGAGAACGAACCGTCGCTCAAGTCCCAGGTCATGACCGCGGTCGAGTCGGCCAGGGACGGCAAGCTGGAGGACTCGCAACTGCTTCGCGAAGTCGTGCGGCAGGCCGCGCGGCAATGCCGCCGCATCGACTACGGCAAGCGCATCGAGGAGAGGGCGATCCGGCGCTCGGCCGTGGTGCTGGGCGGGCTGGCCCTCGCAGCCGTCCTCCTCCTGTCCTTCGGCCCCGGCTTCCTGCGCCACGGCATGAACGCGCTCTTCTTCCCGGTCCGCACGGCCGAGTCGGTCAACCCCTACAGCGTCGCTATCACGCCCGGCGATACCGTCATCTCGCGCTACTCCGACCTCATGGTTCGGGCCGTCCCGCACGGCTTCGCTTCCGATGACGTCGTCCTGTACACCCGCATGGAGGGAGAGACCGGCTACACGGCTCTGCCGATGATCGAGGACGGCGCCGGCGGGTACGAAGGCCTCCTCCTCAACGTCGCGGAGGAGACCACCTACTACGTCGAGGCCAACGGCGTCCGCTCCGGCACCTTCACCCTCGGGGTCGCGGACCTGCCCGCGGTGGACCGTCTGGAGATGGTCTACCACTTCCCGAGCTACACCGGGCTGGCTCCGCGCCGCTTCGAGTACGGCGGCGACGTGGCCGCGCTGGCCGGGACCCGGGTCGAGCTGACGGTGACGTCCACCATTCCCGTGCCCTCCGCCCGGCTGGTGATGGACCCGGGGGACACGATTCAGATGGAAGCCGGGCCGGAGGGGACCTTCCTGGCCTCCTTCACCGTCCGTGAAGACGGCTTCTACGGCGTGAAGTTCCCCGCCCTGGGAGGGGTGTGGGTGGCGGGCGCGCCGGACTACCGGATCGACGTTCTCCACGACCAGGGGCCGTCCATCTCCTTCCGCAGGCCCGGGCGCGACATCCAGGTGAGTTCGATCGAGGAAGTGTTCATCGAGGCGCGTGCGGACGACGATCTGGGCGTCTCCGAGATCCTGCTGGTGTACAACGTCAACGGAGGGCCCTCCGACACGCTTCGCATCCACTCGTCCGGGGGCGAGCCGCTCCCCGAGGTAACGGCCGGGCACACCTTCTTCATGGAAGACTACGAGCTTGAGGTGGGGGACCTCGTCGCGTACCACGGGATCGCGCGCGACAACGCGCCGGTGCCCGGCGAGGCGCTGACCGACATCTACTTCCTGCAGGTGCGCCCGTACCGCCGCGACTACCGCGAGAACGAGGGTGGTGGGGGCCTGTGGGTT
>VXLT01000300.1 GCA_009841475.1 Gemmatimonadota bacterium
CCCCCTGGCCGCCCCCTATGAGGCGCTCCCCACCTCCGACGGCTGGATCACGGTCGGCGGCTGGAACCAGGTCAACTGGCTGCGGATGATCGAGGTCCTGAAGCTTCGCGAACTCGCCGCGGACCCCCGCTTCGCAACCAATGCCGACCGGATGGCGAACGTTGAGGAATTGCGGGAACTGCTGTCCCGCCGGCTGAGGACCGCCGCCGCGGAGACCTGGCTGCGACGCCTGGAGGCGGCCAACGTGCCTGCCGGACCGGTCTCCGGGATGATCGAGGCGCTGCGGCATCCGCAAACGGTCGCGCGGGAGATGGTGCTCACGGTGTCGCAGGCCGGCCAGCCCGTCGAGACGCTGGGGATGCCCGTCAAGATGTCCGGGACGCCGCCGGCGGTCGGGCGCGGCGCTCCGCGAAGGGGCGAGCACGGCGAGCAGGTGCTGGCCGAGTACGGCTTCAGAGACGTCGAGATCGAGGAGTTGCTCCGGTCCGGGGCGGTCGGCAGGTTCAAGGCATGAGCACGCAATCCCGCAGTATCCGCTTGAGGTGGCTTTCCCCGTGATTCGGAGGCGGTAACAGGTGGATTCTCTGGTCGTAGAACTGCAAGGCCTTTGGACCGATGCGGTCGGCTATGCCGATTCCCGCTGGCTGCCCAGCCTGATTGTCCTCGCACTCGCCGGCATCATCTATGTCGTGGCCGGGTGGATACTCCGCCGCCTTCAACGGCGGCTGGCCGCGCGGACCGAGACCGACTTGGACGACGAGTTCCTGCGGTCCCTGCGCAAAGTGGTCCGCCTCACGGTGGTTGCATGGTCCATCGCACACCTCCTGAGCGAATGGGTGCCGCCCCTGGTCACCGAAACGGCGGATGACGAGCTGCTGAACGAGGTTCAACCCCAGAACTGGGTGTGGGGCATCTGGACGGTCCTCATCTTCTTCCCGATCAGCCGGTTCGTCGGCCACCTGATGACCACCTTCGAGACGCGCGTGATGTCCCGCACCGACACCGCCCTCGACGAGACCGCCCTGCCGATGGTCAACCGGTTCATTCGGTTCCTCGTGGTGGCCGTGGGCGTGTTACTCGCCCTCCCGCAGCTCGGCGTGACCATCGCCCCGCTCCTCGGAGGCGCGGGCGTGATGGGGCTCGCCCTGTCGTTTGCCGCGAAGGACACGCTGTCCAACCTGATCGCCGGTGTGCTGCTCATCATGGACCGCCCGTTCCAGGTGGGGGACCGGATCGAGCTGTGGAACGCGCCCCGCGAGACCGGCACCTGGGGCGACGTGATCGAGATCGGCCTGCGCGCCACGAAGATCCGCAATCCGGACAACCTCGTGGTGGTCGTGCCGAACAACGAGATCATGCAGCGCGACATCATCAACTACACGATGTCGGGTGAGGACATCCGGCTGCGGATCCCGTTTTCGGTGGCCTATGAAGCGGACATCGAGCGCGCGAAGGTGCTCCTGATCCAGGCCGCGCTCGAGGTGAAGGGCGTCAAGCCGGATCCGGCCCCGATCGTGATCGTGCGGGGGTTCGGGCCATCGGAGGTGAACCTGCAGCTTCGGGTGTGGATCGTGGAAGCGCGGAACCGCCGCCGGATTGCGGACGAGATCACGGGGATCGCGGTGGACGCGTTTGCACGCGAAGGCGTGGAGATCCCGTATCCGAAGCGGGAGCTGTACATCAGGCAGGGGGATGCGACGGGGCTGTTGCCGGCCGGGGAGTAGCAGCCCGTGGACAGAATCCCCCCGGCATTCGAGCGGCGATGCATCCGCGCCGGTCGCGGTGCTCGCTGGGCTCTGTCCACGGACTGCGGATGAGCGCCCGGTTCCCCCCCGAAATCCGCACCTGCGAGATGCACACGGGCGGCGAGCCGGTTCGAATCGTGACCTCCGGCTACCCGCAGATCCCCGGCGCCACGATCCTCGACAAGCGGCGCTACGCGCGCCAGCGGCTCGACCATCTGCGCCGCTTCCTGATGCACGAACCACGCGGCCACAACGACATGTACGGCGTGATCCCGGTGGAGCCGGACGATCCGGACGCGGATCTGGCGGTGCTCTTCTGCCACAACGAGGGCTACTCGACGATGTGCGGACACGCGACCATCGCGATGGCCCGGTGGGCGGTGGACTCGGGCGTGGTGGCGGCGCGGGAGCCCCGCGCGACCGTGCGGATCCAGTGCCCGTGCGGGCTCGTCACCGCACACGTGCAGTGCAGCGAGGGGCGGGCCGGGATGGTGCACTTCGAGAGTGTGGGCGCCTTCGCGCCGCTCCTGGACGCCGCGGTCGAGGTGGATGGGGTGGGGAAGGTCGAGGTCGACATCGGTTACGGGGGCGCGTTCTACGCCTTCGTCCCGGCCGCGAGGTTCGGGCTGGACGTGCGGACGTCACCCGCCCGGGCGCTGGTCGACGCGGCGTGGGCGGTCACCTGCGCGGCCAAGTCGCAGCTGGAGCTCGACCATCCCGACCACCCCGACCTGGCCTTCCTCTACGGGACGATCCTCACCGACGGTGGCGCCGGCGACGACCGCCCCAGCGCGAACGTCTGCGTCTTCGCGGACCGGCAGGTGGACCGCAGCCCGACGGGGAGCGGGGTCACGGCCCGCATGGCGATCCAGAAGGCGCGTGGGCTGGCGGGGGTGGGGGACGAGCGGCGGTTCTCCAGCGTGACCGGCTCGGTGTTCACGGGGTGCATCGTCGAGGAGACGATGGTGGGGGAGCACGAGGCCGTGACGGTGCTGGTCGGGGGCGAGGCCCACTACACGGGCGAGGCGTGCTTCCGGGGGGAGGAGGGGGAC
>VXLT01000229.1 GCA_009841475.1 Gemmatimonadota bacterium
TGTGTATAAGCCACCGGGGCCAGGGCGGCGAGGGCGCCGAGGATCGTAACGGCGAGGGCCGCGACGGGCGGTGCCGCGGGCCGTGGCTCTGCCACAGTCGCCGAGTGTGCCGCCGGCTCCACAGGCCCTCCCCGAGTCCCGAGCGTAAACTGTACTTTACCAAATGTCATGTTCACTTTACTATCCTCCTCTTACTGGGTCCATCGGGTCGCTCGCGGACTCCCGCCTCAGCGAATTCCATCCTCGATCGGCATCGGGTCCAACTCCGCAGAATCTGAGCCTTCTGCCGTCAGGCGTGCAACCGAGCGGCGTCCACCAGCGCGTCAGGCCCGTGAGGAATCCCAGGCCGCCGCCAACGCCCGGTCGAAGGTGACAAGGTCCCGCGGTTTCCGCCGGATGCAGCAGGCGAGGTGGACGAGGTCGCGGGCTTCGAGTCCGGGATAGCTGTGCGCGAGACTGCGGGCCCCCTCAATGTCGGCTCGCTCGACGGGCCAGACTTCAGAGACAGTCCGGTCGACGAGGTCGAACGCGGCGTCCATTGACTGTTCCCTGCCCCTTCGGTGGTAGTAGTGGAGGATCTCCTGAAGTACTTCCGACGATGTCACCAGCGCTTGTTCACGTTCCGCGGCACCCTCCAGGAAATCCCGCGCCCGGTCTCTATGAGGGTGTTCGTAACCCACGAAGAGGATGAACACGTTGGTATCGACGAAGATCATATGTTGCCCAGCCCCGCGATCTTGGAGTCCATGATGACCTTCTTGATCTCCTTCCAGTCGGGCTCCCGTGCGCCCGGAGGATGCATCGCATCGCACTTCGCGGCGAACTCGCGAAGCTCCTCGACCGTGAACCTCCTGGGCCGCGCCGAGGCCAGCTTTTCCTCGGCCGCCTCCCGGAACCACTCTCCGAGGGACTTCCCCTCCCGCCGCGCCTGGTCCCGGTAGCGCATCTTCGCGGTCTCCTTCACGATGAAGTGGATGCGTGCCATGGTTTCTCCTTGCGCAATATAGTGATGCATGTGCACCATAGTGGTGCATGTGCAGTATGGTGGTGCAATTGTCACTGTGTCAAGGAGGACGGGCTTCAGGTGCCCTGCCGGGCCGACTTGATCGCCTGGCCGGGGAATACGCCCTCCACGAGCGCGCCGTCGCGCACCACCGGAGTGCCGTTCACAAGCACGAAGACGAAGCCGCGCGAGGGGGTCGCGGGCGCGTCGTAGTCCGCCATGTCCAGGACCGTTTCCGGGTCGAACACCGCCAGATCGGCGTCCGCGCCCACCTGCACTCGCCCCTTGCGGGCCATCGCCGGCGCCGCGCCCTCGACCCGCCGCGCCGGCAGGATCGTCATCTTGGCGAGCGCGTCCATCAGGCCGATCACCCCCCGGTCGCGCGCATAGTGTCCCAGAATGCGGGCGAAGGTGCCCGCGCCGCGCGGGTGGACGGCGACATGCAGGAACGGGATTCCGTCGCTGGCGGCGATCACGTCCGGCTGCGCGACGATCCACTCGCTGGTCTCTTCGCGGCGGCCGTGGATGACCACCCATCCCCCTCGCTCCCGGTACTCGGCGAAGGTGCGGGCGTTGAGCCGCTCGGCCTGTCCCGGCCACTGCAGCCGCGCGTACTCGGCATCGTCCAGACCCACCCACGAATCGAAGAGCGCGGATTCGATGAAGGTGGACGAAGCCGTGTACGGATACGCCTCGGTGGTGACGTCCACGCCCCACTCGGCGGCCCCCCGGATCATGCCCAGGGCCTGTTCAGCCATCTCCCCGGCGGTGGAGTTGAGGTGGACGATGTGCAGCGACGCCCCCGTGGCCGCAGCGTTGGCGATGACCTCCTGGAAGGGACCAAGGGTGCCGCCCGGACCGGCCGAACGCAGGTGCACATACGCGGGCACCCCGTTGGCCGCCGCCGACTCGAATAGGTCGAAGATCTCGGTGCGTGACGCGCCGGGCGTGTAGGTGATGCCGAAGCCGTAGCCAAGACCGCCGTCGTCCAGCCCGCCCTCCATCAGCGCGGCCAGCTCGGCAACCTGCCCGCTGTCCAGCTCCTCGTAGATGACCTCCGAGCCCATCGACTCGTTCTGCCCCGGGGGCAGCGTGGGCTGGTGGCCGATGTCGGCACCGGTCAGCAGTTTGACACGCGCGTTCGGATGGCTGACCGTGGCGCCGTAGTGGATGAGCGCGCGGCCCTCGCGCGATGCATACCACGGGGCCACCGGGTAGACGCCGATCTCCATCTCGAGCGCGGTGGTTACGCCGTCGAGCGCCTGGAGCGCCGCGCTGACCGAATCCTGGCCGTGGGCATGCAGGTCGACGAAGCCGGGCGCGACGACCAGGCCGGTCGCGTCCAGGGTGTCGCGGCCGCGCAGGGGCTCCTCGCTGATCTCCGCGATCACGCCATCGTTGATCCCCACCGCGCGGGGGGCGTCCAGTCCCGTTTCGGGGTCCATGACGCGCCCGTGCAGGATGACGAGCTCGTGAGGGGAGGGACCGCAGGCCGCGAAGAGGAGGAGCGTGGAGATGAATAAAGGAAACAGACGGGGGAGGCGGTTCAGCTGATTCGGACGAGAATGCATGGCTGGGACCGTGCTGAGGGCTCCTGGAGGCTCCTGGCGTTCCAACGAACGTGCAATCGACGTAGCTTGCGCTGTGGCCGCAAGACGAACAAGGCAGCCTTCCCCCCACTGACACGCCCGAGGTTCCTCGATGAGAATACAACCGTCGCGCCGTCACATCCTGTGGGCATGTGCCGGCCTCCTCCCCGCTGGTGTACACCTCAGGCGGGGCCG
>VXLT01000257.1 GCA_009841475.1 Gemmatimonadota bacterium
CCTGCGCCCCCACCTCGCCCGGCCCGGATGGCCCTGCGGACCCCCGCGTCGACGCCATCTTCGCGGACCTGCGCGGTGACCGTCCCGGTGCCGCCGTCGGCGTCCTCTTCGAGGGCGAGGTCGTCCACCGTGCCGGGTACGGCCTCGCGAACCTCGACCACGGCGTCCCGATCACCCCGGCGACCGTCTTCGACATCGCGTCGATCTCCAAGCAGTTCGGCGCCATGGCCGCGCTCCTCCTGGAGGCGGAAGGCGGCATCGACCTCGACGCGGACGTGCGCGAATACGTCCCCGAGCTGCCCGATTTCGGCGCGGTGATCACCCCGCGCCACCTCATCCATCACACCAGCGGCATCCGCGACTGGCCCCACACGATGGCGCTCGGCGGCGTGGAGTTCACCGACGTGATCTCCTTCGAGAAGATCCTGCGCATGCTGCACAACCAGCGGGCGATCAACTTCCCGCCCGGCTCCGAGTACGCGTATTCCAACACCGGCTACAACCTGCTCGCGCGCGCGATAGAGATGCAGTCCGGGATGACCTTCCGCGAATACACCCATTCGCGCATCTTCGCGCCCCTGGGGATGAGTCGCACGCACTTTTCCGACGACTACACGGAGGTCGTCCCGGGGCGGGCGGAATCGTATGCGCCGGTGCCCGAGGAGAGCGAGGCCGGCGGGCGGGCCGCGGGGACCGGCGAAACGGGCGGCGGCGCCGAGCCCCATGTGCAGACCGAATCGCCCGCCTTCCGCCGCCTCCCCGATCAGCTCACCGCGCTCGCCTCGTCTTCCCTTCACACGAGCATCGACGACTTCATCCTGTGGATGCGGAACTACGAGACGGCCGAGGTCGGCGGCGGCGAGCTCATCGAAGCCATGCCCCGTCGCGGCATCCTCACGAGCGGCGACACCATCAGCTACGCCCACGGCCTCTCGGTCGGCACCTACCGCGGCCTGCCCACCTTCGGGCACGGCGGCTCTTGGGTCGGCTTCCGCACCAACTTCACGCGCTTTCCCGAGCAGAATCTCTCGATCGCGGTCTTCTGCAACGTCAGCGACTGCGATCCGGCGAGCCGGGCTCGCCAAGTGGCCGAAGTCTATCTCGGCGAGCTCATGGAACCGCTCCCGGAACCGGACGAGACAGCCGAACAGCGGCCAGCCGCGGAACCGGACGGTCCCGAATCCCGGCCCGAGCGCCCCGCGCCCACCCCAGCCCAGCTCCGTGAATACACCGGCACCTACCGCAGCCCCGAGCTGGACAGCAGCTACGAGATCGAAGTCGACGCGGGCGGCCGCCTGGTCGCCACCCACTGGCGCAACGCCCCCACCATCCTCACGCCCACCGGCCCCGACGCCTTCACCGGCGACCAGTGGTTCTTCCCCCGGGTGCGTTTCGTGCGCGACGATGCCGGCCGCATCACCGCCTTCACTGTCACGGGCGGGCGGGTGCGCGACCTGATCTTCGAGCGGCTGCCGTGAGCCATCCCGTTCTCGGGGCTCGTCCCCGGACGAGACTCCCTGCGCCCACCCCGGCGCGCGCTCCGGCAGCCCGACCGGCAGCGCCCCCTCCCCGGACGAGGCCCCCATGATCTTCCGGGGCTCGCAGGTACGCATGATCGTGGCCTTCTTCATCGCCCTCACCCTGGTCGGGGCGGTGGGATACCACTGGATCGAGGGCTGGAACTGGGCCGACTCGTTCTACATGACGGTGATCACCATCACGGCCGTCGGGTACCACGAAGTCCACCCACTCAGCCAGGCGGGCCGCTACTGGACGACGTTCGTGCTGGCCGGGGGCCTGACCGGGCTCGCGGCCTGGTTCGCGCTGATCACCGCAGCGATGGTCCGCATGGACCTCGGCAACCAGTACAGGAGACGCAAGACGCGCAAGGAGGTTTCACGCATGAGGGACCACGTGATCGTGTGCGGCGGTGGCAGGATGGGCGTCCAGGTCGTGCACGAGCTCCAGGACGCCCGCCAGCCGTTCGTGCTGATCGACCGTGACGAGGAAGCGATCCGGTCGCTGCGCAGAGTGTCGCCCGACGTTCGCGTCATCGAGGACGACGCGACCCGGGACCGCGTGCTGGAGGAAGCCGGAATCAAGCGCGCCAGGGCTCTCGTCACCTGCCTTTCCGGGGACACCGACAACCTCTACGTCTGTCTCTCCGCCCGGCACCTCAACCCCGATCTGGTCATCGTCGCCAGGGCCGAGGGAGATCGCGCGATCGACAAGATGCGCCGCGCCGGCGCGAACCATGTGGTGAGCCCGAACGTGGCCGGCGCGGTCTGGGTGGCGTCGGTGTTGGTGCGTCCCGCCGTTGCGTCGTTCCTGGACGTCACGGCTCCCGGCAGCCATCTGTCGCGGCACCTGGACCACGCGACGGTGGGTGCCGGTTCACAGGTAGCCGGGAGCACCCTGGCCAAAGCGCGGATCCTGGACGCGACCGGGCTGCTGGTCGTCGCGGTCCGCAAGCTGGGCACGCCGCCCGAAGCGGTGCTGCTCAATCCGCCGGGCGACACGGTCCTCGAGCCGGGTGACGACGTGATCGTGCTGGGGGACGATGAGCAGGTCGCGAAGCTGCGGGAGTACGTGGGATGACAAGCGGGCTGCGGGCCCGTGGCGCCGGCCAACTCGGGGGCGAGCATCCCGGGTGGTCGGCAATGAAAACGACAACAAACCGACAGGATGCTGACAGAATGACGATACGACGAGCCGCGGCCGGTGCATTCGTCCTGGCCCTTCTGCCCCCCGCGGCGGCCGGGGCGGCCGCCCGACCCCGGGGGG
>VXLT01000275.1 GCA_009841475.1 Gemmatimonadota bacterium
CCCCCACAACCGTCCCGGCCCCGATCACGTTGAGCCACAGGTACGCCACCTCCGTGCGAAACTCGACTACGCCCACCGCCACCATCCCCAGGACCAGCCCCACCAGCGCGCCCCTTCCCCGCGCGCGCGGCACCATCGCCAGCAGGAATACGCCCAAAATCGACCCGTAGAAGAACGACCCGAAGCGGTTCACCACTTCGATGAGCGAGCCCAGGCTGACCGCGTACACCGCGACAATGCAGGCGAACACCCCCCAGAACGCGGTCGCGACCTTCGACACCTTGAGGTAGTGGGCGTCGCTGGCCTCCGGGCGGAACCAGCGGCGGTAGAAGTCGATGATACTCGTGGTCGAGAGCGAGTTGAGTTCGGACGAGATGCTGGACATGGCGGCCGCGATGATCGCGGCGATGAAGATGCCCGCCAGGCCGATCGGCAGCTCTCCCAGGACGAAGCGCGGGATGATGTAGTTGACGTCGCGCGAGGGCTCGCCGGTAACCTCTTCAGCCATCGACAGGGCCTCGGCACGGATCTCCTCGACCGTGGCATCGCGAGCGAGGAAGTCGACCATTGCGGCTTCGCGGGTCGCGTCCTGTCCGGCGGCGTCTGCCACGCTCCGCGCCGCGCCCTCCCTCTCCACCAGCGCCTCGCCGTAGCGGCCCTGCAGCGCCCCGTACTCCGCGCCCCGCGCCTCCACCACCGCGTTCTCGTGCGCGGGGTTGTACAGCAGCGGCGGCGGCTGGAACTGGTAGTAGACGAAGACCATCACGCCGACGAGCAGCACCAGCGCCTGGAGCGGAATCTTCCAGTACGCGCTCATCAGGAGCGAGGTGCGCGCCGCGTTTACCGACTTCGCGGCGAGGTAGCGCTGCACCTGGGACTGATCGGTGCCGAAATACGACAGCATCAGGAAGGTCCCGCCGATCAGCCCCGACCAGAAGGTGTAGGTCTCGTTGATGTCGAAGGAGAAGTCGAAGACCCTGAGGCGGCCCGTCGCGCCCGCAATGTGGAGCGCCTCGCCCGGCGACACCGGCATCTGCACGACCAGCACCACCACCACCGCGAGCAGCGCGACTACGATCAGGATCATCTGCTTGACGTCGGCCCACGTCACCGCCTGGATGCCGCCCAGCATCGTGTACGCAACGGTCGGGACGCCGATCAACGCCACGGACCACAGGAGCGGCCACCCGAACACCGCCGAGAAGACCACCGCCGGCGCGGCGATGATCACCCCGCACGACATCCCGCGCGACAGCAGGAAGAGGAACGCGGTGAGCGTGCGCGTTTCCGGCCCGAAACGCCGCTCCAGGTACTCGTACGCGGTGTAGACCCCCGCGCCGCGCAGGAACGGCACCAGCGTCACGCCCAGGATCACCATCGCCAGCGGCAGCCCGAAGTAGAACTGCACGAAGCGCAGCCCGTCGGTTGCCCCCTGCCCGGTCGTGCCGATCATGGTGACCGCCGACAGCTGGGTTGCCATCACCGAGAGGCCCACCGCCCACCAGGGGAGCGAGCGATTGGCGAGGAAATAGCCCTCGACCTCCTTGGTGCCGCGCGCGCGGCGGATGCCGTCGACGAGGACGTAGGCGACGTAGCCGCCGACGATCAGCCAGTTGATGGGGTGCATGGGTGGGCTGCTAACAGTCCGTGCATGAACCCGCCCGAGCACCGAGAGCGGCGAGGCGCCGGGCTGGCAAGGCGCGACGAGAGGGGAATAGCGGCGCTATTCGCCCGAGGAGCAACGCAGAGCGGAGTCTTGGGGCGGCTGAAAGTATGGTGTGCATGACATAGTGTAATGTTCTCTTTACATCTCGAACAGGTGAAGCGGAGCGTCCAGCGCGGATGGATCGCCGCTCGAATGCCGGGGGGGATTCGTCCACGGGCTGTCAGCTGTGGTAGGTGGCCTGCAGGAGCCAGAGCGCGATCAGCGCGAGGATCTGGACCAGGAGGACGCGGGCGAGAGTGGAGCGGAAGGGGGCGGATCCGCGACCGCCGTCGCCCTTCATCGGCGGTTCCTCCACCGGGCCGCGTTGGCTTTGATCGCGTCGCGAACAAAGTCCGCCAGCCCTGCTGCCCGCTCTTCGAAGTAGGCGGTGAAGCGCGAGTCGGCGGTGTACATATCGGCGAGCCCGCCGTGCATCCTGTGGCTGCAGGGGTAGAACCACCGGTCGATGTGGCACCGGTGCTCCTCGGCCAGGTCCATCGCGGCGCGGCCGGCCGCGTGGTCGCCCGCCGACATCAGCTCCGCGAGCCGGGCGTAGACGGTCTCGCCCTCCTCCTTGATCCGGGCCCAGTCTTCCTTGCCGTAGCGGCGGGTGCGGCGCATCGATTCGCGGTACGCGTCGCTGTCGCCCCAGCGCTCGCGCACCTCGTCCTCATACTGGGTGTGGTCGAACTCCTCGAGTCCCTCGAACATCGTTGCCTTTTCCATTTCGCTTTCCTCTTTCAGTGCCGCCAAGGCCCGGTCGACCCCGCGGATGATCTTCTGCGTCCTCTCCTGCC
Organism: Gemmatimonadota bacterium; assembly: GCA_009841475.1. Taxonomy (GTDB): domain Bacteria; phylum Gemmatimonadota; class Gemmatimonadetes; order Longimicrobiales; family Gaopeijiaceae; genus Bin94. The sequence continues at coordinate 2,503 of VXLT01000275.1, forward strand.
GTGCCCGAAGCAACTCCCGCTGCGCGACGAGCGCCCCGCGCCGGTCGTATGGGGGGGCCTCGAGCATCTGCTCGATCGCCTCCAAGCTGAACCGTAGTTCGCGCAGCAGCCGGATCTGCCGGAGCCTCTCCAGGTCACCGTAGTCGTAGAGGCGGTAGCCGTGCTCCGAGCGCCGAGACGGGACCAGGAGCCCGATCCGGTCGTAGTGGTGCAGGGTGCGGATGGTGACGCCTGCCAGCGCGGCGACCTCGCCGACGGTGTGGTGGGTGGGGGTGGGCCG
>VXLT01000093.1 GCA_009841475.1 Gemmatimonadota bacterium
AGATGGGTATAAGATCCAGGGGGTGGGGACAATCGTACCTCGGGGAGTCGCGCAAGGGTGTCAGCGTGACGCTGGGCGGTGCTCAGGGAGCTGATCCCGCTTTCGGAGGGGACTGGACGCGAGAGAAGCTTCGCATCCTGGAAGCCTACCTGGACTCGTACACGACGGCGCTGAAGAACACGAGCTTCCAACTGGTGTACGTGGACGCTTTCGCCGGGACTGGCCGAATCATGAGGGACTCTGGACCGGGCTACGAGACTGACGAGAGCGATAGCCGGAGCCTCATCCTGGGGTCTGCCGGAAGGGCACTCCGAGTGAATGACCGGGCCTTCGACCGCCTGGTGTTCGTGGAAAGAGACCCCGGAAGGTATCGGCAACTGAACCAGTTGTGTGACCTGCACGGGGACCGGAAGATTCTCCCGCTGCGAGACGACGCCAACGCCTATCTTCGTGGACTCAGGAAATCCGAGTTCGGAAACTGGCGTGGTGTCCTGTTCGCCGACCCATTTGGCGTTCAGCTTGAATGGGCGACCGTGCGCCATATCGCGAAACTCGAACGGCTCGACATGTGGCTTCTCTGCCCCGTGGGCGCGATCGGACGGATGCTGCCCCGATTCAGGAATCCTGATGAGGTTCAGCCCCGGTGGCCCGACCGGTTGAACGCCGTCTTCGGCGGTGACCACTGGCGCCAGCTCTATTCGCCTTCTCCCCAACAAAGCCTATTCGGAGGCGAGATGGTTGAACGGGAGCAGGGCGTGGCCGGTCTGCTGAGTATCTACAAGGATCAACTCAAGGAAGCGTTTGGGCCCCGGTTCCTGAAGGATTCCTGTACTCTGACGAACTCCAAGAACTCGCCTCTCTTCGAGTTCATTTTCTGTGCCGGTCACCGGAATGGTGCCGCGATCGCCAAGAGGATCGCCAGGCACCTGATCAGAGACATCTCAAGCCCAGCTGTGCCATGAGCCAGACGACCCAGGAACAGGCCAACCAGACCGGTGTGGGCCGTCGAACTTGAGGGACTACGCCGAGTACGCCGCAAGGACCCGCCATAGGACTGCCGGTCGGTGAGTCGTCAAGGATAGCTTGACCACTGCCAGTAACAGCAGGCAATGTCATCTTTACTTGACATAATGACAGGCGTAGTTGACATGACACGCTACCCTTGAGCGGATCGGACGCCGCCCGTCCCAGTCGATCCGCCGCTTGACCGCCTTCCTTCGGGTCGCCCACTCTACGTCCGGTTGACGTCGATCCCCAAGGGGAGAATTCACCGGTCGGCAGACGGTCCAAACAGCTGTCGAAGCCAGGTCGCCAGTTGGGTGCAGAGGTCCCCTCCCACTTCCAAGTCCCCCGCCCTAATCGCCAACCCCATAGGGCGGGGCCGCTCTCTCGCGGCCAGCCACGCATGCACCTTGGCCCGCTTTTCCTTCTTGGGATTGAACGGACGACTCTCGGCCGGAATCCCATCGATGTATGCCCGGGAAAGCGGCCAGACAGAATCATCCTTGGGGATCATGTCTGCGATGAAGTCCTCAAGCTCACCGGGGGATCGGTTGTCGGGCATGATCCACAAGCCGACATCCGGTTCCAGCGCAGCACCCCGAACGACCGTACCATTCGGATCCCGGTCGCCGAGGGCAATGCCCGCTCTTGAAACCCGGTCCTTCACTGCGGACCACCGGGCCTCAATGTCATCGTTCGCGTCAACGATGATGCCAACAGCCTGGCGGCCCGGGGCCTTGAGCTCCACGCCGATGGACGCCAGGAGTGGGTCGATCCCTCCCTTGTCCACGATCTCGAAATCGGGCAGAGGTGGGCTCCGCCGACGGATGTGATCGACGACGTACCGGTCATCCCTGCCCTCGACGAGCAGAACACGGTCGGGCACGGGGCCCGTCGGCAAGGCCATGGCGCGCTATCTGACCTCGATGCCCTGCTCGGCGGCGATGGCCAAATCCTCCGCGCTGTACTCGACCGCGCGGACTCGCCCGTTGGCCCCCTCGAGGCGCACAAGAACCCCGTCCCAATCGTCCCTGCCGGTGGCCGCCGTCGCGAACCCGCGCACGCAGTCCCAACTGTGCGTCGTAGCCGCGACCTGCAGGCCATTGCGGTGGGCGGTATGGAGGACTATCTTCCACATGGCGGCCTGAACGGAATGGTGAATGCCGTTCTCGGCTTCGTCGATGAGCAGAAAACCGCCGTGGGCGTTGGCCAGCGCCAGCGCGATCCCGAAGAGGCGCACGGCTCCATCACCCAGGCTTCGGAGAGAGACCGGACTGTCGCCGCCCTTCAGCCTTACTGCGACCCGTCTGCGATCTAGTCTGCCCCGGCCTCCTCCAAGCATCGCAACGCGCTCCACTTCGTCCGTGAGCACGAGGTTGAGGGCCGATACAGCGAGGTCCTCATGTTCGGTGAGCGCGATGTTGTCCCAAAGGCGTGCGGCGTCTTCAGACGTGAGAGATTCCGGGCCGACGGATTCGCACTTGGCAGCTGGCGGGAAGTCGTGCCGGTCGCTGAAGTCGCCGTGCCGCGCTATGGACGGGTCGCCGACATACGCCTTGTTGAATTCCGCCGTGAAGAATGTGTCGGTCTGACCGAGAAAAGATGTCTCCAGGACCTGCGCACCGCTGGAGGAGCTCACGGCGTCTGCTGCGGCACTCGAAACCCCACCGGTTCGGGGCTTCGCCTCGATCCGCAGCGTTTTTGCCGGGTCAGTCGGCCCGATTCTGATGGTGTTGGCCGTCGCGCCGGGCCGGCTGTGGAAGAGCGCACCGAAATCGAGGGGTGCAAGTGGCCGGTCACGGTGGAAGAAGGTAGGCGGGAGACCCTCACGCCGCTCGACGAGCTGTGCAAGCGCAAGTCGGTGACCCCTTGCCGCATAGAGGCGGATGGCGTCGAGCACTGTGGTCTTTCCCACTCCGTTGCGGCCGGCAAGAAGGGTCACGCGCCCCAGGCGCGGAATGGTCAGCTTCCCGATCCCGCGGAAACCGCGGATCCGGAGGTCCGGCAGCGGTGATGCGTTGGGCGGCGGCTGTTGAGTCATCGGCTAAGGCCCGGAGTCCTCTCAAGCGGAGTCCCTGCTGCGATAGTGGGGCGGCTGCACTAGGGTAATGCCCCCATTTCGCCAGGAGAAGCCCCGAACCAGCGCGAGCAGGGTGCTTGCGTCGGCTGAGGGTGGCCGGAAGCGTCTGCGCATTAGCCCCCATCCAGAGGTCGTTTTCTCGCATGGGCATCGCTGGGTTCGGTGCAGCACGTTCGTATCTGGGGTGGTCCAGCAGGAAGCGTCGCATGGAGCCGAGCGATCAGTCCAACTGCGCCAGCAGTTCTTCGATGGGCTCGTCACCCGGCCAGGTGCCCCACAGGATCATGGGGTCCACATGGCGCATCACCTTGCCCAGAGCACTGGAGAAGGGTTCGGAGCGCTCGGATTCGGTCGTCGCGTCGGCCAGGGTTGCAACGCCGATCTCGACCTCCGGCACGGTCTCGAAGATCGCGTCGCCCTCGGCGTGTGCGCTGATCCGGCGAGCCTCAATGAAGCGCGGCTTTCCGCTGGGCTTGAAGTGCACGACTCCTTGCACGGTAACCGGCTTGCCCCAGAGCGGGCGCAGCAGCTCCACGTCGAGTTGGTTGCGGTCCAACCGGCCTTGCAGCGAAGCGCTGCCCACCAAGAGTCGAAACCGCCCCAACCCGTGCCCGATCTCGTGAAGTCGTCCACTCACGACGTAAGCCCGCGGGGCAGGGATAAACCGGAGGCGCTCCTCGATTCTCGGGCAGGGATAGCACTCTCGGCAGTCCTCACCAGGGCACCCGTCGGCCTCTTCAGGCCGCAGAGCCGGAATCTGTATGCTTGCTTGGTCAGGGGGCGATCTCCCGAGTCTTGCGAAGGGCGAAGGAAAAGCGGCTGGCTCCACCACGGAGGCGGGTTACCACAGTAGGTGGACGAGCGGCTAAGGTCCAGTTACGCGGAGGGTCCATCGTTGTAAATCTAGGGTCAGTAGGCTGACCTGTGGGCGACATAATGTGATATATTGAAGGCAATGCAAGGGCATCGAGGCCGCAAATGTGCTTCAGCAGTTCACGGACAGCAGAAAGAGCTATAGATGAGCAAGGGCAGTAGCGAGACGGCTACGGAAGCTCCCGGCGGGCGACGAACCCTGTCCATGGCGTCGCGGGATCGTGCCTCGGAGCTGCGCAGCGCGTTCCTCCGGATCAACACGAGCCTCGACCTCGATACCGTGCTTCAGGAGGTCGTGGGCAGCGCCCGCATTCTCACCGGGGCCGCGCGGGGCTTGATCGTGATGCTCGACGAGCGGGGAGAAGTTCAGGATTTCGTCACGTCCGGGCTTCCCGGCGAGGTGCACCGCGAGGTATTGGAGTGGAGCGATGGAGAAAGACTGTTCGAACACTTGCGGGATACCGCAACCCCGCTGCGGGTGGCGGACTTCCCCGCCTATCTTCGCGAGCTCGGCCTGTCCCCGAGTCCCTGTGGCTCGCGCACGGTCCTGGGGACCACCGTGCTGCATCACCGCGACGGGCATCTGGGGAGCTTCTTCCTCGGCGACAAGCAGGACGGCGGGGGCTTCACGCACGAGGACGAGGAGACCCTGGTCATCTTTGCCGGCCAGGCTACGACTGCGATCGCCAACGCGCGGTCCTACCGCAAGGCCCAGCGGGCGCGGGCCGACCTCGAGGTGCTGGTCGACACCTCGCCGGTCGGGGTCGTGGTCTTCGACGCGAAGAGCGGTCGGATCGTCTCCCTGAACCGTGAGGCGCGACGCTTCGTGAAGAGATTGCACACCGGTGGCCACGGAGTCGATCAACTCCTCGGAATGGTTACGTGGCGACACGCCGACGGGCGGGAGTTTTCGACGGGGGATGTTTCGCTTGTGCAGCTGTTCGAGAAGGCCAGGCCGCTGCGCGCCGAGGAAATCGAGGTTTCGGTGCCGGAGGGCGGAAGCGTCCGGATGCTCATCAACGTCACGCCGATCCATTGCGAGCGCGGCGACGTGGCTTCGATCGTCGTCACCGCGCAGGATCTCGCCCCGCTCGATGAGTTGGAGAAGCAGCGGGCGGAGTTCCTCGAAATGGTGACCCACGAACTTCGTGCACCCCTGACCTCAATCAAGGGCTCGGCCGCCGCGGTACTCGGCGCCGCGCCGGTCCCGCCGCCGGCGGAGTTGCTCCAGTTCTTCCGCATCATCGAAGGGCAGGCCGACCGCATGCGCGGGCTCATCTCGAACCTCCTCGACGCGGGGAGCATCAGGGCGGGCACGCTTACGGTGTCACCCGAGCCTTCCGAAGTGGCGACGATTGTGGACGAGGCGCGCAACACGTTCCTGAGCGGGGGCGGACGCCATCCTGTCGCCATCGACATCCCGCCGGATCTGCCGCTGGCGTTTGCCGACCGCCAGCGCATCGTGCAGGTGCTCTGCAACCTCTTCTCCAATGCGGCCCGGCACGCGCCGCAGTCCTCCGCCATCCGGGTCGACGCGGTTCGCGAGGGGGATTACATCGTGCTGTCGGTCTCGGACGAAGGTCCGGGCATCCCTGCCGAACGGCTGCCGCACCTGTTCAGAAAGCGCGTCAGGCCCTCCGAGGGCCGCGACGGGACGACCATGGGCCGGACCGGCCTGGGGCTCATGATCTGCCGCGGCCTCGTGGAGGCACACGGCGGACGCATCCGGGCTGAAAGCGGGGGGATCGGCATCGGCGCGCGCTTCACGTTCACGATCCCGGCCGTCCGCGGACGCCCGCGCGCAACAGTCTCTCCGAGGCCCGCGGACGGTGTATTCGCGGACGGAGGGGAAAAGCCGAAGGTACTGGTGGTCGATGATGACCCGCACACGCTGCGTCTCGTGCGCGACGCTCTCAGGGTTGCGGGGTTCGACGCGATCGTCACCGGGAGTCCGTCGGGACTCTCGGAGATCATCCGCAGGGAAGACCCCCATCTGGTCCTCCTCGACCTCATGCTCCCGGGGACCGACGGCATCAAGTTGATGCGGGAAGTCCCGGAACTTGGCGATATCCCGGTCATCTTCCTCTCCGGTTACGGGCGGGACGAGACCATCGCCACCGCGCTCGCAAGCGGTGCGGCCGACTACATCGTCAAGCCGTTCTCGGCGACGGAACTCAAGGCGAGAATCGCCGCCGCGATACGACTGCGTGCCCGGCCCCGGACGTTCACACTGCACGATCTGTCCATCGACTATGAGAGGCGCCGCGTGACCGTGGCCGGACGCCCGCTGCAGTTGACCGCAACCGAATACGAAGTGCTGCGCCGGCTGTCGCTCAACGCGGGGCGGGTGTTGACGTACCGCTTTCTGCTGCGCCATGCCTGGAAACGGTATCCGCGACGCGTCGACCCGAAGCTGGTACAGTCCACAATGAAGAGGATACGCCGCAAGCTGGGCGAGGACGCGGACAGTCCCCTCTACATCTTCAATGAGCGCGGGGTCGGCTACCGCATGCCGCAACCGGACGACAGGTGCCCGAGCGTCTCGAATCCGGTGCAGCCCGCCGGCCCTGTAGACCCGCCTTCGCGGGCCGCGGCGCTCGCGTGACCCTCAGCCCCCGACCACAATCCTGAACCGCACCACCCGCTGTACGCCCAGTTCGTCCCGGGTCACGGCCCAGACGTAGTCCCCGTCGAATACCGGCTGGGTGGAGCCCGTGAAGCCCGCCGGGGGCATCACCGCCCCCAGGTAGGTCCCGTCGGGTTCGAAGACGTCGTAGCGCGGCGGCGCGCGCCAGACCACCGGCGCCGAAGAGGGATCCTCCGGGTCGTGGTTCGGGTTCTCTACCGCGCGCGCCTCGGTCGGGACCGCCACCCAGATGCGGCCGTCGCGGCCGGCCACGAGGTCGCCGAAGAGCGGCTTGTGATCGGGGATCGGCGGGCCGTCCCAGGTCCAGCCCGGGGCGAAGGCCCGCATGCGCTGTACAACGCTCTCGCGCTGGCGGGCAAGCTCCTCTTCGTGGACCGGAACGGGGTTGGCCGCGCGCTCGATCCGGAGCACGCCGTCGTCGCGGGCCAGGTCAATCTTGTACTCGGTTGAGACGCCGCTGAGGAAGTGGCCGCTGGGGTGGATGGTCCAATACAACTCGGGGCTGAAGGGCACGTAGTATCCGACCGAACTGGCTCCCCGCTCGGCGGTGACCTCTGGAGGCTCATATGTGCTCGAGGGTTCCGGGAGGGTGTCGATCTGCGTGCCATCCGGTCCGAACACGACGATGTGCATGGTGAAGTCGGTGCGAGACAAGTCGGTGGTGTGGAGATACGTGCGGCCGCTCGCGTCGGTGTACAGCGGCGTCAACGAATGCAGGCCGCCTACGTTGTACCGCCATCGTTCGGTCTCCGTGGTGCCGGGAACGAAGACCTCCAGGGCCGCGTTTCCGGGATCGCGCACCACCAGACGCCCGTCCGGCAGCGTCGCGATGGACTCGGCGCGGCTGAATTCGCCCGGGCCTCTGCCCCGCCGGCCCAGCGTCTCCACGTACCTCCCGGCCGAGTCGAAGACGCGCACCGCCTGTGCCTGGTCGTCGAACGCATACACGTTGTGGTCGTCATCGACGGCGATCGAACGGATCCAGCCGAAGAGAAGCTCATCCGGCCCGTCGAGTTCTCCCATCGAGACCTCCGGCACCAGGGTCGCCGTCCCCTCCCAGACGCTGCCCGAGAGGGTGCGCACCACGGTCGTGTCGCCGATCGTCTCGATAACGACATCCTGCCCGGCAGCGATAGAAGCAGAGGCGCTTGCGGTTTCGGAGGCCACGAGGACGCATGTAGTCGTCGCGGCCAGTAGCAGCAATTGGTTTTTCATCGAGGTCCTCCCAATGATCGCCCTGCGGGGTCACTCCAGAATCCGGTCCCCGATCAAATGCGTCGCATCCTCCCACTCGTCGAGCGGCGCCTTCCACTCGCGGTCGCGGATCCGGCGCAGGTAGGTCATCTGCGCCAGGTGATAGAGGTAGTGTTGCGCCATGTGGATCACGTCCGGCCCCAGCCGCGCCCCCGTTTCGCCGTCGAGTGAAGTCCGCTCGGCCATGAGGTCCGCGTCGCTCCCGCACCGCTCGACCTCGCCGATGACCTGCTCCTGGATCGTGCGCATCCGTCCCGCGATCTCGTCGGCCGAACCGGGCGCGTCGTGGGTGATGACGGGCTCGATCCCCAGCCGCTTCAGGAACCAGATGTCCACCCGGTACATGTGGCGGCAGATCTTGCCGATGCCGCGCGTCCCCGGCGCGGGGTTCCAGTCGAGGTCGGCCTGCGCGATCCCGTTGAGGACCATGAAGAGCGGCTTCCGCGCGGCCTCGAAGATCTCGATGGTATGGGCGATGCGGGTGCGGGTGTGCGTGCTCACCGATCGGCTCCGAGGTCGTGCGTCTTCTTCAGGCGTTCCACCGTCTCGGAGAAGGTGTGTACCGGGACGATCCGGAGTGTGTTGAACGAGGCGAGGCCGGATTCGACGGCAAAGGCCTCGATGAGTTGGGGGTCGTCGGCATCGACCACCCAGAGGAACGTGTGTTCCAGCGCCGAATGATACCGGGCCTCGATCCGGTGGATTCCGTAGGCGTCGGCCAGCTCCTGCGGGTCGTGTTCCAGGATGTCCGCGAATACCTGGGCGTACCTGGGGATGTAGATGGGACAGGTTTCCGGGGTGTGGCTGCCGTAGATTCCGTATCGCATGGCGTTAGTTGGCCGAGGATGAACCCGTGGCAGCACCGGGAAGACTGTCGCGCCGGCCGGGCATGGATTCGCCCAGCGGCACACCGTCCAGTCCCCAGCGCGGCTCGATCTCGATGCCCAGATGCGCCAGCGCCGTGACGGCGACATCGACGATGAAGGAGGACGGCGTGGCCGTCGGGTCGGCGGCGGTGGCGGGCGAGGTTGCAGCGTCTGGCCAGTCCACCGTTGCCGGACCGCTCGCGAGGATGAAGATGATCATCTCTTCAGGCGAGTCCCCTCCATGACCCCCGTCGGCGCGCCTGCCGTGATCGGTGCTGATGAGGACGAGCCAGTCCTCGTCGGCGTATGTGGGGCGCGCGCGCATCGCGTCCACGACCATCCCGACATGGCTGTCGGACAGCGCGATCGCGTCCCGGTACTCGGCCCCGATGGACGCGTGGCGGTGGCTGGTCTCGTCGGGGTTGCCGAAGTAGACGAACATCGCATCGGGGTCGGCCTCGGCCAGGTGCCGCGCCGCACGGGCCGCGATCTCGCCATCGGCCTCGGCCCAGCCGAGATCGTAGCCGTTGACCACCTCGCGCACGTCGATCGCATCCGGGAGGACGGGACCGGGGTCGTCCTCCAACTCCGCGAGGGAGACCCGGTCGAGCTCCGCGAGGGGGACCCAGTCGAGTGCCGCGAAGGTGGCCAGTTCGGGGCGCGCCGCCTCGACCCGCGTCAGGAACGAGGGATAGGTCGCGTAATCACGTCCCGTGAAGGCGTTGTTGGTGACACCGTGCTTGTCGGGCCATACGCCCGTGAGCATCGAGGACCAGGACGGGCCGCTGACCGACGGGTTGGTGGTGCGGGCCCGGTCAGTGTACCACCCGGCTGCGGCCAGAGCGTCGATGTTCGGCGTAGCCACCTCGGCGAGCACATCGGGCCGTACCCCGTCGATCCCGAACAGGAGGACCTTTGGCGTGCCGCGCGCCCCGTTCCCGCCGGAAAACTGCCCGCCGGGCAGCCCATCTCCGCCGGAAAGCTGCCTACCGCCGCAGGAGGCACACAGGAGTGATGCGAACAGAAGAACCGGTGCGCGAAACGCGCGAAACGTGTCATTGGCCATGATGACGCTTACGATGCGGTGCGCCCGGCGATGTGTCCAGCTTTGCACCGGCTCGCCGCCGCCGCCATTCTTTGAGCGGGCGCAGAAAACAAGGAGGAGACGCAAGGCGTGTACAAGACATGCATGTTCTGCACCCGATCCCTCGGCACGAACCAGGTGATCGAGCACTTCCCCGTCGGACGCCGGCTGGCCTTCGACGAGGGGAAGGGGCGGCTGTGGGTGGTGTGCAGGAAGTGTCTCCGCTGGAACCTGACGCCGCTCGAGGAGCGCTGGGAGGCCATCGAGGAATGCGAGCGCATCTTCCGTGACACGCCCGTACGAGCCTCCACCGAGAACATCGGGATCGCGCGCCATCCCGGTGGCCTGGACCTCGTGCGGATCGGGAGCGCACGGCGGCGGGAGTTCGCGGCCTGGCGCTACATGCAGCGGTTCAGGCGCCGACTGATCCGCGAAAACGCGCAACACGTTCCCTGGGCGGTGGGCGTGATTGGGTTGAAGGTGGGTTTGCTCACACCGTTTTCGGGGGTGATGCTCGCGGGGGCCGGGGCGTTCTATGGCTGGCAGTTCCTTCGCACGGTCGGAAGGGTCCGCGTCGGCGGTGGTGCTGGCGAAGATGGCGCGGGAGAAGAGAGTCGAATCGTCAGGTTCAGATCCAGGGACCTGAGGAAGCTCCGCCTGCTGCCTGACGACGGAGAGCCCGGATTCGCCGTGGAGTTTCGCAAGCTGACACAAAGGGCGCGTTTCGAGGGGGAAGACGCCCGCCGCGTGGGCGCCGCCGTCATTTCGGGGTTCAATGTGGGCGGAGGATACCGGGTCCAGGTCGAGAGTGCGGTAGAGCAGATCGAATCCAGCGGACACCCGAGCCGCTTCATCGCCGAAACGGCCCGGCGTGGTCACCGTTACCGGAGGCGCCGCATCGGGCTCATCAGATCGTTCCCCGCGGACACCAAGCTCGCCCTCGAGATGGCCCTCCACGAGGAACGCGAACGCCGCGCGCTCGAGGGCGAACTCTGGGTGCTGGAACAGGCCTGGAAGGAGGCGGAGGAGATCGCCGCGATTTCGGACAGCCTGCTGCTACCCGCGGGTACCGACGAGTTCTTCAGGCGGCATGGGCGGGAGGGTGATCTTCAACCGGGGGCGTAGAGCGTCCGCTCAAGACTCCGGCAGCGGACCGTCGTCCTTTGCGGGGCCGCCGTCCGCACTGCCTGCTCCGCTCCCCAGCCCGAACACGAACATCGTCCCCCCCGCCGAATTCACAATCCGCTGCTGCCCGTCGATCTCGTAGGCCATGGGGCCGCTTCGCACCGCCCCTCCCGCCTGGAAGTTCCAGAGCGGCTCGCCCGTCTCGGCGTTCAGCGCGAAGATGTTGCCCTCGTTGCTCCCGCCGAAGACGAGGTTGCCGGCCGTCGCCATCACCCCCGCCCACGGCGGCGACTGCAGCTCGAACTCCCACTTCAGCTCGCCGGTGAGCACATCGAGCGCCTTCACCGCGCCGCTCGCCTCCTCGCCGCGCAGCGCCTGCTCGCCCCCGCCGTAGAAGGGCTGGCCGGGCTCGTATTCGACCTCGGCCTTGTAATAGATCGCACCCATGATCCGCGTCGGCTGGTAGAAGAGACCGGTCAGCGGACTGTAGCTGGGGCTGAACCAGTTGGCGGCACCCTGCAGGCTGGGCCAGACCAGGTTGCCCCCCTCGGTAGGCTCCGTGCCGGGGATGACGATCGGCCGGCCGTTCTCATCCAATCCCTCTGCCCATGTCTGCTTCGAGTAGGCGGTGCCGTGCAGGAATTCGCCCGTCTCGCGGTCCAGCACGTAGTAGAAGGCGTTGCGGTTGGCCGTGACGACGAGCTTGCGGGGCTCGCCCTCCCACTCCGCATCCACGAGCACCTGGATCTGGTTCGCGTCCCAGTCATGCGTGTCGTGCGGCGTGAACTGGAACCACCACACGATCTCGCCGGTGTCGGGATCGAGGGCGAGCAGGCAGTCCGTGTAGAGGTTGTCGCCGGGTCGCAGATCGCCGTTCCAGTCGGGCGCCGGGTTCCCGATCGGCCAGTAGAGCAGGTCGAGTTCGGGGTCGTAGGAGCCGGTCAGCCATGTCGATCCGCCGCCGGTCTCCCAGCTGTTCCCACCCCAGGTGTCGCTCCCGAACTCGCCTGGCGCGGGAATCGTGTAGGTGCGCCACACGAGGTCCCCGGTCTCGGGGTCATAGGCGTCGATGAAGCCGCGCACGCCCGCCTCCGCCCCCGAAACACCGACAATGATCTTCCCGTCGAGCGCCAGCGGCGCCAGCGTCAGCGAGAATCCGATCGCGTTGTCGGCCACCTCGACGTCCCACCGGATCGCCCCGGAACGAGCATCGAGCGCGACCAGGTGCGCATTGAGCGTCCCGACGTAGAGCGTAGAGTCCAGAATCGCCACACCCCGGTTCACCTGTGGGAAGCCGATGTGAAGCACGTTCGATCCCATCTGCGGCGTCCACTTCCACAGCCGCTTCCCCGTGCGCGCGTCGAGCGCGGCCACCGTGCTCGGCGGCTCGGTCACGTACATGATCCCGTCGGCCACGATCGGCGTCGTCTCGATCAGGCCCTCGTCCATCTGGTAGGCCCAGATGACGCGCAGGTCGGCCACGTTGCCGGTGTTGATCTGGTCGAGTGCCGAAAAACGGTGGGACGCGTAGTTGCCGGAATACGTCAGCCAGCTCTCGGGCTCCGAGTCGGCCGCGACGAGACGTTCGTAGGGGACCTGGGCCGTGGCCGATCCAGCTATTGACACGCCCAGCGCGATGGCAAATGCCGCCACCGCAAAGTGCCGCCCGGTTCGGCCCGAGGCGTGGCCGATAGCGGCTGCGAACCCGGCACCGATTGGGGCCGCGAGCCCATCGCCGATTGCGGCCGCGAGTCCGCGACCCATCCGGGATGTGATGCTCCGTTCACTCATGATCCCCTCCCGAGGGTTGTCAGATACGCCACCAGGTCCTCGATGTCAGCGTCGCTGAGATCCTGGGCAATGGGCATCAGCGAGTGCCCGACGCGCTTCTCCATCTCGGCGATCTCCTTCTTCTGGAGCGAAACCAGGAATCCCGAGAGGGTCATCAGCTGGATGGTGAAGGAGTCTTCGTTCATCCGCATGCCGTTGTAGACGTCGCCGCCGCGCGTGACGATCCGCACCGGCAGGTATTCGAAGAAGCCGCTGCGCGAACCGGAGCGCGCGATGGGCAGCCGGGCGGCAGGCGTGCGCAGGGCCTCGCGCAGGTAATCGGCCCCGCGGCGAAGCCCGATTGCGGTCAACTCCGGCCCGACCGCGGTACCCCTCCCGGCGGCAATGTGGCAGGAGGCACAGTCGCCCGCGGACCAGTACAGATCCCGACCGCGGCCGGCGTCGCCCGTGACTCCGGAAACGTCGGCGGTGGTCTGCGCGCCGAGCCACAGGACGTAGCTGGCCACGAGGGACACCGCGTCATCGTCGAGGATCGTCGTGCGCGCGCCCGGCATGCCCGTCCCCGGGATTCCATATCGGATGATCAGCTCGAGCTGGGTCTGGTCCGCGACCCGCGGCAACACCAGCCGCGCCAGTTCGGGGCCCTCGCCGCCCAGGCCCTGGACGCCGTGGCAGCGCGCGCAGTGAGCGCGGTAGAGGCGCTCGGCGCGGGGGTGGTCGGCGACATCGAGACCGGGGGCCGCATCGCCGGGGTCCTGAGCCGCGGCGCGGGCCGGAAACAGCGTCAGTGCCAGCAGCAGCCAGGTTGTCTTCGCGATCCGCATGGGTCATTCCGTCGACGGAAGAATGATTGCACCGGCTTGCGCGGTTACCATAAGGTGGCGGTTGTGACGCGGACAAGCGGCAGGATGGCCGTCCTCGACGCCGATGGGCGGTTCGGGCGTTCCTTTTTCCTGGAGAGAGGGCCGGACGACCGCTTTCGGGGCCCCCGGGCGGTTCGCGAGGACGGCTCGATCCTCGCGACCTCCTACTTGGGGAGAGGTGAAGGGCTCGTCGAGTCGTGGGTGGAGTCGTGGCTTGCCTTCCACGGAAGCCGGACCCCGCCCCCGGACGAGGAAGGGGGTCTGGGACTCCTGGTCCCTGGTCAAGCGGCGATCGCGATCGCCCCGGCCTTGCCATATTCCCATATCGAGCATATGGTAATCCATATGAAAACGACGCTCAACATCGACGCCACGGTCATGCGGCGCCTGCGCGCGGAGGCGGTCCGCCGCGAAACCACCATGTCCGCGCTTGTGGAGGCAGGGTTGCGGCTTGTACTCGCTGGGGACCGTGACGCGGAGGAGGGTCCGGGTACGCTGCCCACGCTGCCGTCCTGGCACAGCGGTGGCCACCTGGTCGACATATCCAACCGGGAAGAGCTTCACCGGGTGATGGAGGACGACTGATTGCTGGTCTTCGACACCAACGTGCTCCTCTACGCAGCGGACGAGGACTCGGAGTTTCGTGAACCCTGCCGGCGCTGGATCGAAGCCGCCCGCCGCGATCCTTCCCCCGCCTTCCTCACCTGGAACATCTGCTACGAGTTCCTCCGGGTCAGCACGCACCGGCGAGTCTTCCGCTCGCCGTGGACGCCCGCGGACGCGAGGCGCTTCATTGCGGCGCTGCTGAGTTCGCCGGGGATCGATCTGCTCCTCGCGACGCGGCGGCACGCGGCCGTCCTCGAGCAGACCGTGGCCGAGCTCCCGGACGTCCGTGGAAACCAGATGCACGATCTCCACACTGCGGTGCTGATGCGCGAGCATGGAGTCAGCCGGATCTGCACGCGCGACACCGGGTTTCACCGGTTTCCGTTCCTTACCGTGGTGGATCCGTTGCGCCGGCGGTGACGGAGAACCCGGGCTTGCGCCACCGCCAGCTCGGCTGGTTGAATCGGCCAGGCTCGGGTCGCGCCTATCCGACCCTCTTTCCGTGCTCCTTCAATGCGGCCTCCAGGTCGCGGGTTGCGATGAACTCCTGTCGACGACCGCGCATGGTCGAGGCCAGGAGCCCCGCGCCGGCGAGCTTGACCAGATCGGCCCTGGCCGTGTTTGGCGTGATGCCGTGACTGGTCGCGTGTGACTTGACCGTGTACCGGAATCCGGGATTTCGCAGGGCATGTCCCAGCAACTGGATCTGCCGGTGGTTCAAGTCCGGGGAGTGGCGCAGCCGGTCTTCGATCCCCTGGATGTCCGCCATCTTCCTGTCGACATATGCCGAGAGCGCGGCGATGCTGCGGACGATCACGCCGATGTGGTAGTCCACGAAGTATGTAAGATCCGCGCCATCGGTCTCTGTATGCAGGTAGGCCCTTGCGTACCTGGCAGGAGCATTCCGCAGGATTCCGGACACGGCGAGGTATTGGGCGAGGGAGTAGCCCTGCCGAACCATCGACCAGTAGAACAGGGAACGCGCCACGCGTCCGTTCCCGTCCACGAATGGATGGTCGTATCCGATCATGAAATGAAGGAGTATCGCGCGTACTACCGGATGGATCCAATGGTCGGGCGTCTCTTCATTGGCGAATGTTACGAGCCGGTCCATGCGAGCGGGCAACTCGGCGGCGTCTGGAGGGACATGGGCGGTCTCGTCGGAATGAACAAGCGTGACCACGATCTCGTCCGAGGCTCTCCTGAACCGCCCGGCCATGCCGGAATGACGCGTGCCGTCCATGAGGATCCCGTGGAGTTCGAATACATCCGCCGCGCCGAGATCTCGCCGGGCCAGCTCAGCGACCCGTTCCATCGCGTGATGGTTGTTGAGGATCATGCGCTCGCCGTGCGTCTTCGGCTGGCGACCCCTGCGGATCATCTCCTTTGCCACCCGCCGGGTCGTTGAAGCTCCTTCCAGTTGGCTTGAGCGGATTGCTTCCTCCACGATCGAATTCGCGAGGAGGTGTTTCCTGCCGTGTCCCTCCACGAGGTCCCGCACCTGTGATCGCGGCCCCGACATCCCCAGCTTCTGATCGATCTCGTGGAGACCCTGCCGGATCGGTGCGGCGTGCACGAGCGAAAAGGGATGCCCCTCACTGGTGCTGAAGGGCATGATCTCCCGTGCGGAAAGACGGGCCATTCGTGTACCAAGCCACCATTCCTCGTGGGAGAGACGCCCCGGCGGGGGGCGGTGACGCATGTTGTCCCAGTGGAGGTATCGTCCGGCGATCAGCATCGAGGTCCCGCTGATGATCTCGCTGAGCCGCTGCGGGGATGTCCTGCCGAGGAGGGAGCGGATGTCGGGGGGTGTAGCGGGGATCTTCACGGGCGACCTTCACTTCACGAACTGTCAATTTGCTAGTAATTGATAAATCGTATGGTCGATCCGGTCAACTACTCCCCGATTTGCGTTGGCACCCCAGTCACCCCTGCAACAACCCCAGCAGCTCCGCCGTGCTCAACCGGGCCGGTGCGTCCGCGCTCTCGAGTAAGCCTGTCCGCCAGCTCCCGGGAGACCTGGCTTGAGGACATTGACGATCAAAAGCGACTCCGTCACGAGCCCACTCGGCCGCTGGCCGATGTGATCCGGGAGCTCCACCTCGATGGGCAGCGCAAGGACATCTACCGGCGGGGTGGTTGACCGACTCGGGTATTCGCCGGAACCTCACCCCACCCGCCTCCCGGGCGTCCACGGCGCCCCCGCGGCCTCCATGTCTCGCTCCAGCCCGGCAAGATCCTCTTCCAGCAGCGACCCAAGCCGCACGACGACCTCCTCAAACCCGGCCCGCGCGATCGCGAGACTCTCGCGCTGCGTCGCGGTGGGCTCCTGGCGCGTACTCCAATGCCCCCCGGCGACCTGCCCGATGCGGCCTGTGATCGAGGGGGCGGTCGGCTCGTTGTAGCGGCCCGGCGTGGGGTCGCCCTGGAGCTCGGCCGCGACCTCGGCGAGCCGCCCGTCGATCTCCTCCAGGCGCTGGTAGAGCTCGGCGCCCGCTGCGGGGGTCTCGTCGAGGGCGGCGCGCATGTGCCGGAGCCGGTCGCGTGCACGCCCGATCTCGGCGGTTGCGCCCCTCGCGCGGCGCTGCAGGTCGGCCGTCTCTTCCGCGAAGGCCGCCGCCGCGACGAAGTCCGTGCTCATGTCGATGTTGGGCACGGGCTTCACCGTGAAGGGCCGCGGGTCGCCGAGCGGCTCCACACCGGCCTCGGTTACGAGCGCCATCTCGACCGTGTAGCCGCCCGGCGGCGCGAGCGGGCCGCGCGACTGGCCCGCCCAGGGGGGCGTGAACCCCGGCGTGGTGAGGTTGACGGGGTCGGGGGCGGGGCGGCGGAGGTCCCATGTGACGCGGTGGAGGCCGCGCCGGGCGGGGCCCATGACGCGCCGCACGGGGTCGCCCCCGGCGTCGCGCACCAGGAGCGCCACGCGGGGGCCGCTTTCCTGGGCCTCGGCGGCGAGGCGGTCGTAGCCGGGGAACGCGATGTCTTCGCCGCGTCCCGCCGCCGCGCGCTCTTCGCGGCGCCGCTCCTCGCGCATCGTCTCGGGCGCTTCGGCCAGCCAGTAGGTGAAGGTGGCGCCGAAATCCGGGTTGGGCGCGACGAACGAAGTCGTGCCGAGGGTCGGCTGGCCGGCCGCCTGCAGCGGGGTGTTGGGGACGTACCACCAGGCGTCCCGCACGGGGAACAGGGTCGCGCCAGCGGCCAGCGCACCGGCGGCCATCTCCCTCAGGGGCGCGTAGTCGTCCAGGATGTAGAAGCCGCGGCCGAAGGTCGCGCCCACCAGATCACCGTCCCGGCGCTGGATCTCCAGGTCGCGGAACGAAATCGTGGGGGCGCCGTTGCCCAGCAGTACCCAGTGGTCGCCCCCGTTCGTCGTAAAGTAGATGCCGTGCTCGGTGCCGAGGAATAGCAGATCGGGACGCACGTGGTCCTGCTCCACCGACCAGATCACGATGCCGTCCGGCAGGTCCCCCGCGATCGACCGCCAGCTGCGGCCCGCGTCGTTGCTCTCGAAGAGATAGGGCGTGTAGTCGCCCTCCTTGTGGTTGTCGGGCGTCACGAAGACCGTTGCAGCGTCGTGCTGGGACGCCTTGATGTCGTTCATGAACGCGCGCTCGGACACGCCCGGCAACGCCGCCGCCCGGCGCCAGGTCTCCCCGCCGTCCTCCGTCACCTGCACCAGCCCGTCGTCGGTCCCAACGTAGAGCACCCCCTCCGCCACCGGCGACTCCGAGATCGCCGAAATGGTTGAATACAAAGACATTGCGGTGTTCCCATACAGCGCGTCGATGCTGCGCACCCGTCCCGCCATCGGCAGCTCATAGCGATTGTCGTTGCGGGTCAGGTCGCCGCTCACGGCCTGCCACGAATTACCCCGGTCGTCGCTCCGCCACACCCGCTGCGACGCGTAATAGATCCGGCCCTCTGCGTGAGGGCTCGCAATCACCGGGCTGTCCCAGTTCCAGCGCTCGGGGGGGTCGCCCAGGGCCGGCTGGGGGCGGATGTTGATGAGCTCGTGGTTGACCAGGTTGACCCGCTGCAGATTCCCCTGCTGGGTCTGGATGAATGCAATGGCTGGATCGGCCATGTCGAAGGCGGCGGCGTACCCGTCGGCGCCCAGCGGCACGTACCAGTCGCGGTTGCGCACGCCCTCCTGGTTCATCGTGCGCGACGGCCCGTGGAGCGTCCCCAGATCCTGAGCGCCCCCGAGGATGTGGTAGAACGGCTCGGAATTGTCGAGCGCCAGCTTGTAGAACTGGGACACCGGCATGTTGGGGAAGTGCCGCCAGGTCGTCCCCTCGTCGAAGGTCTCGTAGAGGCCCGCGTCGGTCCCGGCCAGGATGTGCCGCCCATTCGCGGGATCGATC
The DNA here is from genome assembly GCA_009841475.1 of Gemmatimonadota bacterium. Lineage (GTDB taxonomy): Bacteria > Gemmatimonadota > Gemmatimonadetes > Longimicrobiales > Gaopeijiaceae > Bin94. The sequence continues at coordinate 18,556 of VXLT01000093.1, forward strand.
CAGAAGGCGTGATTGTCGCTGTGCTTCTCGCGGCCCGTCCCCAGTTCGGCGAAGGTCGCGCCGCCGTCGCGCGTGACGTGCACGAAGACGTCCATCTGGTAGACGAGGTCCACATCGTGCGGCGACGCCTCGATCTCCTGGTAGTAGTGCGGCCCGGTGCCGCCCGAGATGTACGAGTTGCGCCGCTCCCAGCTCTCGCCGCGGTCGGTGGAGCGGTAGAAGCCGCGGTCGCTCGGCCCGGCTTCGATCGTGGCGTATACCACGTTGCGATCGGCGCCCGAAACGGCCAGCCCGATCTTTCCCACATCCGCATCCGGAAGCCCGCGGTTCACCCGCCGCCACGTCCGCCCCCCGTCCGTCGACTTGTGGATCCCCGACCCGGGGCCGCCCGCGAGCAGCGCCCACACGCTCCGCCGCCGCTCGTAGGTTGCCGCGTACATGATATCGGGGTCGACCGGGTCGAACTCCACGTCCGTCACGCCGGTGTTCGCGTCGACCGTCAGCACGGCCTCCCAAGTCTCCCCCCCGTCTTCCGTCCGGTACAGCCCGCGCTCGCCCCCCGTCGACCAGAGCGGCCCCTCCGCGGCCACGAACACGACGTCCCCATCCCTCGGATCGACCAGGATCTTCCCGATGTGCTCCGAGGCCGCGAGCCCCATGCGGCGCCAGGTGCGGCCGCCATCGCGGCTCTTGTAGACCCCGTCGCCCCAGGCCACGTGCCGTCCGCTCACGTTCTCGCCCGTGCCCACCCACACGATGTCCGGATCGGACGGGTCAATGGTGACATCGCCGATGGAATAGGACGGCTGATCGTCAAAGATGGGCGTCCAGGAGATTCCCGCGTTCGTGGTCTTCCAGACGCCGCCGGAGCCGACCGCAATGTACCAGGTGGTGGGGTCGTCGGGGTGGACCGCGATGTCGGCGATGCGCCCGCCCATCAGCGCCGGGCCGATCCCGCGCAGCGCGAGGCCCTGCGCGGCTTCGTGGATGATGGCGGGATCGGCTTGCTGGGCCTGGATGGGGGTGGGAGCAGCGGCGTTGGCGACCAGCGCTGCCGACAGGGCAGTCAGTGTCAGGGACGCCGGGAGCGTCGGCGGGACTCGATGGGTGACTTCGCGCATTGTCGGGCCTTGCATCAGGGTGGGCGGATGCCGTGAAGAGAGCGTCGCGTTGACTGGATGGGAATGGACGGTGGTGCGCGGGCCCTCGCAAGGAACCGGTTTGCCGAGTGGCCGCAGGGTCTCCTACTGTACTCACGGCCAACCGGAAGCACCTCTTCCCGAGTAGGACACGTAAATTCCAGTAGCCGAGACCCCCACCTGTCCAAACTCTATTCCATCGTTCTGTTGCCCGCTCTCGTGATTTCGCTGCTAGTGACTACCGGTTAAAGCGACGTGCCCGACTCACCTGCTCAGACTCCCACCCGCCCCGAGCCGGCATCCCCCACCGCCTGCCTCAACTGCGGCGACGCCCGCTCGGGCCGCTATTGCGCCCAGTGCGGCCAGAACGACCGAACCTACCTGCGGTCGCTTCTCCCCATGCTCTGGGAACTGAACCGCGAAGCCTTCGAGGTGGACGCGAGGATCTTCCAGACCCTGAAGCTTCTCCTCTTCAAGCCCGGAAGCCTGTCGACCGAGTTCTCGCGCAACCGGCGGGCCCGGTACATGTCGCCGATTCGGCTGTATCTCTTCACCAGCCTCGTGTTCTTCCTCGTGTTGTCGTGGAAGTTGCCGGACACCGTGTACGACGATTCGGTCGTGCTGGTGGGACCGAACACCGAGGAGCTGAACGTGACGCAGCTGGTGAGCGAAGCCGAACTCGCTGCTCTCAAGGCGGCCTTGCGGCCGGAACAGGTCCACAGGGTGGACGACATTCTCGCCCGTCCGGAGGGCAGCGTGTCGCGGAATTTTCTCCCGATGCTCGCCCGGCTGGTGGCCTATCGCGATCCGTTTGGACCGGATCTGGCGACTGAAGAGGACTCGGTGGCCCCCGTCGCCGCGGTAAGGACGGATCCTCCCGGATTCCTGCTGAAGGCATTCGTGACGAGCGTGGTCGACCTCCTGCACGACCCCGACGTATTCCTCCAGCGGATGATCGGGAACATGCCGATCGCGATGTTCTTCCTGCTGCCGTTCCTGGCTCTGGCCCTGAAGATCTGCTACTTGAGAAAGCGGCGGTACCTGATCGAGCACCTGGTCTTCGCCATCCACGTCCAGACTTTCATCTTCCTGTCCCTGGGGACCGCGCTCCTCATGCCCGCGGGTACGTTCGGAGACCTGGCACGCCTGTTCCTGATTGTCGCTGCGGAGCTTTACTACCTGATCGCCCTGCGCCGCTTCTACGGGGACGGCTGGATCCGGACCCTGTTCAAGGGGTTCGTGGTGGAATGGCTCTATTTCTGGGTGTTGCTCCCGGGCTTCCTGGTCGTGTTGTTCCTGACGGGGTGACGCATGTCTGACACGAATCCCGACCCGGGTCCCGCCTGTCTCAACTGCGGGCGCCCCCGCGGCGAACGCTTCTGCGGCTACTGCGGACAGAACGACCGGAACTACATCCGCTCCGCGTGGTCCGTCATGGGCGACCTCGTGCGGGAGACCCTCGAGGTGGACTCGAAGCTGCTGCAGACCCTGAAGCAGCTGGTTCGCCCAGGGCGCCTGTCGGCCGAGTTTTCGCGCAACCACCGCGCGAACTACATGTCGCCGGTGCGGATGTACCTGTTCGCGACGATCCTGTATTTCTTCGCGTTTGCGCGGGCGTTCTTCGGCGGCGTGGACGCGGGGACCATGGACCCCTCGGTGTCGTTCGAGATAACCCGCGGCAGCCCGGCGGCCGACAGTGCAGGTGTGGACGACGCGGCCGACGCCGTGCTGGACGATCTCGCTCCCGACACGGCGCAGGTCAACGCCCTCAAGACGCGATTGCAACCGCGGTACCGGCAGAAGCTGGACGATATCCTGAGCCGGCCCGAAGAAGCTGCCGGCGTCGGGACGATCCTCGCGTTTGCCGGGGATATCGAGCCCAGGGCCCCTGGCGAAACGGGCTGGCTGGAGAAGGCATTCTGGAGCCTGATGATCGACTTCGTCCACGATCCCGTGTTCTTCATGGAACGGGTTGTGGGAAACCTGTCGGTCTCCTTCCTCTGCCTGCTGCCCTTCCAGGCCCTCGTATTCGCGATCATTTACCTGAGGAAGAAACGGTACTTCGTCGAGCACCTGGTCTTCCAGATTCACCTTCAGACGTTCTGCCTGCTTGCGTCGGCCATTCCCCTGCTGCTTCCCGCGGGTGCCGTCGGCAACGTGATCTGGCTGGGCACTACGGTTTGGATCTTGTACTACACGCTGGCGGCCATGCGGCACTTCTACCGGGACGGATGGATATGGACCGTGATCAAGGGATTCCTCGCGCTCATTCTGTATTCGAGCCTGCTCATTCCGGCGTTCATCGGCGCGGTGGCGCTGTCGCTGTAAAGCGCGCGCTCGTCGCCTACCTGCTGTTGCTGGCCTGCGTGCCGCAGCCGGGGGATACCAGCTTCGAGGTCGCCGAGGCCTCGATCGCCGAACTGCAGGCCGCGATGCTGGAGGGCCGCGTTACCTCGGCCCAGCTCGTCGACCTCTACCTCGCGCGAATCCGGGCCTACGACCGGGCTGGCCCCGCGCTCAACACCATCATCCGTCTCAATCCCCGGGCTAGGGCGCAGGCGGACTCGCTGGACGCGGAGCGGGCGGCGGGCACGGTGCGCGGACCGCTGCACGGGATCCCGGTGCTGATGAAGGACAACTACGACATCTCGTGGATGCCCACGACGGGGTCGAGCCTGGCGCTGGCGGGTCTTCAGCCGCCGGATGACGCATTTCAGGTGGCGCGGTTGCGGGAGGCGGGGGCGGTCATTCTGGGCAAGACCAATCTTCACGAGCTGGCCGCGGGGATCACCACGATCAGTTCGCTGGGCGGGCAGACGCGGAATCCGTACGATCCGGCGCGCAATCCGGGCGGCAGTTCGGGTGGAACGGGCGCGGCGGTTGCGGCCAGCTTTGCGGCGGTGGGCTGGGGCACCGACACCTGCGGATCGATCCGGATTCCGTCCGCGGTGCACAACCTCTTCGGGCTGCGGCCGACGAAAGGCCTGTCGAGCATCGACGGGATCCTGCCGCTCTCGCACTCGCAGGACACGGGCGGGCCGCTGGCGCGCACGGTGACCGATCTGGCCATTGCGCTGGACGCGACGGTGGGGATGGATCCGGCCGATCCCGCGACCGCGATCCTGGAGGGCCAGGAGGTGCCGCTCTTCCGGGATGCGCTCGATGCGGGTGCGCTGGAGGGCGCGCGGATCGGGGCGCTGGACATTGAAGAGGGAAGCGCCGGGAGCGTGACGCGGGTGATTCGCGGCGCCCTGGAGGAGATGGAGGGGCTGGGGGCGACTGTGGTGGACGTGTCGCTGCCGGATGGGGTGCTGTCGGGCACCGGCCTCATCGACTTCGACTTCAAGTTCGACCTGGCGGAATACCTGGCCGGGATCCCGGGCGCGCCGGTGACCTCGCTGGGCGAGATCATCGAGATGGGACTGCACCACGAGGCGCTGGACCGCACCTTCCGGCGACGGAACGCGCGCGAGGAGCGCGACACCCCCGAACTCGCCGAGACCCTGGAGCGCCGGCGAGCCCTCACCGCGGCGGTGAACGACCTCATGGACCGGGAGGCTCTCGACGCGCTCGCCTACCCGACCATGCGGCAGGAGACCGCGCTGATCGGCGCGGCCCCCGCAGGCGCGACCTGCACCCTGAGCGCGCATTCGGGGTTGCCCGCGCTCTCCATCCCGGCGGGGCTCACCGAGAGCGGGCTGCCTGTGGGGCTGGAGCTGCTGGGCCGAGCGCTGGACGATGTCCGCCTGGTCGGGATGGCGTTCGCCTTCGAGTCGGCGGCGCCGAAGCGCCGGGCTCCGCTGCGGACGCCGCCGCTGGTGAATGGGTCTGCGCCGCCGCCGGTGCCGATCGCGGCGGAGGAGGCGGGCGCCGACGCGGGTGAGGCTGCGGTGCCGGCCACAAACGCGGACTCGGCCATGCGCCCGCCCGCCTCGGTCGAGATGGAGGTCGACCTCCCGCGCGGGCTGCTCTCCTACCGGATTGTCTTCCCGGGTGCGGAGCCGGCCGACGTGTACGGGTCCGTGCTGCGTCGCGTCGCGGAGGAGAGGCAGGGGGTGGTGGTGCTGCGGCTGGGTGGTCCCGGGGAGGTGGAATCGGCGGGCAGCGTCGAGCTTTCACCGCGCCTTCTGGCGGATCTGATCGAGGGCCGCCTGGAGCTGGTGCTTGCCGGGAGGGATGGGGTCCGGCACCGTGCGCTGGCTCCGGAGATGTAGCCCGGGGCGGGGTTCGCCGGGCCGGAAGGGCCCGCTGCGCGGAGTACATGTGACACATTCGTTACCGAATCGTCGCGAAAACTGCTGTTCCGGCTCGCGAACGTTGATCGATGCAACCCTCCAACGTCATCTCCTGGCTGGCGGTCCCCGGTCCGCAGCGCCGTTGCGGACCGCTGGAACTTGCGGCTGCCCTCCGGCGTCTTCATGAGGCGGGAATGGGGCGCGGCTACGTCCTGGTGGTGCCCACCCGGCTGGCCGATCAGCCGATGATGGAAGACGGTGCGAACGCCGAGGTCCTGTGGTGGGCGCGGATCTGTGATGCGGTCCTGGCCGAAACGCCGCTGGGTGTTGTCCTCATCGATACCGCCGGCAGCGGGCCGGATGCGCGGCTCGTGCGGGACCGGTCCGGGCGGCACCCGGGTTCTGGACACCGCGAGGGACACCGTGCGCGGATCAAGGTCTTCGAGGACCTCTCCCGTCCGGAACGCTCGGCGCTGATGGAACTTTCCCGCGCGCTGTGCACCGGCCACCGGGGCCTGCTGGCGGAGGCCGGCACCCTGGGCGTGGCAGCGTTCGAACCATGGCAGCTTCAGGTCGCGCTACGCCGCGAGGCCGTTGGTCAACTCCTGGACGACCCGTTGGTGGGAGTGCTGCCGGCGACGGCCTGACGGCGGGTCGTACATCCGGAAGCTGACAGGTGGGAATCCTTGGCGACCACGATGCGCCCAGCGCCAAGCTTGAGCACGCCAGTTCAGTCTACTTCCCCCTCGCGATGCACTCGATTTCCACCTTGGCGCCCAACGCCAGCCCGCTCCCGGCCATCGCGGAGCGCGCAGGCGGCTCCATGCCCTGGAAATACGTGACGTAGACTTCGTTCATGGCCGCGTAGTCGGCGATGTCGGCCAGAAAGACGGTGCATTTGACCAGGTCTTCGAAGCCGAGTCCCGCCGCTTCGAGGACACGGCGGATGTTCTCCATGGTTGCACGGGTCTCGGGGCCGACGCCGCCCTCGACGACGCGCAGCTCTCCGGTGGGCGGGGTGCCGATCGCGCCGGAGAGGAAGACGAGGTCGCCGACGCGGACGGCCGGCGTGAAGACGGGTAGCCGCGCCACGCCCTCGGGGACGATGTGCTCGATGGGGGTGGGGGCGTCGCCGGGGATCGGAATGGCCGTGCCCGCATCGCCTTCGGCCGCGCCGGGCGCGGGGGCCACCCCGCAGGCGGCGGACACGGCCAGCGCGGCGGCGCAGAGCAGTCCGTGGATAAACCTGCGTGAGCACCGAGAGGGGCGAGGCGCCGCGTGGGCAAGGCGACGTGAGAGGCGAATAGCACCGCTATTCGGCCGAAAGGCAACGCAGAGCGGAGTCTTAATGTGAAGAAATGTAAAGAAAACACGACAATTCGTAAAGAAGATACTACAGTGCGGGCGGGTCGGCGAAGCGTTCCAACGCGGATGCATCGGCACTCGAATGCCGCGGGGGTTTTGTCCACGGGCTGATGGCATCGTGCAGGCGCCCCGGGGCCGGATCGCGGTTGATTCGGGGCGCGGGCGGCGCAATGGCTGAATCGGTCGTCCTCTAACGCACATACCGCACTACCCCTCCCACAATCGTCATGTCCACGCGCGCATCGGCCAACTCCCCATCCGGCACGGTGAGAATATTGCGATCGATCACCACCACATCGCCCAGCTTGCCGACCTCGAGCGAGCCCTTGAACTCCTCTTCGAAGGCGGCGTACGCGTTGTTGATCGTGTAGCTGCGCAACGCCTCGGCGCGGGTCATGTTCTGCTCCGGGTAGAAGATGGACCCGTCGGCGGTCAGGCGGGTGACCGAGGAGTGGAAGCTGGCGAGCGGGTCGATGTCCTCGACGGGAACATCGGTGCCGTTGTTGATCGGCACGCCGGCATTCATGAACGAGCGCCAGAGGTACGTCCGTTCGCGGGCACGGTCATCGCCAAGGCGAAGCGGGATCCACGGCGCGTCCGAGGTGGCGTGCACGCCCTGCATCGACGCGAGGACGCCGAGTTCGGCGAAGCGCGTGATGTCGTCGGGGTGGACGTGCTGCGCGTGCTCGATCCGCCACCGCAGGTCGTCGCCGGCCCCGGCCGAGTCGAAGACGGCCTCGTAGATGTCCAGGACCTCGCGGTTCGCGCGGTCCCCGATCGCGTGCGTGTTGACCTGGAAGCCGTGCTTGATCGCGACGTGCGCGGTCCCGGTGATGTCCTCGACGGTTTCCAGCACGAGGCCGACCGACTCGGGCATGTCCTCATACGGCTCCAGCAGCCACGCGCCGTGCGACCCGAGAGCCCCGTCGATCTGGCGCTTGATCGACCGCACCGTGAGGTAGTCGTCGCCCTCGCTCGGCATGTAGTAGTCGGACAGACGCGCATCCATTTCGTCATTCGACTGGCGGCGGACCATGATGTAGAGGCGGACGGGGAGCGCGCCCTCGGCCTCCATCTCCTTGAGCCGGTCGATGGTGCCGAAGCCGCTGCCCGCGTCGTGGAAGGAGGTCACGCCCTTGGAGAGCGCCTCCTCGGCGGCCAGCATCACCTCGCGCCGGAACTGGGCTTCGACCTCTTCCGCTGTGCGGCCCAGCTGCGAATCGGCAAAGGCCGCCGATACGGGTCCCTGGGCCGTCTCGCGCAGGAGGCCTGTCAGTTCGCCGTTCCCGTCGCGAACCAGCTCTCCGCCGGGCGGCGGTTCGGAGTCCCGGTCGTAGCCGCCGAGTTCCAGCGCCAGCGCGTTGGCGAAGGCCGCGTGCCCCGACGCGTGGCCCAGCAGCACCGGGTTTTCCGGGCTGACCTCAGTGAGCGTCGCGTGGGTCGGGTTGCCTTCCACGACCGGATCCGGCGGCCGGTCCCACTTCTCCTGGTGCCAGCCGCGGCCGCGGATCCATTCCCCCGGCTCGGCCCCGGCCGTCGCCTCGGCCACCATCGCCACGATCGCGTCCCAGTTGGTCGCATCGTTCAGGTCGAGGATCGTCTTCGAGTTGCCGAGGCTCATGTAGTGGCCGTGTCCATCGATGAACCCGGGCGCGGCGAACCGGCCATCCAGCTCGATCACCTCGGTTTCGTCGCCGATGAACGCGCCCACCTCCTCGTCGCTCCCCACTGCCACGATCCACCCGTCCGTGATCGCCACCGCCTCGGCCATCGTGTTGTCCGCGTCCACCGTGGCGACGACCCCGCCCCGCAGCACCAGGTCGGCCGGCGCAGCTGTATCGGCAGCGTCATCCGCGCACCCGGCCACCGCCAGCGCGGTGCCCACGACGATTGCGGCGGCAACCCATGCCCACCGCGCCCGCGCGCACGAATTGCAAACTCTACTTGTCATTAAGTAAACTCCTCTTTACGTGACAACACGGCCTGCGCGCCGCCCTACCCCCGACGCGACGCATGCCACGCCGCCAGCACCTCGGCCTCCCGCTCGGGGCCCAGCCTGTTGAACACGCGGGCCTGCCGCTCCGCCGTACGCGAGAAGTGGAACTCCAGCGTTGCCGCGGTCGTGTCGGCGAGCGACCGGAACGTGAGCCCCTTCTCCACCTCGGGTGTGAGGTCGAAGCGCGCGAACCCCTCGAATCCGTCCCGGGCGGGGCGCCAGACCGGCATCTCCGCGTAGGGGCGCAGACCGGCCTCGCGGAGGAAGTCGGCATCGACCCAGGTGAAGGAGGACTCGGCGGTGGTCACCGCGCGGATACCGTAGAGCAGCTCGCTCATGGGGCGGGGCGTCGCCGGGCCGACAACGTTGTAGGTGCCGCTCTCGCCCGCCTCGGCCATGCGCACCAGCCAGTCGCCGAAATCGCGCACGTCGATGATCTGCACGGGGTCGGTGCCGTCGCCGGGGGAGAGGACCTCGCCGCCGTGATGGATGCGCACGGGCCAGTAGGTGAAGCGGTCGGTGTTGTCGCCGGGGCCGATGATGAGGCCGGGCCGGAAGACGAGCGTGCGGTCCTCGCTGAAGACGTCGCGGGCGATCTGCTCGGAGATCGCCTTGCCGAGACCGTAGGGCAGCCGTTCCGCGCCGCGCTCCACGCCGGCCCGCTCGTAGGTCCAGACCGGCGCGTCGATCGACATCGGGACCCGGCTGGTGTCGGCGTAGACCGACCGCGTCGAGACGAAGATGTAGCGTTCGCACGAGTCCCTGAGCAGATTCGCGCTCGCCTCCACCCAGTGCGGCGCGTTGGTCGCCGAGTTGTCCACCACCACGTCCCAGCTCCGTCCCTCGAGCGCGGAAAGGTCGCTCTCGCGGTCGCCGACGAGCTTCTCCACCTCGGGGAAGAGGTGCGAATTGGTGCGGCCGCGGTTGAAGAGCGTGACCTCGTGGCCGCGCGACAGCGCATACTCGACCTGGTGCGGCCCGATGAACCCGGTCCCGCCGAGGATCAGGATGCGGAGCGACTGCGCGGCCCGGGTTTGCGGCGCGGCGCCGGCACCCTCCGGCGTGGCGCCCTCCGCACCATCACCTGCCGCGCCACCACCCCCGCCGTACCCCGCGAGCCCCACAGGCGCAACC
>VXLT01000109.1 GCA_009841475.1 Gemmatimonadota bacterium
GGACCGGTACCCCGCTGTGGCAGGGCGAACGCATCGACTGGGGCTGGGCGATGGTATGCCTCTGGGGGGAGGGGGGAGACCGCGGTGTCGGCGACCGGGGCGAACCCCCGAGGGCGGACTGGGGGTGACGTTGGGTGTCTCGCGCGGGCGTGTGGCTAACCCCTCATCCGGCTCCCCGACCGGTCGAAGAGCGCCTCACCCACCGCGGCCACGGTCACCGGGAAGTACTCGTTCATGTACATCACCTGCAGTTGCTCGCCGACCTGGGCATGTTCCGCCGGCAGGTAGGCCATGAGGAGATAGCTGCCCACCGACGGGCCCATCCCGGCGGAAGTCACCCGGGATTCCCTTCCGAGGGAGTCCACGATGCGGCCGCTATCCAGCGTCAGGACCGGCTCGTTCCCACCGGTGGGGAAGCGGGCGATGCCGGACCCGGACGGGCACAGGTGGTCGTCCAGGGTGAGCGTGCAGATCCTCGCGTTCGGTCCCCGTTCGCGAGCCCTCAGGTAGGCGGCCTTGCCGATGAAGTCCGCCGCCTTCACGCGGGGGCGCGCCAGGCCGGATTCGACCGGCGAGTACTCGGACGTGAGCTCGGCGCCCATCAGCAGGTAGCCCTTCTCCATGCGTCCGGTGGTGCCGTAGACGCCGATCCCGACGGGGCGCAGGTCGAAATCCCGGCCGGAGCCCCAAATCGCGTCCCACAGCGCCAAGCCGTGCTCGGTGCGGGTATAGATCTCCCAGCCGCTCTCGCCCACATAGGAGATGCGCAGCATGGTGGTGGGAATCCCGTCGATCAGGACGTGCCGCAACGTGCCGTAGGGGAACTCCGGCTGGCCGAGCCCGCGGTCCGCGACCCTGGCCAGCAGCGACCGTGCGTCCGGCCCCCACACCCCGAGCGTGCAGATCGCCGACGACCGGTCCTCGAACTGCACCGACCCGTCCGGCGGCAGGTGCTTGCGGAACCAGAAGGCGTCGCGGGCGCCGTCGAAGACCCCGGTGACGATGCGAAAACGATCCGCCGCGAGCCGCTGGATGGTCAGGTCGGCGCGGAACCCTCCGTCCGGCGTCAGGAGCGGCGTGTAAATCGAGGAGCCCACCGGGCGGTCGCACTCGCTGACTGTCATTCTGTTCAGGTACGGGACTGCACCCGGCCCCGACACGTCGAAGATCTGGAACGCGCCCAGATCCACCACGCCCACCTTCTCGCGCAGGTGCAGGTGTTCCGCGTTGATGATCGGCGACCACCAGCGGCGATCCCACTCGTGCGGGCGGTCCGGGACGTTGTATCGCGCTACCAGGTCTTCGTTCGACCGGTACCATTGCGGGCGTTCCCATCCCCGCGCCTCGAAGTACTCGGCCCGCAGCGCTTCCGTGCGGGGATGGAAGGGCGACCGGTTGACCCCGCGCTCCGACTCCCATTGCTCGCGCGGGTGCACGATCCCGTACGTCTTGGGGAAGTGTTCCCGGCACCGCGTGCGAACGTGATGTCCGGTGCGCTCGTGCGGCTGGAAGCGCGTGACTTCCGAGCCGTGCGGGTCGAGGAGGCGCGGGTAGCCGTACGTCATCCATTCGGCGACGAGTTGCGCCGATCCGGGACCCTCCCGCACCCAGACCGCAGCCGCGGACCAGAGGTTCGCCACCTCGGCGGTCTCGCCCAGCAGCTGCTGGGTGTCGGGCGTGAGGGACAGCAGGCCGTTGATGGCATACTGCATCTCGGTGCCGGCCAGCAGTTCCCCCATGATCTCGCGCGCGTGCTCGAGCTGCGGCGCGAAATCGCCGGGCGTGAAGGGCAGCTCGGTCGGGGAGCGCTCCGCCTCGGCGATGGTGGGAATGTCGCCCGGGTGCACCAGGATGGGGCGATGGGCGTACGAGCCCACCTCCATCGCGCCGTAGCTCTGCCGCTCATACATGAACGAGTCCATGTCGCGCACGATGGGGTAGCCGACCTCGTTGCCGGTCGCGAGCAGGAGTTCGATGGGGCCGAAGTCGGCCATCTGGTGAACCGCGGGGGTGAGGGGGATTGTGGCGCCGGCCATCGCGGCAATCCGAGGACTCCAGACCCCGCATGCGATGACCGCGTGGTCGACTTCGATGGTTCCGCGGGTCGTGGCCACCGCCCGGATGCGGGGTCGGCCGAGGGGGACGGGGTCGACTTCCAGGGCGGTGACCTCGGTCTCGTCCAGCACCGTCAGCACGCCCCTGGCCACGGCCCGCTCCCGCATGACCCTGCCCGCCCCCACCGAGTCGACGACCGACACGCTCGGTGTATGGAAGCCGCCGAGGATCACATCCGGATTGACGAACGGCACCCTGGCGACCACCTCGGGCGGCGTCAGCAGTTCGCTTTCGATCCCCCACACGCGCGCCGATGTCATCCGCCGCCGCAGCTCCTCCATCCGCTCCTCGGTGCGCGCGACCTCGATTCCTCCGCAGGTCGTGTTCATGCCCAGAGCTTCGTACTGGCGCTGGCTCTCCAGCGTGATCAGCGCGATCTCGCGGCCGTGGTCGGTGGGGAAGATGAAGTTGGACGCGTGGCCGGTCGATCCGCCGGGGTTGGGGAGCGGGCCCTTGTCGATCAGGACCAGGTCGTCCCACCCGAGTCTCGCCAGGTGCTCGACCAGGCAGTTGCCGACGATGCCTGCGCCGATGACGGCGACTTTGGCCCTTGGTGGCGGGGTGCGGGATGAGGTCATGGACGGAACACTTCGGCGGCCGAGCGGATTCGCCCTAGCTCCCGCGCTCCACCCGCACCCCCCCCACC
>VXLT01000147.1 GCA_009841475.1 Gemmatimonadota bacterium
CCGGCTACGGCCTTTGACTCTTGTATCGTGGGCGCGGAGATGGTTTTAAGAGAGGGGGGGGGCGGCGGGCCGGGCGCCGGGGTCGGCGTCGGTGGCGGGCGCGATCACGATTCTCCGCAGGCTCGGGCGCCCCATCGTGATCTTGGGGATGTCGAGACGCTCCTCGCCGGTGGTGCCGTCGGCCCGCTCGTAGCGCACGATCACCGCCGGCCGGTCCGTGGCGAATCCGGTGAAGGTGATGCGCCCGCGCCCGGGGCCGCCGTCGCCCTTGGGCCGCATGACGGGGATGATGCGGCCGGGATAGCTGAGGCCCGCGCCCCGCGCGTTGCGCCCGAGGAGCTGGAAGAACTCGATCGTGCCGAAGTAGATCTCCTCGTGCAGCGCGTCCATCGTCGAGATGATCTCGTTGTCGACGCCGAGGCGGTAGTCGGGCTCGCTCAGCTCCAGATCGACGGTCAGCGTGCCGAAATAGGGCTGGTCGGCGCGCCCGGAACGCGGGTTCCCCTCGTGCCGCTGCATCACGTAGTCGTAGACCGCCGGCAGGGTGCGGGCCTGGAAGCGGTCCCAGAACCACTCGGGGTCGGTGACGATGCGCTCGTGCGCGAGGGTGTCGGCGCCGGATGTGGCGGTGATCCACCCGGTGGTGACCCGCACGTGCTCATAGTCTTGGAACCGGTCGACATAGGGGCGCAGCACCCAGACGGGGTCGAAGGTCTCCTCCAGGAGGGTGTCGCCATCGGGTGAAGTGGCGCGAACGCGGTAGATCGGGCCGTCTTCGACCATTTCGAAGCGGATCTGGCCAAGGTCCAGGCCCAGATCCTTCACGAGGATCTCGTCGATCGGGAAGATCTCGTGGAGCCAGCGCAGGGGCGTGAGCATGGCCTGTTGGGGCCATTCGCCGGGTGGCTCGTTGCGGAGGAACTCGATCACGATTTCACCGATGTCCTCGCCGGCGAGCCTGGGCGCCACGGATTCGCGGAGCCAGAAGAAGCCCTGCTTGAAGGCGGAGAACACCTCGACGGTGGTGGCGTCGGGGTCCGCCCCGGCTTCGATGAGACGGCGGCGGGCTTCGTCGGCGACGGACTGGCGGATTTCGGGCGGTTCGGAGAGGCGCGTATGGAGGTGAACGGGCGCGCCGGACGTCAGCTGCGGCAGCACGCGGGCCTCGAAGGCATTCCAGAATTTGACTATTTCGGAGGGAATTTCAAATTCGTCATCGAAAATCGGAGCGGCCTCCAAGACGTCCCGGTTATCGATGGTGACGGTGATGTTCTCCGTGCCGAGCGCGGCGGCCCGCTGGCGAATCACGCCGGCGAGGCCGGCCGGGGCTTTCTCGGCAGAGACGAGAATTTCGGCCGAGGCAATGTCCTGATCGGCCAGCCCGGCCACGATCCGGTCCAGCCTGTAGAGGCCGATCGCGGCCTGGCCCCCCGGGGTGTACCCGGACAGCGTGCCCCAGAGTTCCTCCTCGATGTCGCTGAAGGTGGGAGTGCCGTCGGCCCAGGCGCTGACGCCGGGGAACACTTGGGCTAGGCGCTTCGTGGCCATTGTCGCGCCTTCGTGATCCGAACCGGTGACCACGACGGCCGACCTGCTCCCGAAGGCATCCTCCACGATCTCGATCAGGCCATGCCCGGGGGGCAGCTCTCCCGGCGCGATCCTGCCGCTGTCTGCGAGCTCGGCGATGAACGGGTGATCGCTGCCCACCAGGACCATCGTGGGCTCTCGGGCCGGGCTCTCGATTTCGTCCGTGGTCCTGACCAGCGGGACCGTGAGCCCGGTGGTCTCCAGGCCCAGCCGGGCCGCGAGCTCCGGCACGCCCTCGGCGCCCTCGCCCGGCACGACGATCACGCCGACGCTGCTGGGAATGTCGCCGCCGCCGAGAAAACCCCCGCTCCGGTAGAGGTCGGCGAGGTCGGGTGTGCCGCCGCTCCCGCCGGGCCGGCCCCCGGACGGCGGCGAGGGTGACATTGCCGGTAGCTCGACCTCCCAGCCGCCGCCGGTAACGGTCACCGCCGCGAGGTTTCGGAAACGGAGATCGGCGGAAGCGTCTTCCGTGGTGTCGGCACCGGTGCCGGTGTTCCCGCGGGCAAGGGCGCCGAGGCGGTTGAGCGCGTCGGCGGTGAGGGAGTCGGAGGTGCTCGCGTCAAGGGGTGTCTCCGCTTCCGGGTCGGCGGCGAAGGTCAATTCGGCGAACAGGCGGACTTCGTCGCCAGGGCCGTTGACCGAGACGCGCGGGTATGAAAAGGTGGCCGATTGAGCCATTGAGTCGCCCGCCGCGAGCCATTCGTTGATCTCATCGCCGACATCGGCGATGGATGGCCCGGAGAGGGAGCGGATGTGGGGGAGCGAGCCCGCGAGGAGCCGCGCCGCGCGAAGAAGAGCACCGTCGTCACCGCCGAGAACGGCCACCCACCGGTCGCCGATCGGGGTCGTCAGGGTGGCGACGGTGGAGGGGGTGCCGGGGGCTGGGGTGTGGACGCCGAAGTCGCCAGGCGACAGCCCCAGGGGTTCGAGGGCGCCGTGGCCGATCAGGATGCCGACCTGTCCGGGCCGCACCCCGCGCTGCAGAGGCAGGTCGAGCGCCATGGTCTCGAACCCCAGCCGCGCCGCGATCTCGGCGGCAGCGACCCGTTCGGCGGTGGTCGGTTCGGGCGCGAGGACCAGCGTCGCGCCGAGGCGGTCGGGCACGCTGTCGCCGTTCTCGTCAAGGAGGAGATGGCCGAAGTCGAACAGGGTGGTGAGGTCGAGGGGGGGT
>VXLT01000031.1 GCA_009841475.1 Gemmatimonadota bacterium
CCCCCCCCCCCCCCCCCCCCCCCCCCCCCCCCCCCCCCCGCCCCGCGGGCCGGGTCGAAGAGGTCAAGGGGGGTGAGGTGTTCCAGGACATCCGGGACGCCCGTTCCGGCGAACGCCAGCATGCAGTGGCCGTCGGTGGTCTCCGTGAGGGCGGTCTCGGGGGGAGGTTCGGGCGGGCGGTCCGCGCCGAGGTGCCAGATCGCGACCTGGGTCCGGTTCATCCGGTTGATGACGAGGGGGCCGTGGACTGCCACCTGGCCGAATTCGCCGGGCACCCTCAGACCCATCGGCCGGAGGGAAGCGATCCGGTCGTCCTGGAAGTCCCAGCGCCGCCGGTGGCTGAGGTCGACCAGCCACGGGCCGCCGTGGCCTTCCTCCTCTTCGTAGCGCAGCACCACCGGCCAGCCCTCGCGCACTTCCGTTGCGGCGGGGGTCGCGGCGAATGCGACCGGGGATCTGCGCAGCGCGGTCCTCATGCGCGCAGCCTTGCGCCCCCGGGGTCGTAGAACGGCGGCTTGACAACGACTGCGGACCACGTCGCGCGCGTCCCCCGTCCCTCGTCTTCACAGAGCTGGAGCCGGCCCCCCCTCTCGGCGTGTTCCTCGCGCACAAGCGCCATCCCGTACTGCCACCCCAGCGTGTCGCTGCGGCGCGTCGTGCACACGTACCCCACGATCTCGCCGCCGGCCACCACCACCGCCCCGTCGCGGGGCGCCCCCGGCACCTCCTCCACCCTGAACCCCACCAGCTTCATGCGGCCCGGCTGCTCCGCGCAGGCCCGCAACGCGGGCGCACCCACCTTCTTCGACGCGGTGTCCTCGCGGTCCCACAACCACCCCATCCGCAGGTCCGTCAGGGTAACCCGCGCCTCCGATTCCGCCCCGACGATGATGTGCCCCTTCTCTGCGCGGAGGCAGTACTGCGCTTCCAGTCCGAACGGCTGGATGCCGATGTCGGCGCCAGCGGCAACCAGCAGGTCCCAGACGTATTGGCAATAGCTCGATGGGACATGCAGTTCGTACGACAGTTCGCCGACGAAGCCGAGCCGAAGGGAGCGGACGTGGACTCCGGTGGCCGCTCGGCCGGAGCGTGCGCCTCCCGGACCCGTCCGGGCGCCTCCTTCCCCCACAGTAATCCACCGGCACCTCATGTACGGGAACGCCTCGTTGGAGATGTCGTCGTCCGTCACGCGCTCCAGCACCCTGCGCGCGTTGGGCCCCGCGAGGTTGATCGACCCGAATGCGTCGGTGAGGTTGACCAGATGGAAGTCCCATCCATCGTGGCGGGTGTGATGGCGAAACCACTCCACGGTGGAGCCGGCGCGTCCTGAACTGGTCGTAAAGTAGTAATTGCGTTCACTTTCCATGACTATTGCACCATCATCCAGCACATGCGCCATGTTGTTGCACAACGCGGAATATATGCACCGGCCGGGACGCGCCCTGCTGATGTCGGAGATGTATACCCGCTGCAGTGCCTTGAGCGCGTCCGGTCCGAAGATCCGGAACTTCCCCAGCGGCGAACTGTCGAGGATCCCCACGTTGCGGCGGACGTTGAGGATCTCTTCGCGCAGCCGCTGCACGGACTCGTCATCGGCGCCGTGTCGCGGGTCCCTGCCGAAGTAGCGGGCGCGCACCCACGGACCTGCCCGGCGGAAGACGGCACCCCGCGCGGCCAGCTTCCCATGGAGCGGCGTGCGCTTGTGCACGTCGTGTCCCGGTCCCGCCAGCGTGGCGAGGCTGGGCGCGGTGAGGGGCGGGCGCACCGTGGTCGGCGACGCGGTCTCGAGCGGGTCGCCGCGCAGGTCGGCCATGATCATGGCGAGGTTCTGTCCCGTGACCCGGTACTGGCCGGGCCCGAGCCCGAACCCCCCAAAGCGCTTGGCCAGTTCCGGCACGTCGAAGCCCTGAGCGGCCGATTCG
Source organism: Gemmatimonadota bacterium (assembly GCA_009841475.1). GTDB lineage: Bacteria > Gemmatimonadota > Gemmatimonadetes > Longimicrobiales > Gaopeijiaceae > Bin94. The sequence continues at coordinate 1,923 of VXLT01000031.1, forward strand.
ACGACGTTCTTGCAGGTGCCGTCCTCGTCGAGGTCGACGAAGGCCTTCGCGCCTCGACCGACGGCCGGGCCGTGACGGATGTCGCAGCCGGGTTCGGGACCGGGGAGGGACTCGCACTCGCGCCGGGCTGAGGCCACCCTGGGCGCCGCGCTGCCGCACCACTCTGCCGCGCGGTATCCGGCGAGGCGCCCCGATGCCTCGATCGAACGGGGATCGCGCAACCCGGTCAGGCTCCCCGCCGCGAAGACTCCGCCGGGCAGCTCGGCGGGCTGGAAGGTGTGAGTGTGCGTGCAGTACGCGAGCCGGGCCCCGGCGGTGGCAAGGGCCCCGATCCGGGGCTGCCATCCCGCGTTGGCGACGAGAAGGTCGCAGCGAAGCCGGCGAGCGCCCGCGCCACGCAGCGCCCGCAGCTCGCACCCGGTCACCCGCTTCCTGCCCATCGCCCGGGACGCCGCCCAGCCCGGAAGGAGGGGAATCCCCCGCTCTTCCAGCGCCGTGACCAGCGCCGGATCCTGCCGCCCGGGCTCGCGGGCGTCGGCCACAGCCCGTATCCGAACGCCCAGGTCCGCCAGGTCCACTGCCGCCTCCAGGCTCCCGTCGTCCGCCACGCTGAAGACGACCGCCCTCCCCGGCAGCACCGCGTAGCTGCGCGCGAGCCGCCACGCCGTCGCCGCCTGCATCACCCCGGGACGGTCGTTGTGGTTGAAGACGAGCGGCCGTTCCATGCGCCCGGCCGCGACCACCACGGCCTTCGCCCGGCACTCCCAATGGCACTCCCGGAAGGGGTCCCCCTCCCCGCCCACCGTGAACCCCGTCACCAGGTTCTCGCCCCACACGCCGGTCACCGGTGAGTTCGCGAAGACTCTCACATTCCCGGTCGCCCGCAATCGGGTGGCCAGGGCGTCGCCGCGCCGGTGGAGCGGTTCGCCTTCGTATTCGCGGACACGCCAGGCGAGATGCCCACCCAGCCACGGCCTCCGCTCGAAGAGACACACCCGCAGACCGCTCTCGGCCGCGGCCAGCGCCGCCGCCATCCCGGCCGCGCCGCTCCCGACCACCGCCACATCGGCGTTGAGGTAGCGTTCCATCTGGACGCCGTCCGTCCGAGAGCCACTGCCCTTGCGCACGGCGGCCTGCCTCCGGGTGTCACTGTGCCCCTGACCGCTGCCGTCAAGCTCCTGCCGCGGATCCAGCACCCCCGTCCCCGCCATCCGCCGCAACCCGTTCTGAAACAGCGGCCACAGCCGGTACGGCCGGTGAAACAGCCGGTAGTAGAACCCGGCCGGCAAGAGCCGGTCGAACGCGTCGATGAAGCCGAACCGGTCCGTCCTCGGGTCCCCCCGGACGTTCTGGGCCCGCACCGACATCCCTGCGCGAAGTTTCGTCGTCTCGGCGCACTCGTTCGGCACCCCGTCGATCTCCACCAGCGTGTTCGACGACTCGCCCTCCATGCTGTAGAGCCCGCGGGGACGGTGGTACTTCAGGCTGCGGCTGAAGATGCGCACTCCATTGGCGTACAGCGCCGACGCCACCGTGTCCCCTGCGAACCCGGTCATCGGCTGTCCGAGAAAGCGGAAGTCGAGCGGCCGCGAGAAGTCGACGCGGCAGGTGGGGCCCGGAGTCAGGCGGCCCCGGGGCGGTCGTAGCTCGGCGGCCCCCGCCGGCCCGGTCGCGCCTCCGGCCGGCGGCCCGCCCGCCGCGTCACCCCTCCCCACTGCCATCCTTCACCTCCCGGTTCGTCGCCGGATCCCTGGTCGTCCTGAACCACACCCCGCACCCCTGCCCGTGGTACCACCATTCGTGTTGCAGTTGGCCCGGCCCCCCGGCGCGCGGTCCGGCATCCTCGCCGGCTCCCATACCGCCCGGAATCATCCGGAATTGCACCCACCGGAAGTGCTCCTCCGCACTCAGTCCCTCCTGCTCCGGCCGCGGCCCCCGTTCCTGTCCCCCGAAGGTGAACTCGTAGATGTCGCGCTTGCCGCAGACGGGGCAGGTCAGGCGGAAGGTCATGGTCGCCTCACCCCGCATCAATCCCAATGCCCGTACTTCATGACCGCCGCCGTCTCCCCCGAGTACCGATTCTCCAGAAAACGTTTCAGCTGAAACGTCCTGAGGATCTCCGGCCGCTCGCCGCTCGCCATGTACTCGGCCATGTACTTCCCCGCGACCGGCCCGGACTTGAAGCCGAAGTACCCCCATCCGGCGTCGAGGTAGAGGCCGCCGAAGCCCAGGTCGCCCTCCAGGATCGGGGCCATGTCCGGGGTCATGTCGGCGAGACCGGCCCAGATTCGCATGAAGCGGACCCGGCGCAGTGCGGGCATGAGCTCGACCAGCGCCTCGGCCTGGTGCTTGAGGTAGTACGCGGTCGCGTCGGTGGTGTAGTTGACCTGCGGGTCCATGTGGGCGCCGGTTGCGATCTCGCCCTTCAGCGTCTGGCTGCCGTAGACGTGGTACGCGCCGGAGCTGAAGACGTGGTGGAGGAAGGGCTTCAGCGGCTGGGTGACCATCGCCTGGATCGTGAGGGGGTGGATGGGGAGCTCGATCCCCAGCATGGCCGCGACCGCCGTGCTGTACCCGCCGGCCATGATGCCCAGGCGGTTGCAGCCAATGTGGCCGAGGCTGGTTCGCACGCCGGTGACGCGGTGGCCCTCGGTGTCGATCCCCCGCACCTCGCAGCCCTGGTGGATGTGCACGCCGTGCGCCGCCGCCCCCTTCGCGAGCCCCCACACCACCGCGTCGTGCCGCACGATCCCGCCGGGCGGGTGGTACAGCCCGCCGTGGATCGGGAAGGCCGGCCGGTCGGAGATGTCCAGCCCGGGGATCACCTCCGCGCACTGCTGTGGGTCGAGCAGCTCCGACCTCACGCCGAGGAAGTTGTGGGTGCTCGCGGCCATCCTGAACCCGTTCAGCGCGGCCTCGCTGTGCCCCAGGTTCAGGTTTCCGCAGTTGAAGAACATGAGGTTGAAGTCGAGCTCGTCGGTGAGGACGCGCCACAGCTTCAGCCCCTCGGCGTAGAGGCGCACGTTCTCGGGCGTCCGCTGGTTCGCGCGCACGATCGCGGTGTTGCGTCCGGAGCCGCCGAAGCCGATGTACTGCGATTCGAGGACCGCCACATCGCGGATGCCGTGGTGTCGCGCCAGGTAGTAGGCCGTCGCGAGGCCGTGGACGCCGCCGCCGATGATGACCGTGTCGTAGCGGCGCTTCAGCGGCGCGGGGCGCCAGAGGCGGCGGAGCCGGAGCCAATGCACGGGGGGGCCCCGGTCAGCGGGTCCGGCCCGGCCAGCCGCGGTCCGCCAGCCAGTCCGTCATCCGATCACCGAATACGACGAATCCGGGTTCAGCGACCGCCGCCGGCTGAAGAAGCCGATGTCGCAGGTCCTGCGCGTGTACTTCAGCGGCATCGTGACCGGGTCGGCGTCGTGGTCGTGGCCGCCCTCCACGCGCGCAATCAGCTCCGCCATCAGCTTCCCCGCCACCGGCGCGTTCTTGAACTGGTTCCCCGAGGTGCCGACGGCCATGTAGAACCCCGGCAGGTCGGACTTGTCGTAGATGGGGATCCAGTCGTCCGAAACGTCGTAGAGGTCGACCAGCCCGCCCGTCTGCCCGGGGATCCCCAGTCCCTTCACCCGCTGTGCCTCGCGCATGACCTGGGTCTCCCACTGGTGGGTGAAGCCGGTGTTGTAGTCGTCGGGGTCGTCGACCCACTCAAGCACGTCGCATTCCGGGTCCTCGGAGCCGATGAGGATGTGGTTGCCGGTCGTCGGACGCGAATAGCAGCCGATGTCGCCGTCCGAGATGAGCGGGGCGATCTGGTGGTAGTCCATGCCGGCGGGGGCCGGCACATGGCAGACCTCCTGCTTGAGCGGACGGGTGCTGATGTTCATTCCGTCGAGGACGCCGGCCAAGCCGTTGATGATGGCGGAGTGCGGTCCGCCCACGTTGACGACGACGGGGGCGCGGATGGTGGAGCCGTCGGCGAGTCGGACGCCGGCGGCCCTTCCCCCCTCCCTCAGAATCTCCACCACCTCCGCGCCGAACCGGAACTCCCCGCCCCGGGCCTCGCACGCGCGCTGCACGTTGTGGCAGGCCAAGGTGGGATCGTCGATGTAGCCGGACTCGGGGATGTAGACGGCGCCGCGGATCTTCCCGCCGCTCGGAGCGCCGAAACGGTCGTCCGCCATGGTGACCGGGGGGCCGTAGGAGCGGGTGTCGAGCCAGGGGAAGCGCGCGGCGACCTTCGCCGCGCTGAGGTCCTCGTACGCGACGTGGAGCTCGTCGAGAGCGGCCATCACGTTCATCAGGTCGTGGTTGCGGTCGTTCTTCACGACCAGGCACCCCGTGTTGACGTACTTCGCCAGCCCCATCTCGTCGGGCACGCCCAGGTAGCGCCCCCAGTCGAGCCAGTAGAAGTAGCTCTCGCGGGCCATCGCGCACCCGTCGGGCGTGGAGTAGTGCAGGCGGATGATCGCGCAGGTGTTGCAGGTCGACCCGGACCCCGCGGCCGGCTGCTTGTCCATGTTGAGGGTGCGGTAGCCGCGCTTGGCGAGCTCGAACCCGGTGCAGACGCCGATTACGCCCGCACCGATGATGATGGCGTTGTATTCGTGGCTCATTGGGTGGTTTTCGCTGGGCGTCCTGTAAATTTTCCCGATCGGGAAAATTCCCGGGACGGCATGGGAGAACACCCCGGAGGTTTACGCGATCACCCCGCTGAAACGCAAGTTCCTATCCGACCGCCCGCGCCAGCCTCAGCCCCGCAACGTACTGCACGTCCAGCTCGTCCCAGCGGATCCCCCACACGTGGGTGGCGTTGACGTCAAGGGGCCTGAACCGCTCCGGCAGGACGACGCTCCGAATCGGTGAATCATCCTCCCCCTTCCGCACCGCATACCACATGGTCGGGATTTCGTGGCCCGCCGGCTGGAACCAGATCTCGCCGTTCGACATGAGCCGGATCTCGTTGGTCGCGGGCCAGTGGCTCGGAATGATGTACGAGGCCCGAATCGCACGCCTCAGCATTGGCGACGGGCCGCTGGAATCCGCGCCGAGGAACGGAGCCTGCTCATCCACCGCCGTGCCGACGTCGTCCTCCGTAACGGGGATGGGTGGCAGCTGGACCTGGCGGGTCCATATCGTATCGCCGGCAAGCGAGATCTCGATGAGTTCCAGCACGCCCGGCTGGTCTCTTAGCGACCGGCTGATCACTACAGTGCTGTTCCAGGGATCCATCTGAAAGTGGTCGGGCCGGATCCACGGCTGGACGGGGTTGATTTCCCCGATTTCCGGGTGATCGAGCGTCGCGTACACATCCGTGAAGCTCAGCAGGCCCAGCGTGTCGATTCCCCAGGCGCCGTCGTCCTGCGAGGCCCGAAGGACGGGAACGGCCGGGTCTTCCTCCTCCGGCACATTGCCGTCCCTCACCCAGGGAAGCAGGCCAAGTGCCCCGATGCTTCCGTCGGCGAACATCGCGAAGTCCTGGATGAAGGTGAAGGAGCGGCGCTGCGTGGCCATGTCCATATTCCGGTCCAGCAACCCCACCCCCGGCGGGAAGCCGTCGGTCCGGAGGACCTCGCCTTCGAGTGCAAACGTCGTGTACCTGGAGTGGTCCCCGACCTGGAAGCGGTCGTCAAAGAGGAAGAGCGGGCCGGGATCCGAGAACTCGCCCGGTCCCTCGCCCCGGCCACCCGCGCGCCCGATCCGTGTGCCGTCCGGTGTCCAGATCGTCACCTCCAGACTCTGGGTGTCGAGCACGTAGACCCGGGAGCCGTCGGCGGCGGGCCGCACGTCGTGGATCCGGCCGAAGAGCGCGTCGCCCTCCAGCTGGTCGCCGATTTCAAACTCCGGTTCGGCGGTCCACTCCTCGATGGCCACCGAGGTGACCGTGGCTTCGTCCGCGCACGCGGCGAGCGCGCAGGCGGGCACGGTCCACGCGGCAAGTGCTCTCAGTGTCGCGATCCGCTTCGTCATGGTGGGCTCTCCTGCGGTTTGTTTGCTTCGTCATGGCGGGCTCTCCTGCGGATTGTACCCCGCATTTCACCCGTTTGGTCCGCATACCACGTTTCGGGATTCTCGTGGCAAGCGTTACAAGCACGATCAATCGGCCAAATGTAAAGTAAACTTTACAAAATGTCGTGTTTACCATACTATTCTTTCGCAAGTATGACGCCAGGCTCAGCAATCGACCTCCAGCAGCGGGTCCATACCTTGCAGATTGTCAATCCAAATGCCAATCGGCAACGAATTGCCGGCACATCCCGACACGTTTGTAGATTGTCCACCAACTTCCCGCGTCCCCTGCGGCCACACCCACTTCAACCCAGGAGCCCACCCCGATGGGCGTGATGGAACGCCTGGCATCCGACATCCCCGCGCTGCCGCTCGACATCGGGCGCATCATCATCGGCGCGGTCCTGTTCGTCTACTTCTTCAACACGCTCAGGCAGGCACGCGACTTCAGCGACCCCGACGGCCTGATCGACCACGGGCTGCTGTGCCGGCTCTTCCCCCCCACCCGCGTGAGCCTCTTTCAGCCGGGAATGCCGGGGTGGCTGTTCCGCGCGGTCTTCGTCTGCGCGTGCGTGGCGGCGCTCATGGTGGTCGCGGGCTTCCATCCCCGCCCGGCCGGGGCGTTCCTCTTCCTGGCGGCGTTGTCCAACCTGCGCTGGAACGTGCTGGCCTCCTACCTCGACGACGCCATGATCCACATCTTCTGCCTGTGGATCGTGCTGCTGCCGGTGGGAAGCACGCTGAACGTGCCGGATCTGCTGGCGAGCGCGTCGGGGAACCTGACGGACCCATCGGGGGACCTGTCGACCGGCCCAGGGAGCGCCGCCGCCGCAGGCACCCCGGTCCTCGACACCTGGCTCGCCGCAACCGTCCCCGGAACCGCCCCCCGGGCCTTCATCGCCAACATGGCGCTCGTCTACGTCGTCGCCGGGCTGTACAAGTTCACGAGCCCGATGTGGCGGGACGGCTCGGCGATGCACTCCGCGCTTCGCATGCCGATCGCCCGCGCGCCCGGCTTCTGGACCCTGCGCTGGCGCACCCCGCTCCGCCTCGTCACCTGGGCCGCGCTCGTCCTGGAGCCCCTCTTCGCCCTCATCTTCGTGCTGCCGCCGGGCATGGCGCTCAAGTGGCTGCTGGTCGCGGGGGCCATCGTCTTCCACCTCGGAATCGCGTTTACGCTCAAGATCCCGTACTCGAATCTGGCGATGATGGGCGCGATCCCGCTCGCACTCTCGCCCGAGATCATGCAGGGGTGGCTGGGGGCGCCGCAGCTGGAGCGGGCGGTCGCCGCCAGTCCCGGCCCCGCCGGCTGGATCGCTCTCACACTCGTGGCCCTCATCACCATCCAGGTCGTCTGGGAAGCCGCGAACACCGGACGCCGACTCCGCCCCCGCTACTCATCGAGCGGCTGGGACAACCCCGTCCGCGGGCTCCTCTGGATGTTCGGCATCTTCCAGAGCTACCGCCTCTTCGACTGGGTCGACGAGCGCAATCATCACGTGCGGTTCGAAGTGACGCGGGTGGGGGGCGAACCGCCAGCCGACCCCGGCGCCCTCTTCCCCCAATCCATGCGTCACCTGCTCCTCCAGTCGTACCTTGTCGGCAACATCTGGATGCGCATGAGCCCGGCCCAACTCGAACAGGTCCGCCGCGCCCTCCTCATCCGTCACGCCCGCCGCTACGCCCGCACCTACCCTGACGGGGGCACGATTGAAGCGGTCGCGATCGTCCAGCGGGTCACCAAAGACAATCTTGAGTTAACCCGGGGCGAGCGGCGGCCGATGATGCGCTTCACCTGCCGGGGGGGTCGCGCTGTCATGCATCATCCGAAGGAGGAATAGAGGGCGACGATGTGCGGCATTGCAGCGATCCTGTCCCGTGACGGACCCGTCGACCCGGCAGCTCTCCGCCGCGCCACCCGTGCCTTGCGGCATCGTGGGCCGGACGCGGAGCGCACCTGGGTTTCCCCGAGCGGCAGGATCGCTCTGGGCCACACGCTGCTGGTGATCAACGACCCCGAGGGCCACCAGCCGATCGCCAGCGAGGACGGACGGCTGCACATCATCGTCAACGGCCAGTTCTACGACTTCAAGCGCATCCGCGCCGAGCTCGAGGCGAAGGGGCACCGCTTCCGCACCCGCTCCGACAGCGAGATCGCGCTCCACCTCTACGAGGACCACGGCGCGGGCTGCCTGGAACGCCTGCGCGGCCAGTTCGCCTTCGTGATCTGGGACGAGGAGGCCGGCACCCTGTTCGCGGCACGCGACCGTTTCGGCCTCAAGCCGCTCTTCTACGCGGAGCACGACGGCGCGCTCTATCTCGCGTCCGAAGCGAAGGCGCTCTTCGCGGCGGGAGTGCCGCGCGCCTGGGACGAGAGCGGGGTGTACCGCTGGCTGCTTGCGTGCCCGGATGAGCGGCGGTCGCTCTTCAAGGGGATTCGGCAGGTGCCGCCGGGGCACGTGCTGCGGGCCGGGAATGGTGCGGTACGGCTGGAGCGGTACTGGGATCTGCTGGGGTCGCCGCGGCGGGGGCGTACCGGGCCCAGGCCGCGCGGCGGCACCTTCTCCCAAGCCGTCGACCAGGCGCGCGAACTCACCGAAGAGGCGATCCGGCTGCGCATGGTCGCCGGAGTCCCCGTCGGCTGCCTGATCAGCGGCGGCCTCGATTCCTCGTCGGTCCTGGCTGTGGCGGCGACGTGCACCGACGGCCCCGTCGGCGCCTTCACCGTCGGGTTCGAGCGGCGCGAATTCGACGAGAGCCCGGGGGCGCGCGAAGCGGCGGCGGCCGCAAACGCCGACCACACCGTCGTGATGCTCGGCGACGCCGATCTGGCCGATCACTTCGCCGACGCCGTCTGGCACGCCGAGACCCTTCAGTTCAACACCCACGGCGCGGCCCGCTACCTGCTCAGCCGGGGTGTGCGCGAAGCCGGCTACCGCTCGGTGCTGGCGGGCGAGGGTGCCGACGAAGCATTCTTCGGCTACGAGTTCCTGCGCGCTGCGTCCGGTGCGTCCCGAGGCGGCCTCGGACCGGCCCGGATCCTGCGCATCCTGTCGGGATTTCTGCGCTCCCCCCGCCGCCACCACCCCGCGCTGCACGCCGTCTCCCCCTGGCTGGCCCGCCTTGCGCTCCTCCTCCCGGCGGCCCCCTCGCTCTTCACGCGGCTCTCGGGCGGCCTCGGCCTCATCCAGTCGGTCTGCTCACGCGACTTCCTGCGCGGCTTCGACGGCCACGACCCCTACCGCACCTACTACCGCCGCTGCAAGCAGGCCGCCGCCATCTCCCGGCGCGAACCGGCCCGGCAGCTCCTCTACCTCTGGCTGCACTCGATCTTCGCCAACTACCACATGGCCGCCGACCGGCTCGACATGGCGCACGGCGTCGAGGTCCGCCTCCCCTTCCTCGACCACCACCTCTTCGAACACCTGAACCGCCTCCCCCTCGCCATCCTCACCGACCATCCCCGCGAAAAGCACCTCCTCCGCGAGGCCATGCGCCCCCACATTCCCGACGCGGTGTACGACCGGGTGAAGCGGCCCTTCATGGCGCCGTCGGCGGTGGGTACGGACGGCCCTCTGCACGACTTCCTGCAGGATACGCTGCGGGGCGACGCGCTCAAGTCGGTGCCGTTCGTGGATGCGAGGGCGGTGGGGGGCATCCTCGACGGGCTGCCGACCCTCGCCGAGCGCGATCGTGGTTCGGTGGACTCGCTGCTGCTGATGCTGGCTTCGGTGGCGGTGCTGCAGGAGCGGTGGGGGCTGTAAACGCTGGACGATTTAACATAAGCCGCTTATGTTCTTTACATGGACAGCGCAACCCGAAGCTATCTGGCAGAAATCGGTCGGCGAGGTGGCAGGAAGAGCCGCCGCAAGCTTGACCCCGAAACCGCCAGGAACATGGTCCGCGTCCGCGAGGCCCGGCGGGCGTTCCACAAGTTCCACGCACTGTGTTTCTGGTCCTATCGCAAGGATCTGAAGATCGGCCTGGCCAACATCGACTGGGTCGTGGAGACCCTGAGGAAAAACGGCGACATGAGGGCCTGGAAGGCGGCCGAGCGACTGTGCCGCTAACCGATCTTCAGCGCGAACTGTTGGCGCTGCTCGCGAGTTCAAGGGCTTCGGACCGTTATTTGGCCGGTGGAACGGCGCTCCACCTCTCTTCGACGTCTCATCGCTTCAGCGAGGACCTTGATTTCTTTCACGATTCCGCCGAAGCCGTCGCGGAATCGTTCGCGCGGGACAGCGCGATGCTGGAAGCGGCCGGCTATCGTGTCCAGGTCCGCCTGAGCCAGCCGGGTTTCATTCGGGCGATGGTAGAAGCTGATGACCGGGAGGCAACGCGCATCGAGTGGGCTCACGATTCGGCATGGCGGTTCATGCCCCTGGTGCGGCTCGACGATGGCGGCCTTGTGCTGCACGACGTCGACCTGGCGATCAACAAGGTGCTGACGCTCGCGGGTCGCGACGAGCCGCGTGACTTCGTGGACATCCTCCATGCGCATGAGCACATCCTGCCTCTGGGTGCCCTGGTCTGGGCAGCCGTCGCGAAGGACCCGGGATTCAACCCGGTTTCGCTTCTCGAGCAGTTGAAGCGCCGAGGCCGCTACCGGCCGGAGGATATCGACGAGCTGGAACTCGTCGCACCCCTGGATCTCGTCGAACTCAAGGCGGCCTGGCGAGCCGCACTTTCCGACGCAGCAGAGTTCATCCGCAGCAGACCCTACGAGGAGGCTGGCTGCCTGTACTACTCGCCCGCCCGGAACTGCTTTGTGGCGCCGTCCTCCGGATCCGCGCTGGAGCAACAGGGCCTGGTCACCCACTTCGGACAATCCGGGGGCATACTCCCCAGGGTCGCGGACATCACCAATACTCCACTGTGAGGCCTTCGACCCTGTGGAAGCTCCTGCGGTCTCTGGTGGCCACACGGTAGCCGACGTGCACGGCCGTGGCCGCGACCATCAGATCGTGCGGACCGATCGGGGTACCGGTGCGCGCCAGCCGCACGCCGAGGGTCGCGTATACTCCGGCGACCTCCAGACCGAAGGGTATCACGGGCAGCTCCTCGATCCACCGACGGGCGAACCTTTCTGCGCTGACCCGCCGGACCCCGCCCAGCCGGTGGAGACCGTGGAACAATTCGGACGCGGTGATCGCGGCAATCGCCACGGGCCGCTGCCGCTCGTCCGGCGTGCTGAACACTCGATCCGCAGCGAGCAGGCCCTGTTCCACCGCGATCAGGACGCTCGCGTCGATCAGCGTTCCCAAGGACTCTTCGGCACCTCGGCCCGGTTGAGGAAGGCAATCCCTGTCTCCACCGCGCAAGCGTATTCAGGACCTGCCGACGGATCCGAGGTGGCACGGACAAGTTCGAGGAAGTCGGCACCGGTGAATGCCCTTTCCTCCACCGGCCGGATCTCCGCGACCGGCTTTCCGCGTCGCTCCACGACGTAGACCGCGCGCTCCTCCCGGACACGCGCCAGGACTTCACCGAAGTTCTTCGCAGCTTCGGTGGCGCTGACGACCCGTAAGCGGTCGGATGATCCGGTTGGTTTCGACATGCCGACAACTTACGGAATCTACGGATATTCCGCAATTCGGGTTTTCACCTGGTCGACGAGTCTGGCGGACAGGCCGGGCGTTAGCTTCCAGTGGAACCAGTCCCGAAGAACCGCCGCGACCCGAAGCCCACGTTGAGGCTGACTTCCATGAAGCGAATCGCGATCTCCACTTTGACCGCCCTCTCCCTGCCGGTCTGGACCGCCGGGTGCGCGGACACCGGTCATATCCTGGAGATCGACTACGACGCCGGCCGACTCGTGATCGATGACGAGTGGCGCAGCATCCGCTTCGATTCGAGCATCGACCACGAACGGGGCATCCTGTACGTGCGCGATGACGAGGAGCCGGAGGGCATCATGGCCTTCTCGCTCGAGACGGGCGAGTGGGTCCGGACCTATATGGTGCCGACGGGAGATGGCCCGCAGGAACTGCCTGGGGGGATCCACGGCCTGTCGGCCGCTTCGGACGGCAGGCTGTATGTGACCGGCGCACAGAAGGTGATCGAGTTCGGTCCGCAGGGGCAGCACCTCAGCACCTGGGTCCCGCGTGTTCCCCCTCGGGAGGGCGCGGTATGTGAACTCGACGGGCAGCCCGCCGTGCCGGCGCTGGGCGGCGTCGTCAGGCGTGGGGACGACGGCGAAGACGAGGCGATCGGTCCGGTGGTGACCGGCGACTACGATCCCGACACCTGGGCGCAGGACGGAGCGATCGTCGAGTGGCAGCTATGGAAGTCGAAGATCGCATGCACCCCGCACGCCGCCTTCGTGGTGGCGGAGTACGGTACCGACCTGGTGTCATCGGAGTACGACGAAGAATCGGATTCGGTCACCGTCTACTACCGCGCGAGCAACCGGAAGGGCAGGCTGCTGATCCCCGAGGCATTGGCGGTGGGCCAGGCGGCGACCGTGGGGCCGTATGCGGCAACCGACGGCCGGGGCAACCTCGTGCTCGTCGGCGTGGCCAGCGTCCGATTGGTGGGACTGTGGGGCGGCTTCAAGGTAACCGGCGCCGTCGTCGATCCCGCGAGCGGGTGCCACGCCGTGATCCGCAACCCGAAATCGAACCTGTTTGAGCGGAAGTTCATGGGCATCTACCGCGACAGCGCGGTGGTGGCGAACGAACACTACGAAGACGACGGACGGGGAACCGTCCGCTTCTTCAACTATGCCCATCAGGTGGGGCTCTACCCGCTACGCCGAATCAGCGGCAAGCCGTGTACGGGGATGCTGCCTTCGGTGGGGTAGGCCCCGATCCCCTAACTCGCGGTCCCCCTCACCACCACAGTCACCTCCACATCCGCGTACAACCCGCCATCATCCGCGCGCCCCCGCAGCAGATACGTCCCCGGCCTGTCGAAGGTCACGTCAACCGTCCACCGCCCGTCCTCGGGCAGCGCCGGCGGCACCCATAGCGGCGCCCACGGCGAATTCGCTCCGGCACGCGTGTCCTCCCACACCTTGATCTGCGGCGGATCGAAGGTGACGAGGCCCGCGAGCCCGGCGTCGTTCGCGCCCACCTCTTCGCCCGCGGCCACCTGCTGGTCCATGCCGCCGCCCCCTTCCCCGCGGTACAGGAACCACGACATGAAGAGCCCGTTCACCTTCTGCACGGTGATCCGGGACGGGGGCCTGAGCTGCCTGCTGCTGAAGGTCGGGGGCGCGCTCCAGATGGAGTCGGCGCGGGCGGAGTCTTCCGCTGTCTCCGGTGGGTCCGGTGGCGAAGGGCGGCGCGATCGCAGCAGGCCATCGTCCTCGACCAGCACGGTGATGGTCACCGGGCGGCCCACGTTGGTCTGCAACTCGTTCGGCCCCTCCAGGCTGATCATCGGGGGCTGGTTGCCACGAATCCGCGCGTCGCTGGAGCCAGCCCCGAGGGCCCCCGTCTCGGACATGATCACCGTGTTGTCGACGACGTAGTCCGGCCTAAGCGTTGCGTAGGCGCGTTCGGTGACGCCGTTCGTCGTCAGCGTCCACACCAGCTCCTTGTCCCCCCAGTCGGCGGGCACGCGCACCTCGAAGACGAAGCGGTTGCGGCGCGGCAGGAAGTGGGTTGGCTGCCCGCGGTCGGCCGGCCCCGGCGAGAACCCGTTTTCCTCGCCGACCGGCACGTCGAGCTCCTCGCTCCAGTTCCGGTTCATGTAGCCGAAGAGGAAGCTGAAGGTGCCGTCTTCGTTCGGCACCCAGCCCTCGAAGGCGGGCGCCACGTTCTGGCCGCGCTGGTAGGTCTGGGCGGTGGCGTCCTGGGAAGCGACGGCGCTGGTCGCCAGAGCCAGGAGCGCAAGCCCGATCTTTGCTCCGCGCATCGAGCTATCGGTTGCTGCGGCCAGCACCGCTGCCCCGGTCGGCATCGTCGTCCTGGCCGGCATCGCCGCCCGGCCCGCGCCCGTTACCCGGCCCGTTCCCGTTCCCGCCGCGATCTGCCGATCCCCCACCACCGCCTTGCGCCCCGTCATCCGCCCAGTACTCCGGATTCCCGTTCGCCGGGATCACCATGCAGAGCGGACACCCGACCACGTGGTCGTTCGGGCCCAGCGCGAGCTTCGCGCGCCGCCTCGCCATCTCCTCCACGAACTGCTCGTCGGTGAGCGTGACCCGCATCCCGAGGTCGATGAACATGTTGGCCACCGAGCGGTTCCCCGAACCCTGCCAGTTGCGCGTGTCCGGCACGTTCCGGTTCGCGTCCGAGGTATCCATGTAGCCGATGATGTGCAGGATGGTCCCCCTGGGCAGCAGCGGCTGGTGGTCCTGCGCGTAGGTGTAGCCGCGGACCCAGTTGTGGTCGTAGCCGACGCAGTTGATCGTCTCGACATTGAAGCCCCAGATCGCCTCGAGGCACATGCGCATCCCGGGCGCGTGCAGGTGGGGTTCGAAGGTGACGATCTTGGTGTGCTGGTTCAGCACCTGGTAGGCGTGCAGCTCCTGTCCCGCCTCGCCGGCCCGGATGTCGATGTCGCTGCCGTTGCCGAGTCCGAAGCTCGTGCGCCGGTACTTCGGCTGGTAGTCGGGGGGATGGAAGCGGAAGCCGATCTCCAGGTGGGCGCGGGTGTCGCGGCCGTTGGAGTGCAGGTGAAGGGAATTGGAGACGATGGATGAACCCGCGCGCAGGAGGCGCCCCGCGTCCTGGTCGAAGATGTCGGGCTCGCGGCCGACTTCGTGGACCGGCCAGGTCACGACGCTGGGCCGGGTCCGGGTGCCATCCTCCAGGGTCTCGGCGGCCTTGTACGTGCTCCAGATCATGTGATGCACGACGAACCGGCCGCCGACGGTGTGGCGGCCTTCGTGTCCGCCGTCCGCGGTCCGTCCGACATCGTTCACCTCGCGGATCTCGACCGACTTGACGTAGCGGTCCTCCTCCAGACCTGTCGGGATGGGCTCGATGTCGCCCCACCAGTCGGGCACGTCACTCTCCACCAGTACCTCGGGCAGCTTCACGATCAGGTCCGGTTCGCCCGCGACCCACACCACGTCGTCGTTGAATTCGAGGGGCGGCGGCAAGTCGGCGGGGTCGCCCTCCGGGGTGCCCGCGCGCCACCAGCGCGCCAGCGCGTCGATCTCCCAGTCGTTGAGAGACATGTCGTCCTTGAAATGCTGGATCCCGATGTCCTTCTCGACGTACCAGGGCGGCATGGCCCCGGCGCGATCGCGGATCCCGGTGCGGCGGACGACCTGGCTCGCGTACTCCTTCACCTCGTCGAACTCGACCAGCGACATCGGCGCCACGCCGCCGTCGCGGTGACAGCGCACGCAGGAACGCTGCAGGATCGGCGCGATGTCGCGGCTGAAGGTGACTTCGTCCTGGGCGGCGGTGCCGTTGGCGGAGCCGTTCGCCTGGGCGGCGAGGGGGGGCGCGGCGATGGCCACGCCGAGCATCCCCGGAAGGGCAAACGCTCCTGTAACGAGGGAGACTCTGGTCAGCTTCGCAATCGACATTCTGCACGGCTCCTTGCCAAAGGGGGCGACCCGGTCACGGTGGGAAGTGTACCCGCTCAGTGTTGCGGGCGCAAAGCGGTCGGCCCGTTGGACAGACCATCGGACGATGCCGGGCCCCCGCGGGCCGGTGTTCGCACCTTCGATCCGGTCTCCGGACGCTCGGTCGATGCCAAGGCGACTTCCCCGGTTGACCCCGCCAGCCCGGGCGCGAACCTTGTTCACCACGCACCCCATCCTCCCCCGGCCCTCGGTATCCACATGCACCGCACCTGCCTCCTCACCACCACATTCCTCGCCCCACTCGTCACGGCGTGTGGTCCTGCCGACAGCGGCTCGAGCGATGCCGCCCCGGCCGGGACGCCCGCCACCGCCGTTACTCCGGCGCTGCCCGAGGGCGCCGAAGCCTTCTCCCTCCTGGGCGAGCCGCTCTACCCCGCACCGAGACCGGACGAAGTGGCGGCCCGGCAGGCCGACGACATCGCCACCGCCCGGGCCAACTACGACGCCGACCCGGACGACGCCGACGCCATCATCTGGCTCGGCCGCCGCATCGGCTACACCGGCAGGTACCGTGACGCGATCGAAGTCTTCTCCGAGGGCATCCGCAAGCACCCCGGGGACGCACGCATGTACCGCCACCGCGGGCACCGCCGGATCAGCGTGCGCGAATTCGACCGGGCCATCGCGGACCTGACGCACGCCGCCGGGCTCGTCGAGGGGCAGCCGGACGAGATCGAACCGGACGGCCAGCCAAACGAACGCGGCATCCCCACGAGCACGCTGCAGTCGAACATCCACTACCACCTCGCCCTCGCCCACTACCTCAAGGGCGACTTCGAGACCGCACTCCAGTCATACGAAGACTACTTCGCCGTGACCACCAACCCCGACCAGCTCGTCGCGATCTCGCACTGGTGGTACATGGCGCTTCGCCGCCTGGGCCGCGACGAGGAGGCCGCGGCGGTGCTGGAGCCGGTCACCGCGGAACTGGACGTGATCGAGAACACGAGCTATCACCGCCTCCTCCTGATGTACAAGGGGGAGATCGAAGCCGACGAGCTGTGGGATCCGGAGACCGAGGACCCCGCCGGCGTGGCGATCGCGTACGGGGTCGCCAACTGGCACCTCTACAACGGGCGTGCGGAGCAGGCGGAGGAGATGTTCCGCCGGATTCTGGAGGGCTCCGGCTGGGCGGGGTTCGGCTACATCGCGGCGGAGGCGGAGATCGCGCGGCTGAGGGGCTGACGGTCCCGGTCCCGGCGCGTAGCCGCCACACTGGCACGCCGCAGCGACAACGGCGAACCCCCCTACCGCCCCACGCTCGCCCCCGTCAACTGCGCGATCGCCGCCAGCGTCGTCTGCGCCGCATTCAGCCCAAGCCGGAAGTCGTCATCCGTGTAGGTGGTCCACACGTCGGTGGGCTGGTGCCAGTTCGGATTCCAGCCGGCCCCCACCTGCGCCCCCCGTTCATTCTCCCGCAGGCTGATCGCCGCAACGAGGTTCATGAAGGGCGTGGAATCGGTGTTGGTCATGTGCGGGCCGACCGTCGCCGGGTAGTCGGTGGCGTAGCGCGCGTTTGCGAACTTGAAGTGGAACGCCAGGTCCATCGACTCCCGGACCATCTCCGAGTTCCACTGGAATTCGATGTTGACGTCGGCCTCCGGACGCTGGTTGCGGCTGACCCGCCCGTCCGGACCCGGCGCACCGTGATCCCACAGCATCATGTCGTGCTGGATCATCCCCAGCCAGCGCGGCTCGGGAAACTGGCCGGAGCCCGGAGGATCCTCGACGCCCTGCAGCTCCTGGCGCTGCTCCACGTACGCCCGCGCGCCGTTCAGCCCCGTCTCCTCGTTGTTCCACAGGATGAAGCGGATCGAGCGCTCGGTCTGCACGTCCGGCGAGCTGAAGATGCGGGCCAGCTCCATGACCAGCGCCGTGCCGGAGCCGTCGTCGTCCACCGCCTCGTTGACGCCGTGGCCGTCCATATGCGCGCCCAGGATATACATCTCGTCGGGGTGCGTGGTGCCGACCTTGGTGCAGTAGACCTGGGAGCGGTCGCCATCGACCGGCTCCTCGCGGTTAAGCTCGCGGATCCGCTCGTCGGGCTGCGCCATGAGGCCGCGGTTGACGCCGGTGCGGCCCCGGTAACCGAAGATGGTGCTGCCGCCGGAGCCGCGTCCTCGGCGTCCCACCAGGCCTCCGGTCGCCGTCGTCAGGTCCTCGGCCTGCACGCGGGGAGGAGGGCGGCGGGCGGCGCCCTGGGCCTGAGCCGGCTGGCGGCGCGGCGGGTCGGCGAACCGTCGCGGCGCATACACGTAGTGGACGCGCTCCGTGTTCGTGCAGCCGGATTCCTGTAGCCAGGCCTCGATCCAGTCGACCGCGTCGCGGTTGCGCTGCGTGCCCTGGCGGCGGTCGCCGAACTGCGTCAGCCCCTTCAGCGTCGCCTTGTACTCGTCGAGGGTGAGGCGCTCGACCAGCATTGCAACCGGATCGACCTCCTCCTGCTCCTGCAGCGCTGCGAGCGGCCGGGTGGCGGCTCCCACGGCCAGAAGCCCCAGAAATGTAATGAGAACACGACATTTCGTAATGTTGACATTACAATGTCGGCGAGCGGAGTCGGTTTGGCCTGGTGCGCGCGGGTGGCAGGGCATGGGACCTCCTTGGGAAGGCGCGGACGGCGGCTCCGGTCGTCCGGCCGTGGATTGCAGATTCCCCAAGGGGGTACCGTAGGGCGGCGGTGGCGTGCCCGCAAGCGCCCCGGGCGGCAGTCGAAAGCCAATGGGATTATCTTTCCCGGCGCGGCCGGTTCCCCTGCGGCGCCGGCCAGCAACCACCCGAAGAAGCAGAAAGAGAGAGACGAACCATGAAAGGAGACGCGGCAAGCCTATGACAGTGTTTCCGCTGATGGGCGAACACGACTACGAAAAGCTGGTTTTCTGCAACGACAACGACTCGGGACTCCGAGCGATCATCGCGATACACGACACGACCCTGGGCCCGGCACTGGGCGGGATCCGCATGCTTCCCTACCCCACCGAGGAAGAGGCCCTGAACGACGTGCTGCGTCTGGCCCGCGGCATGACCTACAAGGCAGCGATCAGCGGCGTCGACCTGGGCGGCGGGAAGTCCGTCGTCATCGGTGACGCCAGAACCGACAAGAACCCGGCGCTGCTCCGTGCCATGGGCAGATTCATCGAGACGATGGCGGGCGAGTACATAGCCGGACAGGACATCGGCACCAATTCGCACGACATGGCGGTGATCCGGGGCGCGACCCGGCACGTGTCCTGCGTGAACGAGTCCGCAGGCGGCGCGGGAGACCCCTCGCGAACGACCGCGTACGGGGTCAGCTGCGGAATCCGTGCGGTGCTCAAGGCGACGAACGGGAGCGACTCGATCGGGGGACGCCACATCGCGATCCAGGGGCTCGGCAATGTTGGATTCGCTCTGGCGAGCTTCTGCCATGAGGCGGGCGCGCGGCTGACCGTGACCGACATCTACGAGCCGGTCCTGGCGAGGGCGGCCAGCGAGCTGGGGGCCGAAGTGGTTGCGCCGGAAGACATCTACGGCGTCGAGTGCGACGTGTTCTCACCGAACTCGATCGGCGCCGTGATCAACGACGATACGATCCCGCGACTGCGCTGTCCTGCGGTCGCCGGCGGCGCCAACAACGCGCTGGCCGAGGACCGCCACGGGGACGAGCTGAAGGCACGGGGGATCGTGTACGGACCCGACTTCCTGGTCAACGCGGGCGGCCTCATCCGCTCCCAGGAAGAGGTGAACGGCCGCGCGACCGAGGACTTCACGGTGTACTCCAAGGTGGCCAACATCTACGATCAGACGCTGCAGGTGATCGCGATGGCCGACGAGTTGGGGATCAGTACGGCCCGGGCGGCCGACTGGATGGCCGAGGAGAGGATCGCGGCGGTGAAGGGGCGGTAGCACGCGACCACCGCCTTATGGCCCGCCCCGCACCTCCTGCGCGTACCGCGCGACCGCCTCGCGCACCTCGGCCCCCAGTTCGGCGTACCGCTTCGCGCCCGCGGCTCCGTCCCCGCCGCTCAGCCCCAGCATGTCGGTCAGAACCAGCACCTGCCCGTCGCAGAGCGGGCCCGCGCCGAAGCCGATCGTGGGGATTGCGAGCACGTGGGTGACCTTCTGCGCAATGCGTCCCGGCATCGTCGACAGCACGACCGCGAAGGCGCCCGCCTTCTCGAGCGCGCGGGCGTCGCGGATGAGCGTTTCCAGTGCGCTGTGGTCCCGTGCCTGCTGCCGGGGACCCCCGAGCTGGTGGACTGCCTGCGGCGTGAAGCCGAGATGCCCCATCACCGGGACGCCCGCCGTCACCAGCGCCTCGACCGCGGGAGCGACCTCGGCCCCTCCCTCCAGCTTGACCGCGCCAGCCCCTGTTTCCTTGAGGATGCGCCCCCCGTTCCTTACTGCGTCCTCCGCCGACACCTGGTAGCTCATGAACGGCATGTCCACGACGACGAGCGCGCGCCGGGCACCACGCCGCACCATGCGCCCGTGATAGATCATCTGCTCGACGGTGGCGGAGAGGGTCGTTTCTTCGCCCCCCAGGGCCGTGGCCACCGAGTCGCCTACGAGGATCGCGTCCACGCCCGCCGCGTCCACCAGCCCGGCGAAAAGCGCATCGTAGGCGGTGATCATCACGATCGGCTCGCCGGCCTGTTTGCGGCGTGCGAAGTCGAGGACGGTCACGGAAAGAGCACCTCACCGGTCGATGCATCGCTGACTGTGATCGCGGAGGTGGGACAGTTTCCTGCCGCCTCGAGAACGTCTTCCAGCGCGTCTCCCTCGGGGTCGACCACCTCGGACTGCCGCCAATGGTTGTGCGCGAAGACGCCGGGGGCAAGAGCCAGGCACATGGCGTTGCCGGCACAGCGCATGTGGTCGACCTGGATGGCCAGCGGCGGGGGGTCGTCCGGGGCAGAACCCCGTGCAGCGGATGACGCGTCCTTCACGGGCGCCGCCTCACGGGCGCAGCCATCCGGGCTCCTGACCCGGCGCGGCGCCGGACATTCAATGACTTCCACCGCAGGAGTAGTTGACCGCGAACGCGCTCCCGAAGGCTTTCATCGGACGTCAGGAGGGAGGCGTCAACCTGGCCTCGGTCCAGGAGAAGGTCCAGAAAGGCGCGCTCTTTATCGGTCAACGGCAGAACGACCGACAGCAGCCGCTGGCAGCCCTCGACCAGCATCGGACCGTACTTCGCCGTTTCGGCAGTTCCCTTCAAGGCTCCGTGACGCAGTACCGGAAGAAGTTGGTTCGCCAGTTCCGCCGGGTCCATGCCCACGTCCTCGATCGACACTTGGCGCCAGTCCCTGCGGCTCATGGCTCCGTAGACGACAAATGCGATTCTCAGTCTTGCGGGGTCGAGGCCGTCCAACGACAGCAACTGGTGGCTGTCGAAGAGATCCCTGGCGCGCTGGCGGGCCAACAATGCGCACAGTTTCCCGGCGACAAGTTCGTGGATGTCCATCACGAGAACGTCCTTCACCCGCCAACGTCCCACGAGGCGCGAGTCCAGCCTCCGGGGCTGCCAGAGAGGAAGCCGATACATGAAGTTGACGTCCACTTCCAACGCACCACCCCTGCCGCGGGAACTCTCATAGCGCAGCCACCACTTGCCGCCCGCGTGCTCCACGGGCATTGCCCGTACCTGCAGGTTTTCGCGACTGAACACCGCCTCAAGAGCGCGCTCCACCTTGGGACGCTCATCCATCATCTGTTCCCGGTCCCCGGTCCCCAAGTAGTTGAGGTCGATATCGATCGAGAGCCTGGGAACATCGAAGATGAACAGGTTGAGGGCCGTGCCCCCCTTTAGAGCCAGCCTGTCCCGCAGGAAGGGATGAGCACGCACGCCCTCAAGGACACCCATCAGCCGTGCTACCTTCTCCAGCATCTCCACCCTGAAGCCGGTCGCTCGGGACTCCGCCTCAAGTCTCTCGACGGACGTCCTCACGAAACCTCTTCCCAGGACCGCGCCAGCACGTCATCGGGAACCATGAGATTCCATTCGGCCACGAGGCGTCCAGGTTGCCGACTGGTCCGGTCCATGTAGTGTGGTTGCCGGGGTCGGTGGCAGCGCAGTCGATCAAGGTAGCCGTCGTCGACCATCAGCTCGGTGCGATGCTGTTCGAGAAAGAACCCCACCTTCGCCGCGGTGGTCGCGTTTTCCAGCATGAGCGCGTACGCCACCACCACGTCCAGGTCGAAGAACTCGATCGACTCCAGCGATCGCCAAACCTCCTCCCAGCCGCCCCCAAGGTCCGGTCGGTGCAGGACATCCACGAGCGTGCGTTCAAGACTGGTCACGCGGATCGGCAGACCCTCCTCCTCCGATTCCAGTGTCGAATGGAACTGATTGCCGCAACGCAGCAGCGGACGCGGAAACCTCACTCCGCGAAACAGATGCGATCGGAACGTGACGGGACGAAGGGGCTGCGATGCCGAGTAGACGAAGTGTTGCCACACCGAATGTGCCCGTCCGTGGTATTCGAGGGCCGTGTGATGGGAAAGCAGTGCGTCTTGCGTCAATCTGGCGGCGATCAGATAGGGGTTAATCGGCTGGGACTTCGGGTCGGCCCCCGGGGGAACCACCGCATACAGGCCGCGGCGAATCCGGGCCAGCCGCCGGGTCTTGCGGTAGTAGGCGAGGAACGCTTCCTGGGTTCTGGGTCCCACGGCACCGCGCGACGCCATGTGCAGGGCCAGATCGCGTGCCGTGAAGACCGGGTGCCGGTGTAGGAAGGTACGATGACTGTTCATGCTCATTACCCATATTGAATCTATGGGTTTATCGTATGACGATCAATTCCGGCTGAACCGTAGATTCCTGACCCGCCCCGCATCCAGCAGAATCGCCCGGTATCGACCCTCCACCAGGTCCGAGAAGCGCAGGGTCATCCCCCACTCGGTGGTCAGGACGCCGTCCGCGGCCGCGAGAAGACTCGCCGGCTCGCTTCGGCCCACGTGCAGGGTGAGCCCGGAGGCGCCGTCTTCCACAATGCGGTAGGTGGCCGCCAGCTCCGGGCTGTAGAAGGAGCCGGCGTAGCGGGCGCGGGCAGGGATGGCGCTTTCGGGTTCAGGGGGAGCCGGCTCTTCCACGGGCTCCGGCGGCGCGGCGGACGGCTCGGCCTCCGGCGCGTCCTCCTCCGCGGCGGCATCCGCCCCTTCCGGCGCCTCCTCCTGCGCCGCAGGCGCCATCCGTTCCTCCAGGTAGACCTCCGCGACACTTTCGATGAGCCGCCCGGGATTGATCCTGGAGCGGTTGCAGAACGCGACGAAGGAACGGCCCGTCTCGGGATACCGGGACATCGCCGTCCGGTACCCGACCCAGGAGCCGGTGTGCCCGACCGTCGCGAGGCCGCCGTGCTCGCCGTGGGAGAGGCCGAACGCGTAGGGAATCGTGTCGCCCGAATTCAGCACGCCGCGCTGGTGCATGAGCGCCACCCACTCGGTGCCGCCGACGGTCCCCTCGGAGAGATTGCGGTCCCACGCGACCCAGTCCTCGACCGAGGTGAAGACGCCGCCGTCCCCGACCACGTCGAGGGTTGTCACGCTGATCTCGAAGATGCCGCCCGACTCGCCTGGCCGGGTGTCATCGGTTGGCGCTCGGTCGCCATCGGTGCTGCCGGGCCGCATCGGGGCATAGCCCGTCGCGCGGTTCGGCACGATCTCGTTGTGGTCGTCGTGGAAGTGGGTTTGGGTCATCCCCAGCGGGCCGAAAAAGTTTGCCTCGGCAAAGTCGCGCAGGCTTCGGCCGGAGACGCGGGCCACGATTTCGCCGAGGAGGATGTAGCCGGAGTTGCTGTACTGTTGTCGGTCGCCGGGCGGGAACACGAGTTCACGCTGGCGGGTGATCGCGGCGAGGGCCTCGGGGTTGCCGTAGGAGTCGTCGTCGCGGTACCCGGCCAGCGACACGATTGTCAGGTACTCCCGCACGCCGGAGGTGTGGTGGACCAGGTGCCGCACGGTGGGCGGGTCGGGGTAGTCGGGGAATTCGGGGATGTATCGCTGAACCGGGGCGTCGAGGTCCAGCTCGCCGCGCACCGCCAGCAGCGCGATCGCGCCGGCCGTGACCTGCTTGGAGACGGATGCGATGCGGAAGACGGTCTCCGGGCCGTTCGCGATGCCGTGGTCGAGGTCCGCGCTGCCGTAGCCGGCGGCCAGGACGAGGTCGCCGTCCCGGATCACGCCGAGGGAGCAGCCGGGGCCGGATGGGCTGGCATAGTCGGCGAAGATGGCGTCGACGCGGGCGCGCGCTTCCGCCTCGGAGATCGGAGGCCCGCAGGCGGTGGATGCGAAGACCGCCGCCAGCCCGGCCGTCACCCGTGAAGTGCTTAGTTTCATCCATGCAACGTGAACGGAGCCGCACCAACGCGCCACCCGCAGCCGTCTACGCGGAACGGGCTGACCGCTTCGACCGGGAGGCCACCGACCAGCAGCGCACGGTTCGGCTCTACGGCCGCCTGCGACTGGCCCTCTTCACGGCTTCCACCCTGGGCGCCTGGTGGCTCTTCGCTTCGGGAAGCGGCACGCCGGCGTGGTTGCTGCTGGCCGCGGCGGCGGCGCTCTTCGTCGTGTTTGTCGCGCGGCAGCAGGCGGCCCGGCTGCGCATGCGCCGCGCGGAGCTCATGGCCGGCTTCAACCGGGAGGGGAGCGCCCGCATCGCGCGGTCGTGGCCGGAACTGCGGCCGTGGCCGATCACGCCATCGGTGCCCGGCCTCGCCGCACCGCGTGACCACGACTACGCGGACGACCTCGACCTGTACGGCCACGCGTCGCTCCTGCACCTTACCGGCGTATGCGGGACGCCCCCTGGTTGGCGAACGCTGCAGGAGTGGCTGCTCGGCGGCGCGGACCCGAAGACGGTCGCGCTACGCCAGGATGCGGTCAGCGAGATGGCCGGGGCATTCGACTTTCGGGATGGGCTCGCGGCGGAGACGCGTCTGGCGGCCATTCCTGCGGCGACGCGCCTCGCGCCCACTCCCGCTACGAGGCGGCTCGCGCCCGCTCCCGCCGCGACGCGCCACGGGCCCCCTCCGACCGGGACGCGGCCCGCACCCGTCACGCCGGAGACGCCCGAAGACTCCTTTCTCCGCTGGGCCGAAGGCGACCCCTGGCTGCCGAAACACCGCTGGCTCCGCGCCGCCAGCCTGGTGCTCCCGCCGATCAACGCGGCCGCGATCACCCTCTATTCCCTGGGCATGGTACCCATCCCGGCGCTGGTTTGGCCGCTCCTGATCTCGGCGGTGGTGCTCGTGCCGCGATGGCGCGCGATCCACGCCGTCTTCGACGAGGCGGATGACGGCGAATCCGGGGTGCGGCGCTATTCCCCCATTCTCGGCCATCTTCGCGGCGCTCCGCTCGAGTCGCGCTACCTGGCGGCCCTCCGCGAGCGGGTCGGCGCTGGTCCGCCGGCCGACGCCGGGCGCGCGAGCGGTCCCAGGCCAGGTCCGGCCGCCGAGCGACGCACCGCACCCGAGGAGATCACCGCTCTGCGCCGCCTCCTCGACATGGCCGAGGCCAGAAGGTCGCCGCTCGTCCACATTCCGCTCGCGCTGATGTTCTTCTGGGACGTGCGTGTGCTGGCCGGGCTGGAGCGGTGGAAGGCGCGGTCGGGCCGCCGTGTGAGGGGGTGGCTGGAGGCGGTGGGGGAGGCGGAGGCTCTGGCCGCCCTCGCCGCGCTGGCTGCCGACAATCCCGGCTGGACGATGCCCACGCTCGACCCGGACGCCGCCACGCTGCGGGCCCGCGCCCTTGGCCACCCCCTCCTGCCACCGCAGGAGTGCGTCCACAACGACGTCGAAATCGGTCCAGCGCGCTCCTTCCTGCTCGTGACCGGTTCCAACATGTCCGGCAAGTCGACCCTGCTCCGCGCAACCGGACTGAACGCGGTGCTGGCCCAGGCCGGCGGCCCCGTCTGCGCCGCGGAGCTACGGATGCCCCCGCTCCGCGTCATGACCAGCATACACATCGAGGACTCGCTCGCCGACGGTGTCTCCTATTTCCTGGCCGGACTCCAGCGCCTCAAGCGCGTGGTGGACGCGGCCGGCGGCCCCCGGCCCCGCACCCTCTACCTCCTCGACGAGATCCTGCAGGGAACCAATAGCGCCGAGCGGCGCATCGCGGCCCGCACGGTGCTGCGCAAGCTCCTCACCACCGGCGCGATCGGCGCCGTGACCACGCACGACCTCACCCTCGCCGACGCCGACGACCTTGCCGAGCGGGCAACCGCCGTCCACTTCACGGAGTCTTTCGAGGGCGGAGACGCCGAACTCACCTTTGACTACAGGCTGCGTGACGGGATCACCACTTCAACGAATGCGCTTCGGCTGCTCGCGTTGGCCGGGCTGGGAGACGGAGATGATTCCCGGGATCCGTAGACCGGTTCGCGCAGCTGTGCCTGTTTTCCTGGATGCGTCCTGGGGATTTTACCGATCGGGAAAAATTTTACCGATCGGGAAAATTCTCGTGACGCTGGCCCGAATCCCTTATCGACCCTGACCCCAGCCCCAGGTGCCCCCTCC
>VXLT01000220.1 GCA_009841475.1 Gemmatimonadota bacterium
CCCCCCCCCCACAATTTATCCCCCCCCCCCCCCCCAACTCATCCCGCCTTTTTTCCCGTTGGCTCTCTGTTGTCTATAACCCACCGGGGGGCGGGGGGCCGGAGCGGGGTCCGCGGCGGCACCGGGTTCCGCGGTTTCCGCGCGCCCGGCCCGTCGGAGGGGTTCGGCGGCAACCGCGGCCTGTGCGGCGGGCGCGACTCCGGGGTTGCCGGCAGGCTGGCCGGCCTCGGCAACTCTCCCGCGCGCCGCCAGCTCCAGCGACAGCTGGCTCCTGAGCCTCAGCCGCGGCTCGGGCAGATTGGGCGGGACCGTGTCGCGGTCCAGCGGCACGTTGAGGTTGGTGTAGTCGGGGGTGTCGTTGGCCTGCTGGACATAGCCGCCGGGCGGATTGAGGTAGAGGGGCAGGTCCTCCCAGGCGACGAGGTCCGACCAGATGTCGGCGGACGATGCGGCGAGCGCGGCCGTGTCGCCGGTGACCGCGTGGGGGAGCAACGGAAGCCGGGCATTGTAGTAGTGCGCGATGTTCCCGTCAGCGTCGGCGTAGGTGAAGTTGGACGTGGGGTGGGCGCGCATGCGCATCACGCCGAGCCACTCGGCGAGGTCGTCCGCCATCATCATCCGCAGGAACTGCTCGCCACGCCGGAACTCGCCGTCCCTGGGGTCCTTGATGATGTAGACGTCGTCCTCGGTTCGGTGGATGACCGGACCGTGCGGGGTGTGCCAGGACGTGCGGGTCTCGGTGGCGGTGTCGCCGGTTTCGGTGAGGTAGCCGACGGTGGCGTCGCGCCGCTCCAGAGGCAGGGGCCGGCCGTCGAGGAGCGCGTGGTCCTCCAGCTCGGGATGGGCCCGGAGGCGGTAGACCTGGGACAGGCGCGGAGAGTTGTTGGTCGTGGCCCACCCGAGCCGGGGGTTGAAGCCGCCGATGATGCCGAAGGCGGTCCCGATGCGGAAGTCGCCGTAGAAGTCGACGACGCCGGGGACGCGGACGTGTGCCTCGTAATAGGTGGATCCGGAAGGCCGGGCGAGAAGGTCGCCGCCGCCCCAGCTCAGGTGCGGGTTGCGCAGGAGGATGGTGTGGCCGGATGAAGTGCGGGAGCCGTGGAAGGCCCACGCGTTGGAGCCGTCGAGGAGGAAGGACGGCGTGGAGGGACCGGGTTGCCGGGCGCGCGCGCGGGCAACCGGGTCCGGAGTCCGGCGGGGATCGGGTGCGGGCGCGGCGGCGGAGGCCGTCACGGCCGACTCGGTGCGAGTGGCCAGGTTGCGCCGGAAGCGAGCGGCGTCTCCGCGGCTCCAGGTCTGGACATCGCGGGCGAGGGCGTCGGGGCCGGTGAAGTCGGGCACGACCCAGGTAGGGAACTCGCGCGGGTGCAGCCGGATGTAGTGATTGACCCCTTCCGCGAAGCCGCTGTAGACGGCCTGGGCGCGGGGATCGAGCCGGTCGAAGGCGGCGACGGCGCCTGCGTGCGACTCGCGCGCGGCAAAGTCGGCGTTCAGTTCGTTGCCGCCCAGATGGCGGGCGAGGGTGCCCCGGCTGGAGACCATCGCGACGGCGATGGAGGCGCTGTAGTCCTCCGACTGGACGTAGCCGAGTCCGAATCCCATCGCCTCGAGATCCTCGGCGAGGATGTGGGGGACACCGTACCCGGTGCGCACGATCTCCACGCGGCGGGCGATGTCGTGGGTCGGGGGCTGGCATGCGATGAGGGTGGAAGTCAAGAGGGCACAAACCAATACATGCGGCCAAGATGTAAGCAGGGCATTACTGGATGTAAAGGCAGCTTTACATTTCTGGCCTGCCAATCTATTAAACGCGGTATGTGCGCGGGCGCGAGCGCGTGCCTTCACCGGCGCACCACCCTGGCCCTCTCGATCACGGCCCCCTCCTGAACCGCGTCCACCACCTCCATCCCCTCCACCACCACCCCGTGGATGGTGTAGTTGAAGTCGAGGCGCAGGTTGTCCGCCAGATTGACGAAGATCTGGCCGTCACCGGTGTCGCGGCCGCGCGTGGAGAGGCCGACGGTGCCGCGCCAGTGGGGATGGTCGCTGATCTCGTCGCGGCTGTAGGGGCCGTCGCCCGAGTATTCGTTGGCGTTCGGGCTGCCGCCCTGGATGACGAAGTTGGGCTCGACGCGCTGGAAAGTGAGCCCGTCCAGATAGCCTTCGGCGGCCAGCCGGGCGAAACGGTCGGCGTTCGTGGCGGCGAGGTCGGGACGGAGCGCGATCACGATGTCGCCGAGACCGGCCATGCTGAGTACGACGGCGGAGCGTTCGAGTTCAGCAAGCCGCGCGGCGGTGGGGGGTGGGGTGCGGGGGAGTGGTTCGGGCGCGGCCTGGTACACATCGCCGCCCCTCCCGGCTCCACCACTCGCGTTCAGCAGGATGGCCGCACGTTCGGCCACGACAGGGTCGAAGTCGGTGAGGTACGGGGCGAGATCGTCGCTGGAGAACCCGCCCACGGCTCCGATTGCGTCCAGAATCGCGACCCGTACGTCCCGTTCGGTCTCGCGCTCCCGGGCCGTGAAGCGCGCGAGGGCGGCGAGCAGTGCGGGGATGGGGGTGTCGGCGTGGCTCAGCCGCGCGAGCTGGCGGACTGCGGTCATGACGAGTTGGGGGTCTTCCCGGTCCAGCTGCGCGAGGAAAATCTCCCCCGCGCCCGGCCCGGGGGGCGAGAGGCACTGAGCACACCCCCCGGGCACCCCGAAAACCCGGAGGGCGGCGGACGGGGCGAGCAA
>VXLT01000024.1 GCA_009841475.1 Gemmatimonadota bacterium
GGCTGCGTCTTCTGTTTATAAGACTCTGGATCAGGGGCGTGGGGGGTGCCTCGCGACGCAAAATCGAGCATTTTATGAGACGGCGTGTGTATCTGGATCTTTGGGTGAAGGTCTGGGACGGCTGGCGACGAAAACGGGAGGGACTGATGACATTCGGCTATACGGTGCCCGATGAGAGTGCCTGAAGCGGTCTCGCGTGCGGCCTGCTTCCTGTCGCTGATGTCACTGGGCCTGGCGCCCGGCGTGCTGCGTGCCCAGGAGATCGGTGACGAGACGGGAGCCGGGGAGGGCGCGCTCTTTCTCCTGCTTCCGGTCGGGGCTCAGGGGGTCGGCCTGGGCCGGGCAATGACCGCGCTCGCCACCGAGGAAGCCGCATTCTGGAATCCCGCGGGTCTGGCGCAGCAGCGGCGGCGCACCCTGCTCGTCTACCGGGGGAGCCAGCTCGCCGGAGACGCGACCGCCGTGAGCGTGGTGCTGCCGTGGGAGCGGGTGGGGACCTTCGGCGCCTCCTACCTTCTGCTTGACATCGGGAGGCAGGAACTGCGCGACGAGTTCGGCAACGTCCTCGGGAGCATCTCCGTGCGCAACCAGGCCGCCCTGATGAGCTACGCCGCCGCCTTTCCCGGGAGAATCTACGCGGGCGTCAACGTGAAGCTGGTCCAGTTCAGAATAGCGTGCCGGGGGCAGTGCCCGGACCTGGACACGACCAGCTCGGCCTACGCCATCGACGCGGGAGTTCAGGCCGAGCCATTCGGGCGCATTCCACTCCGGTTCGGCTTGATGATCGCCCACGCGGGCACCGAGTTCCAGGTTATCAACGAGGAGCAGTCCGATCCGCTTCCGACACGGATGCGTTTCGCGGTCGCCTACGATGTGCTGCGACACCTCGAAGAGGACGGCCTTGCGCTCTGGTTGACGTTGGAGACGGAGGACCGGGCCAGGGATCCGGGCTCGCCCTCGCTTTACGCCGGGCTCAACCTCTCCGCGGCGGATCTCTTCTACGTGCGGGCCGGGTACGTGGGAGGCAAGCTGGATCAGACCAACGGGGCGTCCGTCGGCCTGGGGTTCCGCTTCGATCGGTTCCACCTGCATCTGGCCAAGTCGCTGACCCGCTCGGTCGTGTCCGGTGGCAGCCAGCCCCTGCACGTCACCTTCGGCGTAGAGTTCTAGTTAGCTCCACGTGCCGGCGCGGATTCATCCACCGACTGCCGGCCGGACCGTCAACAGTTCACGTGCCGCGCTCCTGGGGCGCGTCGCGTTGCCGCTGGCCGCCCTTGTGGCCGCGGCCGGTCCGGCGGCCCGGGCCGGGACCGCGAGCCAGCCGCTTTCGCCGGATGGCGCGCTGTCGACACAGGTGGGTGCCGGTGCCCTGTGGTCGGTGTTCACGTCCGGGGTCGGCCTCGCGGCGATCGACGCAACCCCGGCCCACGGGTCCGGCGGTGTCGCCCCGCGGAATGCAGGGCTGGCGCGAGCGGGATTCGCAGGTTCGGCGCGGCCGATCGGCCAGGGCGAGGCCTTCCTGTCGTCGTTGCTCCTTCCCGGACTCTCGCAGTACCGCCAGGGCAGGCGGCACTGGATCGCGTACGCAGGGATCGAAGTGCTCTTCGTGGCCCTCTACCTGGACGCGCGCTCGGACACCCGAGACCTCAGGAACGCGTACCGCGACTTCGCGTGGACGAGGGCGCGGATCGGAATCAGTACGCAGCCACGGAGCGACGGCGACTTCGAGTACTACGAGCGGCTGTCGAAGTGGGCCGCGTCCGGAGCGTGGGACGTGGACCCCCTGCGCGACGGCCTCCAGCCCGAGCCGGACCCCGCCACCTACAACGGCTCGGTCTGGGCCCTGGCGGCGGAGATCTACAACCTGGACGCTTCGAACCCCGAGCGGTCGACGGGGTATGCGCGGGCCGTGGAATACTACCGCCAGCGCGGCTACGGACCCTCCCTGCTCTGGAAGTGGGACGCGAACACCGGCGACCGCGATCACTTCCTCACGATGATCATGGACACCGACCGCCGAGCCCGCGACACCCGCCGCGCACTCTGGATCGTCACGGCCAACCACCTGCTCAGCGCCATCGACGGCTTCATCACGGCCCGGTTGGCAGCCGTCCCGCCGGCCGGGGACCTGGGTCTGGTCGTGACGGTCCCGGTACCATAGGGACCGTGCCCCGGATCGCGGCCGCCGGCGCGTCCGGGGATCGGGACCGCCACCGCGCCTCACGCGGCCCCAGTCGCGCCGGTTGTTCACCTCGCTGGAGTCCTTACCTATTTTTCGTGAGGTCCGGATGCCGCGCTTCCGGGCCTGCGCGTTGCCCATTCAAACCCACCCGCGCGATCCGCGCCCCGACCCATGGCACAGCTCAACGAACAGCTTCAGCGCCTCCAGTCCGCCATCCGGCGGATCGAGGAGCTTCGGGGGTATCTTTGACATCACCGGGCGCAGCGAGCGGATTGCGGTCCTCGAGGAGGAGATGGCCAGCCAGGGGTTCTGGGACGACCGGGAGCAGGCGCGCCGCGTGATCGCGGAGGCCAACGGGTTGAAGGCGTGGGTCGAGCCCTGGCGGGGGCTCCGCGCGAAGGCCGGGGAGCTCGCGGAACTCGGTGAACTGCTGGGGGAGGACGAGGACGCCGATCTCGCACGGGAATGGGGGACCGAGATCGGCGCGCTCGGGGGGGCAGTCGACCGGCTGGAGCTTCGTACCATGCTGCAGGGCGAGGACGACCACCGCGAGGCAATGCTCACCATACACCCCGGCGCGGGGGGGCTCGAGTCCCAGGATTGGGCCGAGATGCTGTCGCGCATGTACATGCGCTGGGCCGAGCGGCGCGGGTTCTCGCTCAGGGTGCTCGACCTCCAGCCCGCGGAGGAGGCCGGCATCAAGAGCGTCACGCTGGAGATTGCCGGGGACCACGCCTACGGGTACCTCAAGGCGGAGAAGGGGATTCACCGGCTCGTAAGGATCTCGCCATTCGACTCCCAATCCCGCCGGCACACCTCCTTCGCCTCCGTCTTCGTCTACCCGGTCCTGGACGAGGAGATCGCGATCGAGATCGACGACGGGGATCTGCGCATCGATACCTTCCGGGCATCCGGAGCGGGGGGTCAGCACGTCAACAAGACGGATTCGGCGATTCGCATCACACACCTCCCGACGGGGATCGTGGTCTCATGCCAACAGGAGCGGTCACAGCACAAGAACCGGTCCACCGCGATGAAGATGCTCAGGGCGGCGCTCTACCAGCGGGCTACGGAAGAGAAGGAAAGGGAAAGGCAGGCGCTGGAGTCGTCCAAGACCGAGATCGGATGGGGAAACCAGATTCGCAGCTACGTCTTCGCCCCGTACACGATGGTGAACGATCACCGCACCGAGACGAAAACGGGAAACGTCGGTGCCGTAATGGACGGTGCGCTGGATCCGTTCATCGAAGCCTGGCTCAAGAAGTTCGGCGGGGCGCGCGCGGGATGAGCGGACGTCCGGCGGAG
Source organism: Gemmatimonadota bacterium (assembly GCA_009841475.1). Classification (GTDB taxonomy): domain Bacteria; phylum Gemmatimonadota; class Gemmatimonadetes; order Longimicrobiales; family Gaopeijiaceae; genus Bin94. The sequence continues at coordinate 3,488 of VXLT01000024.1, forward strand.
GAGCCGTCCCGCGTCATGAGGGCCCGGATGGAGAAACTGGAGGTCTTGCGGGCGCAGGGGATCGAGCCCTTCGCCTACTCGTTCGGCGTAACGCTCCGGGCCGCCCCTTCGGTTGCGGCCTTCGAGGAGCTGGAAGCGGCCGGGTCGGTGGAGGACGGACAGAGCCCGCAGGGGAGCTGGGCCGGCCGCCTGGTGGGGCTGCGCTCGCACGGCGGCAGCACTTTCGGCGACCTGGAGGATCATACCGGCCGCGTGCAGGTCTACCTGAAACGCAACGTCCTCGGGGCGGAAGCGTACGCGCTGCTGGATCTTTTCGATCTGGGTGACTGGATCGGGGTGGTGGGCCACCTCTTCCGCACCCGCGCGGGGCAGGTGACCGTTCGCGCCGACCGGATGGAGCTGCTTGCCAAGTCGCTGCGCCCGCTTCCGCTGGGGAAGGTGGAGGTCGACGCCGAGACGGGCGGCTCCCGCACGTACTCCGGCTTCTCCGACCGCGAGACCCGTTACCGCCAGCGCTACGCCGATCTGGCGGTCAACCCAGGTGTGCGCCAGGTGTTCCGTACCCGGGCGGTGGTCGTTGCCACTGCTAGGCGCTTCCTCGACGATCTGGGATTCCTGGAGGTCGAAACGCCGGTGCTGCAGCCGATCTACGGAGGCGCCTCGGCCCGGCCTTTCGTCACCCGCCACAACGCGCTGGATCGCACCCTGTACCTCCGCATCGCGGACGAACTCTACCTGAAGCGACTCATCGTGGGCGGCCTGGACCGGGTCTACGAGATCTCGAAGGACTTCCGCAACGAGGGAATCGACCGCTTCCACAACCCCGAGTTCACCATGCTGGAGTTCTACCAGGCCTTCGCCGACTACGAAGAGATGATGGATCTCGTGGAGCGGCTGTTCGTATCGCTCGCCAACGCCGCGAACGGAAGCACGGAGTGCTCCTTCCAGGGTGAGGCGATCAGCTTCGAGCGGCCCTTCACCCGCATATCCTTCGTGGACGCGCTCGCCGGGGCGCTGGGCGCCGATCCAATGGAGCTGCCGGTGGAGGAGTTGCGCAGCCGGGCCGAGGGGCTGGGGGCGCACGACCTCGATGGCGCGGGACGGGGCAAGTTGATGGACAAGCTGTTCGGCGAACTGGTGCAACCCGGCCTGGTGCAGCCCACCTTCGTCCTGGACCACCCGCGGGAGCTGAGCCCGCTGGCCAAGCCGAAGCGCGGAGCCCCGGGCCTCGCGGAACGCTTCGAGCTCTACGCAGCGGGCGAGGAGTTGGCCAACGCCTTCAGCGAACTCAACGATCCCATCGCCCAGCGCGCCCGCTTCGAGGACCAGGCGGCACTCCGCGCGGCCGGCGATGCCGAAGCCCAGATGGTCGACGAGGACTACATCCGGGCGCTGGAGTACGGACTGCCTCCCACCGGCGGCGTGGGCGTCGGCATCGATCGCGTGGTGATGCTCCTCACCGACAGGGCCTCCATTCGCGACGTGATCCTCTTCCCGACGCTCAGGGAAGCGGAATGATGGGCCGGCCGCGGACCCCCTCGCGCACCCGCTTCGCCTGGTTCCTGGCCGGCCGGCTGCGCGCGTCCCGCAAGCGCGGACAGCTTCTGTCGTTCATCAGCTGGATCGCGCTGGGGGGTGTGGCGCTGGGGGTCACGGCGCTGATCGTGGTCATCGGGGTGATGACCGGAATGCAGAACGAGCTGCGCGAGAAGATCCTGGGGTCCTACCCCCACATCCTCATCCAGCAGGAGGGGAATTCGCTCCGGCTCGATGACTGGGAGCGGGTGGTCGAGGTGGCGGAAGGGGTGCCCGGCGTGGTCGCCGCTGCGCCGATCGGCATGACGAAAGTCGGATTGAACAGGATCGACAGCGATTTCGTGGACATCATGGACCTGTACGCCACCGATCTGACGAGCAGCGGCCCTTCCGTCACGCCGATGGAGGACAGCCTGAGGGCGGGACACATTCCCATCGTCCGCCAGCCGGGAGGACTGCCGGCGGTGGCGCTCGGAAGCGGTCTGGCGAACCGGCTGGGGGTGTTCCCGGGGGATACGGTCCTCGTGATTGTACTGGAGAGTCTCAGACTCGGCCCCAACGGTGATCCGGATTTCCGGATGGAATACTGGGTGGCGTCCGGGATCTTCTCGACGGGCATGTACGACTTCGACATGCGCAACGGGTATGCTTCGCTCAGCGACCTGCAGAGGCTGCTGCAGATGGAGAAGGGAACGGCTTCGTACGTCGGGTTGCGCGTGGAGGATCCGTGGCAGGCCGAGGCCATCACCGGCCCGGTGTGGGAGGCGCTCGGCGGGTGGCCCTACCACGTGGAAGCCTGGACCGAGACGAACTCACAGCTCTTCGCCGCTCTCCGGCTCGAGAAGCTGGGGATGGCGCTGATCCTGTCGCTGATCGTCCTCGTCGCCGCGCTCAACATCGCGGGCACTCTTGCGATGGTCGTGGTCAACCGCACCAGGGAGATCGGGATTCTCAAGGCGATGGGACTTACGCGGAAGGACACGCTGCGGGCGTTCATGCTCCACGGCTCCTGGATCGGATTCGTCGGGACCGCGGCCGGGATGACGCTGGGTCTGACCCTCGCGTTTCTGATCGAGCGCTACGGCCTCATACCCATTGAACCGGACATCTACTTCGTCGACCGCCTGCCGGTGGCCCTGTCCGTCTGGGACATCGTGTGGATCGCGTCGCTGAGCCTGCTCGTTCCGATCGCGGCGACCATCTATCCGGCGCGCCAGGCCGCCTCCCTGGAGCCGGTGGAGGCGATTCGCCATGGCTGAGATGGACGGGCCAAACGGCCACGCCGCGGTCGAGGCCCGCGGACTCGAGCGGTCGTACCGGGCCGTCGCCGGCCAGGACCTGCGCATTCTCCGGGGGCTGGATCTGCGGGTCGAAGACGGCGAGGCGGTGGCCATCATCGGCGCGAGCGGCTCCGGGAAGTCCACCCTGCTCCACCTCCTCGGCGCCCTGGACCGGCCCACCGGCGGATCGGTCCGGATCGGCGGCACCGACATCGCCGAGCTGGACGAGCACGGAGCCGCCGCCCTGCGAAACGACCGAATCGGCTTCGTCTTCCAGTTCCATCATCTGCTGTCGGACTTCAATGCGATCGAAAACGCCATGATGCCGGCGCTGATCCGCGGCGACGATCCGGCGGCGGCCGGCGAGAGGGCGGCCGAGCTCCTGCACCAGGTGGGCCTCGGGGATCGATTCGAACACAAGCCCCAGGAACTGTCGGGCGGGGAGCAGCAGCGGGTAGCGGTGGCGCGCGCCCTGGTCAACCGGCCCCTCGTGGTCCTTGCCGACGAACCCACGGGAAACCTGGACGCGACTCTCAGCGAAGAGGTACAGGACGTGCTCTTTGAACTCAGGGACCGGCACCGGGTTGCGCTGGTGGTCGTTACGCACAACCATGAAGTGGCGTCCAGGGCGGAGAGGGTGCTTAGGCTGATTGGAGGCGTGCTCGAAGATGTCTGAGGCACAGCGGGAATGCGAGGGGCCGGACTGCAACAACCCCGCGGTCGTGCACTGGACACAGGTCGTCAACAACGAATCCTCGACCCAGTATCTGTGCAAGGCTTGCGCTGCCGCCAAGGGGATCAGCACCGACCCGCCGCCCGAACTCGACGTCACGAAATTCCTGTCGCAGCTCGGGGCCAAGGGGTCTCCGGCCCCGTCCGAACCGTCCAGATCCTGCACCTTCTGCGGCCTTACCTTCGAAGACTTCCGAAACACCGGACGCCTCGGATGTTCGCATTGCTTCACGACCTACGATTCGAGCATGCGCCGCCTTCTGGAGCGGATTCACGGATCCAGCCGGCACGTGGGGAAGGTCTACCTGCCTCCCGATCCCGAGGCGGCCGAGATCGACCGGCGCCTGGACGGTCTGCGAAGAAGCCTGCGGCGAGCCATCGAGGTTGAGGATTTCGAACGCGCGGCCCTTCTGCGTGACGAGATTCGCGAACACGAGCCGAGTGACTAGGCGATGGACGACGCCGCGGCGAACTTCGATTTCGGGTTGGGCTGGCTGGAGGCGGACGGCCCCGATGCGGACATCGTGCTGTCCACCCGGGTGCGGCTGGCGAGGAACCTGCAGGGCCACCCATACGTTGGCAGTGCCAGCGATGGTCAGCGCGAGGTAATCTGCCGGACGGTCGCCAGGGCCTTCGAAAACACTTCGATGCGGCGGCGCGCCGTACTTCTGCGCATGACCGAGATGTCCGAGCGGGCCCGCAAGGTGCTCTTCGAACGGCGTCTCATCTCCAGGGAGATCGCCGGGCTCCGTACGGGCCCCGACGGCGGAGTGGCGGTGGCGATCGCCGGCGACGGACCGGTCTCCGTGCTCATCAACGAAGAGGATCACTTGCGGCTGCAGGGTCTGGTGGGGGGGCTGCGCGTGGCCGATGCCTGGAGCATGGTGGACAGGCTCGACGAGGAGCTGGGCCGAGGCCTGCACTTCGCCTACCATCACGAATTCGGCTACTTGACGTGTTGCCCCACGAACGTGGGGACGGGGCTGCGCGCCTCCGCGCTGCTGCACTTGCCGGGGCTCGTGCTGACCAAGGAGATCGCGAAGGCGCTGCAGGGGATCTCCGAGGTCGGCCTCACCTTCCGGGGCCTCCATGGCGAGGGCTCGGAGGTGGTGGGCAACTTCTTCCAGATCTCGAACCAGACGACGCTGGGCCAGAGCGAGGAGGACCTGGTCGAGCACCTCACGCGGATCGTGACAACCGTGCTCGAAAAGGAGCGGCGGGCCCGGCAGGTGCTGCTGCGCGACGCGGGACCGGTGACGGAGGACAAGGTCTGGCGCGCGTACGGCCTGCTGCGCTACGCCAGGGCGCTCGAGTATGAGGAACTCATGAACCTTCTGTCGGGGGTACGGCTTGGAGTGTCCCTGCAACTGCTGCCGTCGCCCAGCGTATATTCCCTGAACAGGATCATGATACTGTCGCAGGCCGCGCACCTCGAAGAGGCGGCGGGCCGTGCGCTCACCGCCCCGGAGCGGCGCGCCCACCGAGCCGAATACGTGCGCAGGGTGCTGGCCGCCGGGAATCCGCCCACTTCCGGTCCGGGGGGATGATGGCCAATATTTGGAACAGGGCCGTGGGCGGGTTTCCCCGGACGGAAGCGTCGGAGGGCCGACCGAAATGAACTACAATTTCAACTTTACCGAGCGGGTGCGGAAGGTCCTTTCCATGGCGCGCCAGGAGGCGATCCGGCTGCAGCACGACTATGTGGGCACCGAACACATCCTCCTGGGCCTGATCCGCGAAGGGGAAGGGGTGGCCGCCCACGTGCTGGGTAACCTCAGCGTGGACCTCGACCAGGTCCATGAGCGGGTGACCGAGTCGGTCCGCCAGGGCAAGGCGACCATCGCCCTCGGCGAACTGCCGTACACCTCCCCGGCGAAGAAGGTGCTGGAGTTCGCCATGTCCGAGGCCCGTGAACTGAACCACTCCTATGTGGGAACCGAACACCTGCTCCTGGGACTCCTGCGCGAGAGCAAGGGTATCGCCGCCCAGGTGCTGAATTCCCTGGGGGTGTCCGTCGAGGACGCTCGCTCGGAGACCCTGAAGGTGCTGGGCTCGGACGTCAGCTCGAGCGGCCCGGCGGCGACGGGGAGCAGTCCGGGCGGCGGCTCCCTGCCCGGGCCGACGCCATCGCGGGGCGACAAGAAGTCCAAGACGCCGGCCCTCGACCACTTCTGCCGCGACCTGACCGGACTCGCCCGGCGCGGCGAACTCGATCCCACGATCGGGCGCGAGCAGGAGATCGAGCGCGTGACCGAGATCCTGTGCCGCCGCAAAAAGAACAACCCCGTTCTGATCGGCGAACCCGGGGTGGGGAAGACCGCGATCGTGGAAGGGCTGGCCCAGCTCGTCGCCCGCGGCGAGGTCACGGAGAGCATTGCCGACCATCGACTCCTCGCGCTCGACATGGCGGCGGTGATCGCCGGCACGAAGTACCGGGGCCAGTTCGAGGAGCGGCTCAAGGCGGTAATGAACGAGATCCACAACAATCGCAACGTCATCCTCTTCATAGACGAACTGCACACGCTGGTCGGGGCCGGGGCGGCGGAGGGCGCGATCGACGCTTCGAACATGTTCAAGCCGGCGCTTGCGCGCGGGGAGCTGCGGTGCATCGGCGCCTCGACGCTGAACGAGTACCGCAAGTACGTCGAGAAGGACGGCGCGCTCGAGCGACGCTTCCAGCCGGTGATGATCGATCCGCCGACCGTCGATGAGACCGTGAGGATCCTCGCCGGCCTCCGGGGGCACTACGAGGACCACCACAAGGTTACGATTCCGGACGATGCGCTCTCACAGGCTTCGCGCCTTTCGGACCGGTACATCACCGACCGGTTCCTGCCGGACAAGGCGATCGACGTCATCGACGAGGCGGGTGCGCGCGCCCGCATCGCCAGCCAGGTGCCCCCCGCCGAGGTGGAGGGCCTCAAGTCCGAGCTGGCCGATGTGGCCAAGCGCAAGGAGGACGCGATCCGGGACCAGGACTTCGAGCGCGCCGCCCAGCTGAGGGACGAAGAGCGCGAGATCCAGAAGCGGATCCGCGAGGAGAAGGCCGCGTGGGAGGAGGAACGCAGGCGCTTCCGTCCCGAGATCAGCGTGGAGGACGTCGCATTCATCGTGAGCCGCTGGACGGGCATCCCGCTCACGCGCATCCGGGAGGCCGAGACGGAGCGCCTGGTGAACATGGAGGACGAACTCCACAAGCGCGTGGTCGGCCAGGACGAGGCGATCACGGCGATATCCCGCGCAATCCGGCGCAGCCGTGCGGGATTGAAGGACCCCAACCGGCCGATCGGGTCGTTCATCTTCTCGGGCCCCACCGGGGTCGGCAAGACCGAGCTGGCCCGTGCGCTGGCGGAGTTCCTGTTCGCCGACCAGGAGGCGCTGATCCGCGTGGACATGAGCGAGTACATGGAGAGGTTCTCCGTGTCGCGTCTGATCGGGGCGCCTCCCGGGTACGTGGGGTACGACGATTCCGGAGCGCTCACCAAGGCCGTGCGGCGGCGTCCCTACTCGGTCGTACTTCTCGACGAGATCGAGAAGGCGCACCCGGACGTGTTCAACATCCTGCTGCAGGTACTCGACGAAGGGCACCTGACCGACAACTACGGGCGCAGGATCGACTTCAAGAACACCGTGCTCATCATGACCTCGAACCTGGGCGCGAGGAACATCGCCAGGGGAGGTCTCGGCTTCCAGGCCGGGGACGACAGCTCCAGCTACCAGGTCATCCGCGACAAGGTGAACGACGAGATCAATCGGGTCTTCAACCCCGAATTCCTGAACCGGGTGGACGACACGATCGTCTTCCACCCGCTGAGCCGCGACGAGATCGGCCAGATCGTCCACATCGTGCTGGGCGAGGTAAGGGAGCGGCTCGCGCGGAGCGAGATGACTCTGGTGCTCACGGATGCGGCGGTGGATTTCATCGTCTCGCACGGATACGATGAACGGTATGGCGCCCGGCCCCTGAAGCGCGCCATCCGCAGGTTCCTCGAGGACCCGCTGTCGGAGAAGATCCTCATGGTGGAATTCACCGCCGGCGACGAGATCGAAGTCGATCTGTCGGAGGACGGAGGGCAACTTTCGATCGCCGTCGCGTCTCCAACAAAGACATGATGGATTGCCGAACGTTTCGCATGGTGCCGCGATGGATCGCCGCCGCAGCCGTTGTGGCGGCCACCGCGCCCGTACAGCTGGCCGGACAGGTTTCCGGGCAGGACGCGCTGGTGCGGATCGATTCGCTGGTCGCTCGTGGAATGGCGCGTCTCACGCAGGAGGAGGTGATCGGGGAGGCGGGCATTCAGCCGGGCACCACCAACAGCTGGATCGACATCCAGCGGGCCATCAAGAACCTCTGGGCTACGGGGCTGTACGAGGACGTTGCCTTCAGACTGGATGAGTCCAGCGGGCGCAATGTCCTGATCATCGACATCGTCGAGAGGCCGTTGGCCCGGTACATACGGATCACCGGACTGGAGACCATCTCCCAGGGCAAGGTGTTCGATGAGGTCGGGCTGCGCGAAAACGCGCCGCTGTCGCGCAACTCCGTTCTGCGGGCGGAGACGTTCATCCGTGAGGAGCTGCGGCGCGAAGGGGTGCCGTTCGCGGTGATCCGCAGGCGGGAGCAGCCGGTGCCGGGCGAAGATGGCAAGGTGGATGTCGTCATCGATGTCGAAGAGGGACAGCGCGTCACCATCGCACAGGTGACCTTCGCCGGCAACGCGCAATTCTCCGGCGACGAGCTGCGCGGTGCCATGAGGACGAAGCCGGAGGGGTTCTTCTGGTTCCGCACCGGCAACTACGACGACATCGACTTCGAGCTCGACCTCCTCGAATCCCTTCCGGCCCACTACTCCCGCTCGGGGTACCTGGACTTCCAGGTCCTCGGGGACACCCTGATCGTGGATCCCCTGACCGGGAAGGCGCGGCTCGAGATCCAGGTGGATGAGGGTCCGCAGTACCGGCTGGCCGAGCTGGAAATAACCGGGGCCGACGCATTCGACGCGGAGATGTTGCGGGAGTACTTCGAGAGCGAGTCGGGAGGCATCCTCTCGGCGCTGGGCATCGGCCGGGGCGGGGCGGAGAACGAAGCCGGACAGGTCTTCGATCTCACCGATTTCCAGGAAGCCGCCCAGAGGGTTCACGAATTGTATTCGAACGAGGGCTACCTGTACGCCCAGGTCGATCCCTTCTACGAGCCGACCGGCGAGGAGGTGGGCGGGTTCCCCACGGTGCGCGCACAGCTGCTGATCGAGGAGGGGCCGCAGGCGTATGTGCGCAACGTGATCATCCAGGGCAACGACTACACCTTCGACCGGGTGATACGCGAGAAGATCTTCGTCCTCCCGGGAGACGTGTACAGCCAGGCGCGCATCATCCAGTCGTACCAGAATATCCAGTCGCTCGGCTTCTTCGAGACTCCGATGCCGGCGCCCGATATCCGGCCGGACCCGGTGAGCGGGGACGTCGACATCATCTTCACGGTCGTGGAGAAGCAGACCGGAACGATGTCGTTCGGCACGGCGGTGGGTGGGGGAGTGGGCCTGTCCGGGTTCATAGGATTCGACCAGCCCAACCTGCTGGGCCAGGGAAAGGCCGGGAGCATTCGATGGGACTTCGGCCGCTACATCAACAGCTTCACCCTCAGCCTTACCGATCCGGCGCTCTTCCAGTCGACGATCAGCGGTTCGTTTTCCGTCTACAACTCCACCGACCGCTTCTTCCAGTTCGCCACCGGACGGCGCCGCCGGGCCGGATTCACGACCCAGTTCGGCGTGCCCTTCTTCAGCTCGCTGCAGACCCGGGTCTTCTTCGGGTATTCGCTCTCCCGCACCAGCTACGAAGCGTTCAACAGCGCTCAGGACCGAACGCTCTTCGGGCTGCCCCCGGGGATCCTCAGCTCCTTCTCCGTCGGGATCACGCGGAATACGATGAACCACCCCCTTTTCCCGACCTCCGGCTCCATGCAGACGTGGAACGTGGCACTGAACGGGGGCCCGCTCGGGGGACAGGGGAACTTCATCAAGCACACCGGACAGGCACAGTGGAGGATCCCGCTCGGCCAACTCGGCGGGGGGGACGGCATCTCCGGCGGCACGCGGTTCGCGCTGGGACTCACCGTTCGCGGCGGCGCACTCTTCGGTGACGCCTCGCGGTTCCCCTTCGAGTCCTTCTGGCTGGGCGGCGTTCAGTTCGGAGAGCCCCTCAGGGGCTATGACGAGACCTCGATCACCCCGTTCGGCTACTTCCCCGACCGCAACGCCGGGATCGCCCAGGTGGACCGGACGGGCAACGCGTATTTCTCGGCGACCGCCGAATACGCGGCCGTGTTCGGCTCGAACATCGGGGTAGCGATGTTCTACGACGCCGGCAACCTGTGGCAGGGCCCCGGTGACCTCAATACTTCGAGACTGTACAGGGGCGCGGGATTCGGGGTCCAGCTGCTGACACCGTTCGGTCCTCTGGGGCTCGACTACGCATACGGCTTCGACAAGCGGGACCCGGCAACCGGACTGCCCGCGCCCGGCTGGCAACTTCACTTCAAGATGGGGCCCAACTTCTAGTTGGAGCCGCAATAGGCCATCTTTAGAGCAAGGCAATCACCACAACACCGCCGTTACCCGCAGGTGCGGGAGGCGGAGAGATCAATCACCGGAGGGAGCGGACGCAATGAGATTCTATCGATTGGGCATGGCCGTGGCGCTGAGTCTCCTGTTCACGGCATCGGTCGATGCCCAGGCAATCAAGATCGGGTACGTCCACGCCCAGGAGGTGTTGGCGCAGTATCCGCCCTCCCAGGCCGCCTTCGATCGATTGGAAAGCGCCAACAATAACTGGCTCGCCGAGCTGCAGACGCTTGCCGCCACGCGGGACCAGCTCCTCGCCGAGTATCAGCAGCAGCAGATGTCGATGACCCCGGAGGCGCGCCAGGCGCTCGAGCAGCAGATTACGGCCCAGAACTCGGCGATCGCGATGCGGGAACGTGAGGTTCAGAACGAGTCGCAGCAGCTCCAGGACGAGTTGTTGCAGCCGATCATGGCCGAGATCACCGCGGTGATAGAGGAGATCCGCGTGGAGCTTGGCTATGCGCTGATCCTCGACGCCAATTCCAACGCGATCCTGGCCGCCGACGAGTCGCTCAACCTCACGCAGGAGGTTCTCACCCGGCTGGAGGAGAAGGGGGCGGCGGACGGGAGCCGATGACGTCCGTCATGGCCTCCTTGCCGATTCCGGTACGGCGGCACCCGCGAAGGTGAGTGCGCGCGGGGCGAGGGCGCTGACCCTCGCCGAAGCGGCGGAAGTGACGGAAGGGAGAGTGCTGGGTGACGCGCGCGTGACCTTCAGCCGCATCTCGCCTGTTCACGATGCCGGGCCCGAGGACCTGGCGCTGCTGGGCGACCGGCGCTACGCCGGCGATCTGGAAGGTTGTGGAGGGCGCGCGCTCCTCGTGTCGGAACCGCTGAGCGGTCTGCCCGGGGGCCCGCGCGACCGAATCGTGGTGCAGGACGCGCACCGCGCAATGGTCACCCTGCTGCGCGTGATGCACACCCCACCCCCCCCGGAGCCGGGGTTGCACGCCGCTGCGGTCGTCCACCCGGAAGCGGACGTGTGCGGGACGGCGCGAGTGGGGCCCGGCGCGGTGATCGGCGCCGGAGCGGTGGTGGGACGCGGGAGCACGGTCGGCGCAAACAGCACGGTCGGAGACGGTGTCGTGATCGGGCGGAAGTGCGTGCTCTTCCCGAACGTGACCGTCTACCCCGGATCCGTCCTCGGCGACCGCGTGATCGTGCACGCCGGGACGCGCATCGGGGTGGACGGATTCGGGTACGTCTCCGAGGAGGGCGAGCACGTCAAGGTTCCGCAAGTGGGCGGATGCGTGGTCGAGGACGACGTCGAGATCGGTGCCAACTGCACTCTGGACCGCGGCTCGATCGGCGAGACCCGGATCGGTGCGGGGTCCAAGCTGGACAACCTGGTGCACATCGCACACAACGTGATCGTCGGTCCCCGGTCGCTGGTGGTGGCGCAGGTCGGCATTGCGGGGTCCACGCGGCTCGGAGAGGGCGTGGTCCTCGGCGGACAGGCCGGGCTGGTCGGACACCTGAAGATCGGCTCCGGGGCCCGCATCGGCGCCCAGGCCGGGGTGATATCGGACATCGCCGCGGGACAGGAGGTCTCGGGCTATCCGGCCCGCGACCACCGCGCCTATCTCAAGGCAATGGCGCACCTGATGCGTCTGCCGGGCGTACTCAGGCGGGTGCGGCGTATCGAGCGGACACTGGCCGACAGCGCCGCGAAACCCGACGATTGATGCGATTCCCCGGCACAATCGCAACGGTCCTTTACCGTTGGGTTACATTACACTGACCACATCTCCGTTCATTGTTCCCCTGGAATGGCAAACGACTACCAGCACACCATCGCCGGCGAGTTCGAATTGGCGGGGATCGGCATCCATAGCGGGGAAGCCGTCAGTCTCAGGGCCAGGCCGGCGCCCCAAGGGTCGGGGATCACCTTCAAGCGGACGGACCTGCCCGACTCCCCGATGGTTCCGGCACAGCTCGACTTCGTGACGGGCACCGAACTCAACACCAGTCTCGGCTTGGACGGTGCTCGTATCGCGACCGTCGAGCACGTGCTTGCCGCCCTGTCGGCCTTCCGTGTCGACAACGCCGTGCTGGAGCTGACGGGCGCGGAGGTCCCGATCCTGGATGGCAGCTTCGTTCCCTGGCTGGAGGCGCTGCGGTCGGTCGGTCGCAGCCGCCAGTCGTCCCCGGCAACCCTGATCGAGGTGCGGGAAACGATCACGTCACGGGATGGCTGCCAGGCCTCGTACACGGCGCTCCCACACGACGGTCTGCGCATCTCGGCCACCATCGATTTCGACCATGGGGCGATCGGACGCCAATACGGCGATTTCCGGCTCGACGAGAGCGCCTTCCTTGCGGAGATCGCGCGCGCGCGCACCTTCGGCTTCAAGGAGGACGCGCCGACGCTGCGCGAGCGCGGATTCGGCATCGGCGCTTCCCTCGACAACACGGTCGTGCTGGACGAGGAGAAGGTGATGAACGGGCGGCTTCGCTACCCCGACGAATTCCTCCGGCACAAGGTGGGAGACATGGTTGGAGATCTGGCGCTGCTCGGGGGGAGGCTGCGCGGCCATGTCGTGGCCGAACGTCCGAGCCACAGAGGCAACGTGGCGTTGGCACGCGACATCCGGGAGCAGCACGAGCGTGAGCAGCGCAGGAGCCTCATTGACGTGAGGCGGATCATGGCGTGTCTGCCCCACCGCTATCCGATGCTCCTGGTCGACCGGATTCTGGAGTTCGAGCCCCTGAAGCGAATCGTGGGCCTGAAGAACGTGACGATCAACGAGCCCTTCTTCCGGGGTCACTTTCCCGACCACCCCGTCATGCCCGGCGTCCTTGTGATCGAGGCCATGGCCCAGGTCGGGGGACTGCTGCTGATGGACTCCGTGGATGATCCCGAGGGGAAAGTCGTGTACTTCATGTCGCTGAACAACGTGAAGTGGAGGAGGCCGGTGACCCCAGGCGACCAGATTCTCTTCGAGATGGAGGTGGTCAACATCCGGCGCATGGCCTGGAAGATGAGGGGAAAGGGCAGGGTGGACGGCAAGGTGGTGGCCGAAGCCGAGATGACCGCAAGGATCGTCGACAAATGAAGCGCGTGGCCGAAGTGGCGTCGCCGGTCGTGATTCACAAGACCGCAATCGTGCATCCGTCGGCCGAACTGGACCACGGCGTGGAGATCGAACCCTACGCGATCGTGGGCCGCGGGGTGCGGATCGGTGCCAACACGCGCCTTGGCCCCCGGGTATTCATCGAGAAGGACACGACGGTAGGAAGCGACTGCCGGATCGCCAACGGCGCTGTTCTGGGAACGGACCCCCAGGATCTCAAATACGAAGGCGAACAGACTTTTCTTCACATCGGCGACCGCACGGTCATCCGGGAATTCGCCACGCTGAACCGTGGAACCCTGTCATCCCGGAGGACGCTGGTCGGCTCGGATTGCCTCCTGATGGCCTACACCCACATCGCGCACGACTGCGAGCTCGGCAACCATGTGATCGTCGCCAATGCCACCAACATGGCCGGCCACGTCACGATCGAGGACTGGGCGACGATCAGCGGGCTGGTGGCGATCCACCAGTCCGTCCGGATCGGGTCATACGCCTTCGTCGGCGGGGCCTCGAGGATTACGCAGGACATACCGCCGTTCTGCCGGGCGTCCGGCAATCCCACGCCCAAGCTGTACGGACTCAACACGGTGGGCCTGGAGCGAAGGGGCATCGCGCCGGGGGTGCGCCGCGCTCTCAAGCGAACCTACCGGCTCCTCTTCCAGTCCGAGTTGAACATCTCCCAGGCGATCGAGCGCGTGGAGGCCGATCCGGAGCTGTCCCAACCCGAAGTGGGCTACTTCCTTGACTTCATCAGGAACAGCGAGCGCGGCATCACCTTCTGAGCGCCTGTGCGCCGCCCCCGGACCGAGGATCGGGATTGTGGGCGTGGGGTCGTTCGGGTGCCACCATGCGCGGGTTGCACGCGGACTCGCGGGCGCGACCTGTTCGGGGATCTACGACACGGACGACCGCCGGGCCGAGGCGGTGGGGAGGAGAATCGGGGCCCGGATCATGCCGTCCCTCGACGACCTCCTTGCTGTCAGCGACGGTGTGGTGGTGGCCGTCCCCACGACGGCTCACGAGGAGGTGGCGGTGGCGGCGATCCGTGCCGGCACACATGTCTTCATCGAGAAGCCCATCGCGCCCGACAAGGAAAGCGCCGACCGGATCCTGAAGGAGGCCCGGTCCCGCGGCGCGATCGTGCAGGTGGGGCATGTGGAGCGTTTCAATCCCGCGCTGGTGGCGGCGCGGCCGTACCTGGACCGCCCCCTCTTCGTGGAGTCGCACCGGCTTGCGCCCTTCGTGCCGCGCTCCCTGGACGTCGCGGTCGTCCTCGATCTGATGATCCACGATGTGGATCTGCTGTGCACCCTGGTGGGAAGACCGGTGACCGAACTGGCAGCCGTGGGGGTTCCCGTGCTGTCTCGTCACGTGGATATTGCCAACGCGCGGGTCAGCTTCGAGGGGGGCGCGGTGGCCAACCTGACCGCGAGCCGGGTCTCGGTGTCCACGGTGAGGAAGCTCCGCGTATGGCAGCCGTCCGGGTACCTCTCGCTGGATCTGGCTGCAGGGAAGGGTGAGTTCTACCGGTTGAAGGAGGGCGTCTCGGTGCTCGACGGCGTGCCGCTTCCCAAGGGCGTTTCGTCGCTTGCGGGCCTCGCATCGGTGGTGGAGCGGATTCCGATTCGCGGTGACCGTACGGAGCCGCTCGCCGCGGAGCTGTCCGCGTTCCGCGATGCCGTCGCCGGTCTGGCGCCGCCCCCGGTAACGGGCGAAGATGGACTCCGGGCACTGGAACTCGCACTGGCCATCGAACAACAGATCGAGGATCATGTCGCTAATACGCGTTCGGCGTCGGCGTAAGCGCGAGTGGATCGACGCGAAGAAGGGGCGGTCCCCGGGAACGCTCTTGGTGCTGCTCGCCATCGTCATCGCCATCATCTGGTATCTCGGGCGGACCTTCTGACGGATCGGTCCCGCCGTATCCGGGTCATGATGCTCGCCGGAGAAGCCTCGGGCGACGCGCACGGAGCCCATGTCGCGCGCGAAATCGGGCGACGGTGGCCACAAGCCGAGATCGTGGGGTTGGGAGGGGAGGAGATGGCACGCGCCGGCGTCGACATCCTGGCGGGACTGGACGAACTGTCCGGCATGGGCTTCGTGGAGGTAGTGAGGCGGCTTCCTTCCTTCTTGCGCCTGGAGCGCCGGGTGCGCGACATCCTGGCAGAGGGAGGGATCGACCTCGTCCTCCCGATCGACCACCCCGGACTCAACATGCGGCTGGCCGCGCATGCGGCCCGGATGAAGATTCCCGTCCTCTACTACATCGGCCCGCAGGTGTGGGCGTGGAAGGCAGGGCGCGCCCGGCGGCTGGCCCGGATCGCGGACCGCATCGCCGTGATCCTGCCCTTCGAGACGCGACTCTATCACGCGCACGGGGGACGCGCCGAATTCGTGGGTCATCCGCTCCTCGACGAGACACCCGAGGCGGATGCGGCTGCGCTTGGCCAGGCGCTCGGCATCGACCGGTCGCGCCCCGTTCTGGCCCTCTTTCCCGGGTCGCGCCTGCAGGAGCTGGAGCGGCACGCGGAGCCGTTCACCGGAGCGGCCCTGGAGCTCCGGCGGCGCATCCCCGAACTGCAGGTCGTCGTCAGCCGAGTGCCATTCCTTCACGATTCGGCGTACCGTCCGTTCCCCTTCCCGGCGACACCCCACGCGGACGGACTGAGGGCCCTCGCAACCGCGGCTCTGGTCAAGTCCGGGACCAACACCCTCGAGGCGGCGCTGGCGGGTCTGCCCTTCGCGGTCGCCTACGTCACCCATCCCCTCACGCACCTTCTGGCGAAGCGCCTGGTGCGCGTTCCCCATATCGCGCTGGCCAACCTGGTCGCGGAGAGGCGGGTGGTGCCCGAGTTCATTCAGGGCGATGTGGTTCCGGCCAACCTGGCGGACGCGATCGAGCCGCTCCTGGACAAGTCGTCTCCCGAGCGACGAGCGGTGCTTCGCGGCCTGGCCGACGTGCGGTCGGCCCTCGGCACACCGGGGGCGGCAGCAAGGGTGGTGGACCTCGTCCAGGAGCTGATCGGGCCCGGGCGCGGGTTCGGCCCGGCCGAGGGCGAAACGCGCGCGACCTCCGCCGGGGGCCACGCGGTGCCGGCATGACGGCGGGGAGGCTGCGACGCGGGCTGCACGACCTGTGGGAATCCGGTGGTTCGGGCGGGGCCGGCAAGGTGGCCCTGGGCCTGCTGGCTCCGGCAGAGCTTCCCTTCCGCCTCGCCGTTGCCGCGAGAAACGCACGATACGAGCGCGAACCGGCCCCGCCGACCCCCATTCCGGTGGTATCGGTCGGCAACCTGACGGTGGGCGGGACAGGGAAGACCCCCGTGGTGCGCTGGCTGGCGGAGTGGTTCCGCGGGGCGGGAGTGCCCGCGGCCATTGTCGTGCGCGGCTACGGCGCCGACGAGGTAGCCCTGTACCGGCGCTGGTTCGGCGACGGCGCCGTCTTCGTGGGCCGCGACCGCATAGCGCTGGTCGACGCCGCGGCCGCGCGCGGGCATCGGCTCGCGCTCCTTGACGACGGGTTCCAGCACCGCAGGCTGCGCAGGGCGCTGGATCTCCTCCTGGTGGCGGCGGAAGACCCGTGGCCGGTGCGGATGCTCCCCCGTGGTCCCTACCGTGAGCCGCTCGCCTCCGCCGCGCGCGCGACACATCTGCTGGTGACCCGCCGCACCGCGTGCCGGGAGACGGTGGCCACGTGGCGGGAGCGCCTGAGGGGTGCCGCGCCGGGGGTCCCCGGCCAGGTCGCCGAACTCCGCATGGGAGGGTGGCGAGATCTCGCAGGGAGCACCGCCGAAGCACCGGCCGGCGACATCCTTGCGGTCGCCTCCATCGCCCGGCCGCAGGCTTTTCTGGCCGGTCTGGAGGCGCTGCTGCCGGGTGTGCGGGCCGAACTAGCGGGATTTGCCGATCATCACGTGTACACGGCCCGCGATGTAGCCGACCTTCTCGGCCGGCGCGGCGACCGCACCGTGGTGTGCACCGGGAAGGACGCGGTCAAGCTTGCGTCCTTCCCCGAAATGCGGCCCCACTGCGTGGTTGTGGGTTTCCGGGTTGCCGGCGAGCCGCAGGAGCCATTGCGGAGTGCCCTGGCCGAGGTGGGCGGATGCGCATCTCGATAGTGGCCGTCGGGAGGCCCGGTGCGCTGGCATCGCCGATTCGTGACTACGAGGAGCGGGCGAAGCGATACTGGCGCCTCGAAGTCACCGAGGTGACGCAGGGGCGCGGCAGCGGGGCACGCGAGGTGCTGGTCCGCGAGGCCGGGCTCATTCGCGCCCGCCTGAAGCCGGACCACACCACGGTGGCGTTGACGCGGGTGGGGCGCACGCTCTCTTCGGTCGCCCTGGCGAAGTGGCTGGAGCGGCAGACGTGGGGGCCCGCGCGGGGTGTGCACTTCCTGATCGGCGGGGCGTTCGGCCTCGAAGCCGGGCTTCGGGACAAGTGCGACCTTATGATGTCCCTTTCCCCGTTCACCCTTCCTCACGACCTTGCCCGGCTGGTGTTGGCCGAACAGCTGTACCGCGCGGGCACGATTCTCAGGAACGAACCCTATCACAAGGGAGCCGAATGACGAAGGGCCCCACCCCGTGGTACCGGGACTGGTTCGGCGGCGAGTATCTGGCGCTATACCCGCACCGGGACCGGGCCGAGGCCCGCCAGGCCGTCGAACTGCTGCGGCAGACGATCGACAGGGGGCCCGGCACGCGGGTGCTGGATCTCGGATGCGGCGCAGGCCGGCACCTTGTTGAGCTCGAGGGCATCGGCTATCGCGCCACCGGACTCGATCTTTCGATGCCGATGCTGATGGCCGCGGCGCGGGCCGCCGGGGCGGGCCGCCTGGTGCGAGCCGACATGCGGGTGCTTCCCTTCGCTTCCGGCTCCTTCGATGTGGTGACGTCCTACTTCACCTCCTTCGGCTACTTCGACCGCGAGCAGGAGGACCTCCAGGTGCTCCACGAGGTCCGGAGAGTGCTGGCGCCGTGCGGAGCGTTCCTGTTGGACTTCATGAATGCGCACCAGGTGATCGCCAACCTGAGGAGGGAGGACCGCCGCACCGTTGCGGGTGTCGAGGTCGTCCAGGAGAGGAAGCTGGTGGCGGGAGGACGGATCGTCGAGAAGCGAATCAAGGTCGGAGCGCGCAAAGGCGGTGCCGAACGTGAATTCGTGGAACGGGTTCGCCTTTACGGACCCGAGGAACTTGATTCCATCCTGGCGCTTGCGGGTCTTGAGCCGTTTGCGCGTTTCGGCGGATACGACCGCGGGCCACTCTCGCGCTCCTCGCCGCGGTGCATCGTCCTGGCGGAGGCACGCTCCTGATGCGTCTGGAGTCCATGCCGGCGGGCGGGTCCCGGCTCGTCCGGGACTACCTGGCCGGGACACCACGGGCCGCCCGCTTCTATCGCGGATCCCCGTTTGCGCCCGGGACGTACCGCCGCAAGGCGGACGAGCTGGATCGAACCATGGGACCGGGAATGCGCGAGGCGGCCGCGCCGATCGTCCGGCCGGCGGGTCCCGGGGGCGCGCGCGCGCTCCGGGAGGTCCTCGACCGGAACGGGTACTTCGTCACAACCGGGCAGCAGCCCGGACTCCTCGGGGGGCCGCTGTACAGCCTGTACAAGGCGCTGACGGCAGTGAGGCTGGCCGAGGATCTGACCGCGCTTCTTGGGCGGCCGGTCATGCCGCTCTTCTGGGTCGCGTCGGAGGACCACGACTGGGAAGAAGCCAACCATGCGCACGTGATCGACGAGTCGAACCGGCTCCACCGTCTGACGCTGGGTCCCAATCCCGGTGCCGTCCCGCGACCCCTGGGGCGGGTCCGCCTGGGGGAGGGCGTGGTTGAGATCGTCAACCGGCTGGAGCGTAGCTTTCCGCACAACGACTACCGCACCCGGTATACGGATCTGGTGCGCGAGACCTTCAATCCGTGGGCGACGATGGCTTCCGCTTTCTCCGACCTCATGGCGGAGTTGCTGCGGGACACGCCCGTGGGGCTGGTCGACGCCGCCCACCCCGCGCTCAAGGAGGCTTCCCGGCCCATCCTGCGCGCGGAGGCCGAAGACCCGGCGGCCTCCGAGGAGGCAGTCGCCGAGACCAGCGACGAACTTGCTGGCCTGGGGTACTCGCTGCAGGTGCCCGTGATCCCCGGCGCCGTCAACCTCTTGACCGATCTCGAGGAAGGACGCGACCGGCTGCAGCGGTCGGGGGGTGGCTTCACCCACCGGCGTTCCGGCCGGAAGCTCTCGAAGCGTCGGTTGATGTCCCTGATCGAGGATGCGCCGGGCCTGGTGTCTCCCAACGTCCTCCTGCGGCCGGTGGTCGAGAGTTTCGTCTTCCCGACGCTGGCCTACGTTGGCGGACCGGGCGAACTCGCATACTTCGGACAGCTCGCCGGGCTCTTTCGGCATCACGGTACGGGCATGCCGGTGGCGGTTCCGCGGGCGTCGCTCCTGGCGGTCGAGACCAAGGTTGCGCGGGTTCTGGACAAGTTCGGATTGGAGGTCGGCGACCTGCGCCGCGGTGATGCGCTGCTGACCCGATTCGCCCGGGAACAGGTCCCCGAGGACGCGGGCCGGGCAGTCGGACGATGGCGCGATGCCGTGCATTCGATTGCGGAGGAGCTGGAGCAGATCTCGGCCGGGATCGATCCGGGACTGGCGGGAGCGGTGAAGAAGGCGCGCAACGCGGGCCTCTCCGCGCTCGAGACGCTGGAGAAGAAGATCGTGCGGGCGATCAGGCGCCGCAGCGAAACGGCCGGGGGCCAGATCATGAAGGCCAGCGTGAATCTCTGGCCCGGAGGCAAGCCCCAGGACCGCGTGCTGACGCCGCTGCAATACCTGATGCGCTACGGCGCGGACTTCACGCTGGCCGCCCTGGGCGAGGCGCGGGTGGAACTGGACTCCGCAACAGCATAGCTTTCCCGCATGCCTTCTGCAGTAATCATCATCGCCATGATCGTGCTCATGATCCCGATCCTGGCGATCGTGCTGGACTCCGACCTGGGCAAGGCGATCGCCAGGCGACTGGAACGGGGCAGCCCCGGCGAGGGGAACGAACACACGCACGATCGGCTGGTCTACCTCGAGAGCGAGCTCGAACGCCTGGGGAAGGGTGTGGAGCGGCTCGAAGAGGAGAGCCGGTTCCTCCACAACCTGCTCGCCGAGCGGCCCGACGCCGGCAGGCTTCCCGCCGGCGACCGGACCGCCCGCGATCAGGACAGAGCGGGTCAGGCCCCGGAGGACCCGGGTTTGGCTGGCGAGTCGGCGGGGCGCACGTCCTCGGCCGGCTAGCCGCGGCAGTCCGTGGACGAGCCTGCGTGAGCACCGCTCGAATGCCCGCGGCTGCCTGACATGGCGGCCTCCAGGGTTGCCGCCGGGATCTTCGTCAGCCGCCTTCTCGGGCTGGTGCGCACTCGCGTCTTCGCGCACTACTTCGGCACCGGCGAACTGGCGGATGTGTGGAACGCGGCCCTGAGGATCCCCAACGTCGTCCAGAACCTTCTGGGTGAGGGGAGCCTGAGCGCTTCCTTCATTCCCGTGTACGTCCGGTTGCTGGAAGAGGGACGGGAACGGGAGGCGGGACGGGTGGCCGGAGCGGTGTTGGGCCTCCTCGCGCTGACGGCCGGGCTGCTCGCCGCCGCCGGGGTGTGGGCGGCCCCGCTGCTTGCCGACTCCATCGCGGCGGGGTTCTCCGCCGAGGCCCGGGCCGCTCTCGTACCGCTGCTCCGCCTGCTCTTCCCCATGACCGGCGTGCTGGTGATATCGGCCTGGGCGCTCGGGATCCTGAACAGCCACCGCAGCTTTTTCGTTGCCTACGTGGCACCCGCCCTATGGAACCTCTCCATGATCGTCACGCTCCTCGCCGCAGGGGCCCGGGGACTGATGGAGCTGGACCTGCTGGTCGCGCTGGCCTGGGGCGCCCTGGCCGGTGGGGCGCTGCAACTGTTCTTCCAGCTCCCGTTTCTGGCGCCGCACCTCAGGGGCGTGGTCCCGTCTCTGGGACGGCGGCTGGCTGCGGTGGGGCTGGTCGTTCGCAACTTCGTGCCGGTTGTGGCTGCCCGGGGCGCGGCCACCTTGAGCGGTCTGCTCGATGTCTGGCTGGGTTCGCTGCTCGCCGCGGGCGCGGTGGCCGCGATGGGGTACGCACAACCCATCTACCTGCTCCCGATCTCGCTTTTCGGCATGTCGGTCGCGGCGGCGGCGCTCCCCGATCTATCGCGCGACTCCACCGCGGGGCGTGACAGGGTGCGCGAGCGCGCCGAACACGCGGTTGGCACGGTACTCTTCTGGCTCGTGCCCTCGACGGCCGGTTACATGGTCTTCGGTCCGGAGATCATGGGGATCCTGTACCAGACGGGTGAATTCACCGGTGGCGACGCCCGGGCCGTCGGCATCATCCTCGCCGCGTACGCGGTGGGATTGCCGGCCACGGGTACCTCGCGGGTCCTGTCCTCCACGTTCTACGCCCTCGGCGACACCCGAACCCCGGCGCGCATCGCCTACGCGCGCATCGCGGTCTCGGTGGCCGTCGGTGCCTCGGTCATGTTCCCCCTGGACCGACTCTCGGTCGGTGGCCTCGGGATGGGTGCGGCCGGTATCGCCGCCGGCGCGACGGTGGGGGCGTGGCTGGAGTTCCTTCTGCTCCGCAGGAGCCTGATGTGGCGGTTGCGGGGGCTTTCATTCGGGCGCGGCAGCGTGCCGGCCTGCGTTTTGGCGGCCGCGCTCGCCACCGGCGCGGGACTGGTGACCGCGACGCTGCTGCCGCCGCTTCACCCCGTACTCGCCGGGGGTGCGACGCTGCTTCCGTTCGGGGTCGTGTACCTGCTCGCGGCTCACCGGCTGGGTGCGACCCCGGCGGGGGCGGCGGCGCTTCTCCAGCGGCTGAGGGGCGGCGGCGGCGACGAGGACGGCAAGGGGAAGGGGACCGACCGGTGAAGCGCGGGATCCCCTTCGACCTCGCGCATGCGGCTGGACTGCCCACGGAGCCCGGGGTCTATCTGTTTCACGGCACCCGTGGCGAGGTCCTCTACGTTGGGAAGGCCAAATCGCTGCGGCACCGCGTGCGGTCGTATCTCGCGCAGGGCACCGGCACCACCATCCGGACCCGCGAACTGGCGCGCCAGACCCGGCTCGTGGAGACGCTGGTGGTGGGTTCCGAGGCGGAAGCGCTCATCCTGGAGGCCAACCTAATCAAGGAGCACCAGCCGCGCTTCAACATCCAGCTGCGCGACGACAAGAAGTACCCGTACATCAAGGTGACGGCGAACGAACCCTTCCCGAGGGTCTTCGTGACCCGGCGCGTGCGCAAGGACGGTTCGCGGTACTTCGGTCCATTCGTGTCAGTGGGACGGGTGCGCCGCGCGCTGGAGGTTGTCAAGCGGCTCCATGGGATCCGTTCGTGCCGCTACAACCTGCCCCGGGAGTCCCCCGTGCGCCCGTGTCTCGATCATCACATCGGCAGGTGTGCGGCCCCGTGCGTGGGGCTTCAGTCCCGGGAGGACTACGGGGAGATGGTGGACAGGGTCATGCGCATCCTTTCGGGGGAGGTCGCATCACTTCAGGCAGGAGTTGAAGAAGATATGCATAAGGCATCGTCTGCCATGGACTTCGAGCGTGCAGCGCATCTGCGCGATATCCTCGCCGGGCTGACCGCGATCGCGCGGCAACAGCGCGTTCAGAGCGTCGGTGGCGGCGACCGGGACGCGGTGGGCGTGGCACGCGACGGCCCGCTGGCGGTCGCGGTGGCGCTGCGGATCCGGGGCGGCGTGCTGATCGGCCGTGACACCCACACCATGACCGGAGTGGAGGAGGTTTCGGATGCGGAACTGCTGTCGCGTTCGGTCACGCACGCGTACCTGTCGAGCGGCAGGGCCGGGCTCGAACAGCTCCCGCACGAGATCCTGCTCCCGTCCCGTTTTCCGGACCTTCCCCTCCTGGCCGAGGTGCTGGCCGGCCGGGCGCCTCACGGCCTTTCCCTGCGCGTGCCGAAACGGGGCGCGAAGGTGCGGCTGGTCGAACTTGCCGTGGTCAACGCCCGGCACGCCCTGGCCGACCAGGTGCGCAAGGGCGAATCGGCGCTGCCGCGGACCGACGACATCCTCTTCGAGCTGCAGGACTGCCTGGGACTCAAGGTCGTGCCGCGCCTGATCGCCTGCTTCGACATTTCGCACACGCAGGGGGCAGAGACGGTGGCGGGCGTGGCCGTGTTCCTGAACGCGGAGCCACGGCGCGCGGGATACCGCCACATGAGGATCCGGGGCGAGTGGGGCAACGACGACTACCGGTCCATGGCCGAGGCCGTGTCGCGGTATTTCGCCCGCGAGGCCACCGGGGAGGGTCCGCTACCCGACCTGGTCTTGATCGACGGCGGGAAGGGACAGCTCCGCGCGGCTGCCGGTGCGCTCGATGAGCTCGAACTGGGCGATATCGCCCTCGCGGCCCTGGCGAAGCGGGAGGAAGCGGTGTTCCTTCCCGGGAGACGCGAGGAGGTCCGCATTCCGAGGTCCGCCCGTTCGCTGCATCTGCTGCAGCGGGTCCGCGACGAGGCGCACCGGGTGGCGGTCAGCTACAACCGCAAGCTGCGCACACGGCGCACCGTGCGCTCCGAACTGCGCGACATTCCGGGGCTGGGACCCAGGCGGGAGCAGGCGCTGCTGTCCCGCTTCGGCTCGCTGCGGGGAGTCAGCGAAGCCTCGGCGGCCGAGATAGGGCGGATTCCCGGATTCAGCGAGGCGACGGGCGCGAAGATACTGACCTGGCTGGGGCGCCGGTCACGGTAGCAGGCGGGGGGCAGGTCCGCTCCCGGGGCGTCGGTGTGGAGGAGACCGCAGTGCTTTGACCCGCCCCGTGGTGGAAAGTATACTTCTGTTGGGTGGGAACGTTCTGCCGCGCCCTGGTGCGTGGCTCGCAGTCATCGGGTTTCAGGAGGAATGTCGTGGTCAAGTCTCGGTTCGAAATCGCGTTGCTGGCGGCGCTTGCGGTGCTGCTGACGGGATGTGCCTCCGGAGGTGGAGGTGGAGGTG
>VXLT01000316.1 GCA_009841475.1 Gemmatimonadota bacterium
GGTGCGGATGGCGCTGGAGGGGATTCTGGCGAGTCCGCACTTCGTGTTCAGGATCGAGGAGGTGGGGGAAGGTGGAGCCGGGGTGGGCGACGGATCCGGCGCGCCCGCGGTCGGCGGGGCCCGCGAGTCGGGCGCAGCCGTGGAACCCGGCCCGGAATCCTACCGCCTCGGCGACTACGACCTTGCCGCCCGGCTCTCCTTCTTCCTCTGGGGCTCGGGGCCGGACGAGCAGCTGATGTCCGCCGCCGCGGCCGGCCGCCTCTCCGACCCGGCGGCACGCGAAGCCGAGGTCCGCCGGATGCTCCGCGACCCCCGCGCCTCCGCCCTTTCCACCCGCTTTGCCGACCAGTGGTTCCGGCTCCAGGACCTCGAGAAGATCCAGCCGGACGTGCGCGTCAACCCCGATTTCGACGAGCCGCTCAAGCGGGCGATGCTGAAGGAGACCGAGATCTTCTTCGACGACCTGGTCCGCGAGGACCGCTCCATCCTCGATCTCTACACCGCCGACTACACCTTCGTGAACGAGCGGCTGGCCCGCCACTACGGGATCCCGGATGTCGCGGGGGACCACTTCCGCCGCGTCCGCCAGATCGACGGCGAGCGGCGCGGGATCCTCGGCCACGGCAGCATGCTGACGCTGACGTCGCACGCGGGGCGCACGTCGCCGGTGCTGAGGGGCAAGTGGGTGATGGAGGTGCTCCTGGGGACGCCGCCTCCACCCCCTCCGCCGGACATCCCCGAACTGGAGGAGGAGGCGGTGGAAGACGGGCGCCTGCTGACGGTGCGCGAGCGGCTGCAGATGCACGCGGCGAGCCCCACTTGCAACGCCTGCCACCGCATGATCGACCCGATCGGACTCGCGCTGGAGAACTACGACGTGAGCGGTGCCTGGCGGATCCGCGACGGGGGGGTGCCGATCGACGCGGCCAGCGAATTTTACGACGGGACGCCGATCTCGACGCCCTCGGAGCTGAGGGCCGCGCTGCTGAAGCGCCCCGAGCCGCTGCTCCGCACCTTCACCGAGAACCTGATGGCGTATGCGCTCGGGCGGCGGCTGGAGTACTATGACATGCCGGCCGTGCGGCGGATCGTGCGCGACGCGGCGGCGGAGGACTACCGGATATCGGCGTTCATCGTCGGCGTGGCCGGGAGCGATGCCTTCCTGATGAAGGCGGCACCGGCGGCGGCGGACGGCGAGCCCGTGAACGGAAACGGAGGCTAGAGCCCGTGGACAGAATCGCCCCGCACCTGATCACCGGGAAGCATCTGCCGCGCCGGACCTTCCTGCGGGGACTCGGCGCCACTGTGGCGCTTCCGTTCCTGGACGCGATGGTCCCGGCGCGCGAACGGTGGGCCGTGACCAGGGCGCGCACCGCGCTCGACCGCACCCGCCTCGTCGCGATCGAGATGGTCCACGGCTCGGCGGGGAGCAACGCCTGGGGCGCGAGCCAGCACCTCTGGTCGCCCCCCGAGACCGGCCGCGATTTCGACTTCGGGCCGAGCGTGCTCAGTTCGCTGGAGCCGTACCGCGACCAGCTCACGATCATCAGCGACACCGACGTGGAGGGCGCGGAGGCCACCAAGCCCAAGGAGATCGGGGGCGACCACTTCCGCTCCAGCGCGACCTTCCTCACCCAGTCGCACCCCAAGCAGACCGAGAGCTCGGACGTCTGGGTCGGCACCTCGCTCGACCAGCTCTACGCCCAGCGCTTCGGCCAGGACACGCCGATCCCGTCAATGCAGCTCTGCATCGAGAACGTGGACCAGGCGGGCGGCTGCGCGTACGGGTATGCCTGCGTCTACACCGACACGATCTCGTGGGCCGCGCCCGACCAGCCGCTGCCGATGGTGCGGGATCCGCGGGTGGCCTTCGACCAGCTCTTCGGGGCCGGTGGAACGCCCGAGGCGCGCGCGGCCCGGCGCCGGACGAGCAGCAGTGTGCTGGACTTCATCGTCGGCGAGGTGAACGCGCTCAAGCGGCAGCTCGACCCAGTCGACGGGCAGCGGGTGGACCGCTACCTGAACGACATCCGCGAGATCGAACGCCGGATCGCGCGCGTGGTGGCGCGGAACGAGAGCGGGGAAGAGCGCGCGCTGCCGGGGGCGCCCGCCGGGGTGCCCGACTCCTTCGACGAGCACGTCAAGCTCATGTTCGACCTGCAGGCGCTCGCCTTCGAGTCCGATGTGACCGGCATCTTCTCCTTCAAGATGGGCCGCGACGCGTCGAGCCGGGTCTACCCGAAGAGCGGGGTGGAGAAGGGATTCCACCCGTCGTCGCACCACGGCGGCCGCCCCGCCAACGTGCTCGAATTCGCCGAGATCAACCGGTATCACGTGGGGCTCGTCCCGTACTTCCTGGAGCGGCTCGCGAGCATCCAGGAGGGCGACGCCAGCCTGCTCGACAAGACCATGGTGATCTACGGCTCGCCGATGGGCGACTCGAACGTCCACAATCACAAGCGCTGTCCGCTGTTCGTGGTCGGTGGTGCGAACGGACGCCTCGACGGCAACCTCCACCTGCGCGCCGCTCCCGGTACGCCGATGGCGAACGTCATGCTCAGCCTCATGCACAAGCTGGGGATGGAGGACGTGACGAGCTTCGGGAACAGCACGGGCGTGTTGGGGTTGTCGGGGTGAGCGGGGGGATGGGACGCGTGAGCGGGGTGCGTCGGGCGAGCAGTGTGAAGGGAATGGCGAGCCGGGCGA
>VXLT01000074.1 GCA_009841475.1 Gemmatimonadota bacterium
AATCAGACACCATCAACCCCAAAAACCAACTGTCCGTGAGAACGGGGCAGCTCCAGAATGTAAAGCCGGCATGACATGCGGTGCTTGAGGTCCTGCCCGGAGCGGACCGCGCAGGCTGGAAACCCACCGTGAATAGCTACACACATACTACCTGCACATATCCAGCCTGGACCCGGACCCCATCCGCGGGCAGCTCCCATTCACCCCGCCGCCCCGACCACCGACGCCCGGGACGCCACGATGCGTCCGAGCCCGTCGTCCTTCCCTGTGCGGTATCCCGCGAGGATGCCCAGTATCCATCCGTCGTACGCCTCCTTGCAGGGCCCCGGGGGGATGTCCCCGGTGGGGTCCGCGGATGGCTCGCCGTGCGGGTCGGGGGCCTGCTGGGCTGCCCGGAAGGCCTTTCGCAGCCGCAGAACCGGGTCCGGCGCTGGCGGTGGCGGGCCATTCATGGCGTGTGCGAGACGCGCCAGGGCCGCATTCCGCAGGTCGCTGGGCTTCTCGGCTCTCGCCAGCGCCGCCACTACGTCCAGCAGGCATTCCGGGTCGAGGACATCGGCGAAGAGCGACGTGACCTCGTCGGCGGCGTGGCGGTCGAACTTCCACTTGACGGCGCTCCGGAACACCAGGGCCACGCCCGCGTCGCGCCCGACGGCCAGGCCCCAGTCGAAACCCGCCGTGACCGGGTCCTTCCGATCCACTGCAAGCGCCTTTTCAAGCTGCTCCGGACCATCCTCGCCGAATTCGAATACCTCCCGGAACGCCCGCGTCCCGATCCTGCGCAGCCTCTCCCGCTCCAGCCGCACATCGTCACCCATGATTCCTCCCCTCATCCTCCCACCGTGTGACCCCTCGGTGTAACACCACCGGGCGCTCCGTGTTCCGCGGGCGGAGCGTTCCACCCCACTTCATCGGCGGCGGGCGCGGCCGCACAGGAGACCGGTCACCGGTGGGCATTGTGCCGCTCGTGGCCTGGAGCACCGGCAACGACTTCGTGGTCCCGTACGATCGCGCCGGCGGTGAGGTATGCTCCGCTGCGAATCACCGCCTTCCTGCCGATCCGGGCTTGCTCTCCAACGACGGCGCCGGCCTCGACGCGAACCAGCACCCCGATCCGGGCATGCGGCCCGATCACGGCGTCGGACTGGACGACCGACCGGGGCCCGATGGTGGCCCTCCGGCCGACCACGACCCCGTTCCAGATTCCGGCCCGGGAGGCTACGATCGCACCGTCCTCAATGCGGCTTCCGGGTCCCACATGTGCACGGTTGCCCACGATGACCTGCGCTCCAAGCCGGGCGTGCTCCCGCACGCGGGCCTGCGTACGCACGTCCGCTTCGGGTCCGACCACCGCCCGCTCTCCGACCTCGGCCTCGCGGCCGATCCGGACATGCTCGCCCACACACGCTTCCGGCCGAATGACCGCCCCCGAACCGATCCGGGTGTGCGGCCCGAGCCGGGCACCGTGCCCGATCATGGCGGCAGCCCCCACGGTCGCCGTGGGATCGACTTCGGCGCTGCCGTGGATCAGGGCCGTTGGATGAACGTTGTCCAAGACGAGCAACTCCATTCCAGGATGCGAAGTGGCCCCCGCCCGGCGAACCGGGCGGGGGCCGTGTCCTGCGCTGGGACTAGCCCAGGTTAAGGGTTTAGCCGGTGGGCGTTACGGTTGTGGAGGCCGCCGGACCGTCGCCTGCGGCAGTCACTGCCCGAACCTGGATGGTGTACTCGGAGTCGTTCGTGAGACCCGAGATCGTCATGTTCGCGGCAGTAGCACCTCCAGCGACCGTCGCCCAATCCGCGTCATCGATGTCCGCGGTCACGGCGTAGCGGATCTCGTAGTGCGTGATGTCCGAGCTGCCGTTGTCTGCCGGGGCCTGCCACTGGACGAACGAGCTCGCGTCAGCCACGGATGCCGAGAGATTTTGCGGTGCACCGGCCAGATCGTCGTCGTCGGTGATCGTAACCTCGGTCGCCGGGGCAGTCGGCACCACCGCGTTGGGCGCGGTTGCCG
The DNA here is from genome assembly GCA_009841475.1 of Gemmatimonadota bacterium. Classification (GTDB taxonomy): domain Bacteria; phylum Gemmatimonadota; class Gemmatimonadetes; order Longimicrobiales; family Gaopeijiaceae; genus Bin94. The sequence goes on from VXLT01000074.1 coordinate 2,015, forward strand.
ACACAGTCACGGTGGCGTCCGCCGAGTCGACCGCGTTGTCGATCGCCGTGACGCGCGCCGTGTCGGTCCCGGCGAAAGTGCCTGCCGGAATCGTGATTGCGGCATTCGCCACCGCTGCCTTCCCGGCAGGCATCGCCGTCACCGTGACGACAACGTCCTCCGCCGAAGGCGCGCCTATCGACGCGATCACAGTGATGGTATCCGTTCCGGCTTCCGCCAGTGAGGTGCCACTGGCTGTCAGCGTCACGATCGGCAGGGCCTTCAGAGTCGTGCTAGCCGATTCCCCGTCGCCCAGGCTGCTAACCGCGTGCACCGTGAAGGTGTACTCGACGCCGAGCGCGAGTCCTGTCAGCGAAGCGGACAGTGCAGCTGTGGGATCGGCAGCCAGATCAACGGAACCACTCTGCGAAGCCCGCGCGGGCGCGGTGGCTTCCCAATCGTAGCTCGTAATCGGCTGGCTTCCGATCGACCTCGGGCCACTCCATGTCACGGTTGCATTCCCAGCCGTGGAGGAGTCGACCACCACCGCGAGGTTCCGCGGCGCGGATGCCACCAGCTCGTCGTCCGTGACGGCGACTACAGCACTGTCCACCATCATCGTCGCGTCGCTGCTGGTCCCCTTGACTACGACGGTCAGGGCCGGGTCGTTGCGCACGTCGTTGTTGGCTGCCGTGACGGTCACCG
>VXLT01000102.1 GCA_009841475.1 Gemmatimonadota bacterium
GCTCCTCGGGCGAATAGCTCCGCTATGCGCCCTTCGTCGCGCCTTGCCAGCCCGGTGCCTCGCCGCTCTCGGTGCTCGCGGGGCTTTATCCACGGACTGCCCAGCGGAGGTATCATGGCCTTCAAGTCGCTGATCGCCGCGGGCATGATCGCGGTGGCGTTTGTAGTTGCGCGCGCGTTGCCCGCACCACTCCAGGTGGGGGCCATCACCGACGTGCCGGGGATCCGGGTCGGCCACTACACCTACGCCGGTGCGGCCACGGGATGCACGGTGGTGATCGCGGACGGGGGCGCCGTCGGCGGTGCGGACGTGCGGGGCGGCGCGCCGGGCACGGTGGAGACCGACCTGCTCGATCCCGTCAACACCGTGCAGCGGGTCGATGCGGTCTTTCTTTCGGGGGGCAGCGCCTTCGGCCTCGCCGCGCGGGACGGTGTCATGCGCTACCTGGAAGAGCGCGGCCAGGGCTACCCCGTGGGGGGCGGCCTCGTCGTCCCGATCGTGACGGGTGCGATCATCTTCGACCTCCACGTCGCGGGGGGTGTGCGGCCCGGCCCCGATTGCGGCTACGAGGCCGCGTCCGGCGCCTCCAGCGAGGCGGTGCGGGAGGGGAACGCTGGCGCGGGCGCCGGAGCCACGGTGGGGAAGCTGCGCGGGATGGCCTCGGCGATGAAGGGCGGGACAGGCACGGCCTCGATCACACTCCCGAGCGGCCTGGTCGTCGGCGCGATCGTCGTGGTCAACGCCGCGGGCGACGTGATCGACCCGGCGACCGGGCGCGTGATCGCGGGAGTGCGCGGCGACGGCGACGTCCTCCTCGATGCGCGCCGCCTCCTGCGCGGTGAAGTGCCCCCTCCGGCGCCCCTGGGGAACACCACCGTCGGGGTCATCGCGACCAACGCCCGCCTCACCAAGGCCCAGGCCACCAAGGTCGCGCAGATGGCGCACGACGGCCTGGCCCGCGCGATCTACCCTGTCCACACCCCCTCCGACGGCGACGCCGTCTTCGCCCTCGCCACGGGCACCTTGGAAGGCGGCTTCGATGTTGGCCAGGTCGGCGCGCTGGCCGCCGAGGTCATGGCCGAAGCGATCGTGCGCGCGGTGCGGGCGGCCGAGAGTCTGCCCTCGATTCCGGCTGCGCGGGACCTGCAGGGAAGCGGGAATTGAACGCAACCCTGGCGGGGCTGCTCATCTATGTCGCGCTGATCACCGCGGTCGGGCTCGCCATCGGCCGGCGCGTCAGGGGCACGGGCGACTTTTTCGTCGCCGGGCGCGCGCTCGGTCCCGTGCTGCTCTTCGCGACGCTGCTCGCGGCCAACATCGGGGCCGGATCCACGGTCGGCGCGGCCGAGCTCGGCTACCGGAACGGTCTCGCGGCGTGGTGGTGGGTGGGTGCGGCCGGGGCCGGCACCCTCGTTCTGGCGCTGTGGATCGGGCCGCGCATCTGGCGGGTGGCGCGCGACAACTCCCTGCTGACGGTGGGAGACTACCTCGAGTACCGCTACGGACCGTCTGTCCGGGCGGCGATCGCGATCCTGCTCTGGATCGGTACGCTGGCGATCCTGGCGGCGCAGCTGATCGCAATGGGCTGGATCCTGGAAGTCGTCGCGGGGGCGCCCCCGTGGCTGGGGGTGGTGGCCGGCGGCGTGGTGATGACGATCTACTTCGTCGCAGGCGGCCTGCTCAGTTCGGCGTGGGTCAACCTCGTGCAGCTGGTTGTGCTGGTGTGCGGGTTCCTGATCGCGGTGCCGCTGGCGATTCACGGCGCGGGGGGCCTGCCGGCGGTGGTCGAGACGGCGCGGACCGTTCCCGGCCACCTCGGCTTCATGAGCAACGGCGATTCCGGCTGGATGTACCTGATGCTCCTGGCCCCGGCGTTCATCGTGTCGCCCGGCATTCTGCAGAAGGTGTTCGGAGCCCGGGACGTGCGTTCGGTGCGCCTCGGCCTGGGGGCGTGTGCGGTCGCGCTCATGCTCTTCGCGCTGCTTCCTCCGTTGCTGGGGATGGTCGCTCGGGCGGTGGCGCCGGGGCTGGAGAACCCGGGGACGGCGCTGCCGGTGATCCTGACCCTGGGGGTGCCGGCGTGGGTTGGGCTGCTTGGTCTTGCGGCCGTCCTGTCGGCCGAAATCAGTTCGGCGGACGCGATCCTCTTCATGCTCGCCACGTCACTTTCCAGGGATCTGTACAAGCGCTTCGTGAATCCGTCGGCGTCCGACCGCCAGGTGCTGCGGGTTGCGCGCGGCGCGGCGGTGGTGGGGGGATGCGGTGGCGTGGTGCTGGCCGTGCTCCTGCCCAGCGTCGTGGGCAACCTCACAATCTTCTATTCCCTTCTCTCGGTCAGCCTCTTCGTGCCGGTGGTGGCCGGACTGTATTCGCTCAAGCCTGCCGCGGGGGAGGCGCTCGCGGCTGCGGCGGCCGGTGTGCTCGTGCTGCTGGTGGCCCGCTCGGTGGGCGGGGGTGGCTGGATGGTGCCGCCGGCGTGGGGATTGCTGGCGGCGGCGGTCGTTTACGGGGTATTCTACGGCGGGCGGGTGGCGTTGCAGCGGCGGTCGGGCCACACGGGCGAATCGGGCACCTGAGGAGGATCTCCTTGCGGCATGTCACAGCGGTTGGCGCGGTGTTGTTACCGGCCCAGGTCCTGATCGCTTGCGGAACGGCCGACAGTCCGTCCGGGTCCCAGGCGGTGCAGGGCGGAGCAGCCGCGGGCGGCTCCGGGGATCCGGTGACCGTCGAGCCGCCCGTGGAGTTCGGCCTCAACGGTTCCGCCAAGCGGTATTGCTCCGCGATCTGGGTGTCGGAGCGGGACCGTGTGGAGGCCCTGTACAGCAGTGTGCTCCTCACCGCCCAGGATGTCAGCGATTATGAGAGCGGAACGCTGGTGTTCAACGTCGACGATCAGCGCCGCATCGTGACCGTGTCGACCGGCGGCGTGGATGGGCGGGCGCGCCACTTCAGCGACCAGGGGTGCGTGATCCTGCCCCCTCACACCGACAACGTCTTCTTCACGCCCCGCGAGGTGGTCAGTGCGCTGCCCGACGCGGCCACGACGCCCTGGCCCATGGGAGACCAGCTTCCCGTCGAGCCGCTTCCGGTCGATGTGAACGAGGAGCTGCTCGCTGAAGCCGTGGAAGTGGTGCTCGGCAACGCGGACGACAACCGGGCCGCGTTCGTTGTGGTCCACCGCGGGCGGATCGTCGCCGAGGCGTATGGCGGGGGCGCACACAGGGACATGCAGCTCGAGAGCTGGTCGATGGGGAAGAGCATGACGGCCACCCTGATCGGGCGCCTCATCCAGATGGGGCACCTCGAGCTTTGGCAGCCCGCACCCGTGCCGGAGTGGCAGAACTCGCCGGGCGATCCGCGGGCGGCGATCCGGATCGCCGATCTGCTGCGCATGTCCAGCGGTCTGCGCTTCACCAACTCGGGGGCCTCGCAGGAACAGATGGCGCAGTCGTTCATCGCCGGCCAGCGGGACCATTGGCTCGGCTACGAGGCCCCGATCGACGTGTTCAAGTTCTCGATCAGCCGCGAGGCCGAGTATCCGCCCGACACCGTCGGCCGCTACCGGAACTCGGATCCGTGGGCGCTGGGGTACATCGTCAAGCGCACTGTAGAGAACGAGCTGGGCGGGGAGTACCTGACATGGCCGCAGCGGGCGCTCTTCGACAGGATCGGCATCCGCCGCTTCGTGATGGAGACCGACGCCTACGGGAACTTCCTGCTCACCGGGTACAACTACGGGACCGCGCGCAACTGGGCCCGTCTGGGACTGCTCTACCTTCAGCGCGGCGTGTGGAACGGCGAGCGGCTTCTCAGCGAGGAATTCGTGGACTTCGTGCAGTCGCCGGCACCGGCGTGGGACCCGCCGGTCTACGGAGGGCTCTTCTGGCTCAACCCGGCGGACGAGTCGGGGCGGGGAAGCCGGATTCCCACGCTGCCGCCCGATGCCTACAATGCAGCCGGGGCCGGGGACCAGCGCACGTACATCATCCCGTCGCGGGAACTCGTGATCGTGGTGCAGAGCCATCGGTCGCCCGCGGCCCACGCGCCGGATCGGCGGGACCGCGAATTCGAGGCACTGGGGCTGGCGGTGAAGGCGGTGGATGCGGGGTGGAACTGGTAGGAGTCAGGACTCGTCCTACTCCTCTCCGCAGGTGTTCGCCAGCCGGTGGCCGACTCGAAGTGGCTCTGGCCGAGATCGACCGCCTGATGGGCGCGACTTCGGGCACGCCAGAGTCTGACAGGTTGGAGGTATTGGTAACTTTGGTCGAGAGATACGAAGCCGAGCGCTGGAACATCGAAGCCCCGGACCCGATTTCCGTCATCCCTCATGTGATGGAGGCTCGCGGGTTGCGACAAAACGATCTGGCAGCGCTGATCGGCTCACAGTCCCACGCCTCGGAGATCCTCCGCCGACGCCGTCCGCTCTCGCTTGCCATGATCCGAGTGTTGGCTGCGGAGTGGAGTCTTCCGGCCGATGTGCTGGTACGTGAATACGACCTCGCAACGGGGTGATTGGAACTCCGCAGAGATTGTCACGGCCAATTCGGGGGCGCCGAACGGCGTCTTCGGGAATGTGGCGGCGGAGAACTGAGTTGGCATTGCACCGGCCCGTTGCCCCGGCGGGAACACGCAGATAGAGTCCACACGGCACGAAATCACCGGACTTGGGGTAGGCGCCCCACGTTGACCATTCCACCAACCCCCCGGAAAGGCCCGAGATGCACACGACCAACAAGGACTGGTGGCCGAACCAGTTGAACCTGAAGGCCCTTCAGCGCCATGCCCGCTCGGCCGATCCCATGGGCGACGATTTCGACTACGCAGAGGAGTTCAAGTCGCTCGACCTGGACGCTCTGAAGCAGGATCTCTTAGAGCTGATGACCACGTCGCAGGACTGGTGGCCCGCCGACTACGGCCACTACGGCCCGCTCTTCATCCGCATGGCCTGGCACAGCGCCGGCACCTACCGCACCAGCGACGGACGTGGGGGAGGGGGCGCCGGCACCCAGCGCTTCGCGCCGCTCAACAGCTGGCCCGACAACGCGAACCTCGACAAGGCGCGCCGGCTGCTCTGGCCGATCAAGCAGAAGTACGGCCGCAAGATTTCCTGGGCCGACCTGATGATACTGGCGGGCAACTGTGCCCTGGAGTCGATGGGGTTCAGGACGATGGGTTTCGGCGGCGGCCGTGAAGACGTGTGGGAACCGGAGGACATCGACTGGGGGGCCGAGGACACCTGGCTCGGGGACGAACGGTACAGCGGCGACCGCGAACTCGACGAGCCCTTCGGCGCGGTGCAGATGGGCCTGATCTACGTGAACCCGGAGGGGCCGAACGGCAAGCCGGATCCCGTCGCGGCGGCGAGGGACATTCGCGAGACCTTCCGCCGCATGGCGATGAACGACGAGGAGACGGTGGCGCTCATCGTCGGCGGACACACCTTCGGCAAGGCGCACGGTGCCGCCGACGTGGGCCGCTACGTGGGTCCCGAACCGGAGGGCGCCGACCTGGAGGAGCAGGGGCTCGGCTGGAAGACCGGCTACGGCACCGGCAAGGGCGCAGATTCCGTTACCAGCGGGATCGAGGGAGCGTGGACGACCAACCCGGTGAAGTGGGACAACAACTTCCTGGAGAACCTTCACGGCTACGAGTGGGAGCAGGTGAAGAGTCCAGCCGGCGCGGCGCAGTGGACCCCGAAGGACGGCGCCGGCGTGGACACCGTGCCGGATGCGCACGACCCGTCCAAAAAGCACGCCCCCATGATGCTGACGACGGACCTCTCCCTGAGGATGGACCCCGTCTACGCGCCCATCGCGAAGCGCTTCATGGAAAACCCCGACGAGCTGGCGGACGCGTTTGCACGGGCCTGGTACAAGCTGACGCACCGCGACATGGGGCCTGTCGCGCGGTATCTCGGGGAGGAGGTGCCGGCCGAGCCACAGCTGTGGCAGGATCCGGTCCCCGAGGTCGACCATGAGCTGGTGGACGCAGAGGACATCGCGCACCTCAAGGGCAGGATTCTCGCTTCGGGACTGTCCGTTTCCTGGCTGGTCTCGACCGCGTGGGCCTCGGCGTCGACCTTCCGCGGCACGGATAGGCGGGGCGGGGCGAACGGGGCGCGGATTCGTCTTGCGCCGCAGAAGGACTGGGAGGTCAACGACCCCCCCGTGTTGGCAAAGGTGCTCGGGGTCCTGGAGAGAATCCGGGAGGGCTTCAACGCGGCGCAGTCCGGCGGGAAGAAGGTTTCGCTTGCCGACATGATCGTACTGGGCGGTTGCGTGGCGGTCGAGAACGCGGCCAGGAGCGCCGGCCACGATGTCGAGGTGCCGTTTTCGCCCGGCCGCACGGACGCGTCGGAGGAACAGACCGACGCGGAGTCCTTTGCGGTGCTCGAACCGAAGGTGGACGGGTTCCGCAACTTCGGCGGAAGCAAACACCCGGGATCGGCCGCGCAACTTCTGGTGGACCGCGCGGACCTGCTCACGCTGACCGCTCCCGAAATGACGGTGCTGGTCGGCGGCCTGCGCGTGCTGGACCTCAACCATGACGGTTCCAAACCCGGCGTGTTCACCGACCGGCTGTGGACGCTGACCAACGACTTCTTCGTGAACCTGCTCGACATGGATATCGAGTGGGAGGCATCGGCTGCGGGCGAAGACGTGTTCGAGGGACGCGATCGCGGTACGGGCGAAGTCAGGTGGATCGGCACCAGCGTCGATCTCGTCTTCGGTTCGAACTCGGAGTTGCGGGCGTACGCCGAGATCTACGCCAGCGACGACGGGCAGGAGGCGTTCGTGCGCGACTTCGTGGCGGCCTGGAACAAGGTGATGAACCTGGACCGGTTCGACTTGGGGTGAGCAAGCCTGCCGCGGGCATGCGGCAGCTCGTCATCAGGGCCGGCCGTGGAATGGGCCCCGTTCAGTAAACCCCGGGAATGATCCGCCACTTCACCCGCGCCCGGTACTCGGCCCACTTCTCGGCCCCGTACTTCTCAGCACACAATTGGTCGTCCTGGCGCTGCCGGCAAATGAACAGCCCGACGATGAAGACGAAGTAGGTCCACGCCCAGGGATTGGCGAAGTGGCCGAATACCAGGGCGATCGCCAGCGAGAAGAAGCCCTCGCCCAGGTAGTTGAAGTGGCGGGCGACGCCCCACAGGCCGCTGCACAGGATCTTGCGGTCGCCGGCCTCGATGTACTCAGGCTCGATGAGCCCGAGGAACCTGCGGTCCGGCCATCGCTTGAAGGTGTACTTCTGCATGTTGGCGCCGCGCGCGATGCCCCAGCCGGCCAGGAACAGCGCGGTCGAGCCGACGAGCCAGACATCCTTCCACGCCGATGAAATCCCGGGATCGGGATACACCGCCATGCCCCATAACGGCAGGATGTACAGCCACCCGTAAACGATGAGGCCGCCCCAGATCATCTTGAAGCCGAGCCGCTCGTGGATCACGTCGTAGGTATACAGCTGGACGCGCTCAAAGATGAAGTAGTCCAGGACGTAGAACGTGAGGAAACCCGCATACAGGAAGACGCCCGGGTTGGAGGCCTCCCCGAAGAGCCCGTGGTGGTACGCGGCCCCGGACAGCGCGTTCAGCGACAACATCGTCCCGCCCACGACGTACAGGAACATCTTCACGTCGAAGCGCTCGTTGAAGAACGACAGCTCCAGCGCCCGCCCGGTCCACAGCGCGGCGAGCGGACGCTCCGTCCCGCTCCGTGACCGCCCGAACACCGCCAGGATGGCGAAGATGAGGCACAGGACCGTTCCCCCGGCCACCTGGTAGGTGGTGGACCGGTAGAACCAGTCGCGCGGCATCCCGGTCAACTCGAGCGCCCACACGATCTGCGCGAGCGCGAACACCAGAAGGCCGTTCAGCCGATAATTGCGGGGTTCGCCGGTCGCAGGGTTGACGACGTAACCGGGAACCCGCCTGGCCGGCAGCACGAGCTGCGCCAGGAAGAACGCGGCGCAGATCGCCAGAGGGGTCAGGAACCCGGCAATCGCTTCCGCCCGGGAAAGCTCGAAGAGGTGGCCGGTGCCAAGCCATTCAACCATGGTCGAGGTACCCTGAAGTGTGTCGTATGAGGGGCGGGAGCGTAGTGGATGGGCGGTTCAGGTGTCAACCGGGAAGGTTCACCTCGTGGCCGTAGAGCGGAGAGCCTGCCTTGGTGCATCGCGATATTCCTTGAAAATCCTGATTTGCATTGCGGGTATTCAAGATATTGGGCAGCGCTTCTCCCCAGCTGGTGCAGGGCGTTTCGGAGTCGCTCGCGGGACGGATCGGCCTCGTTGACCTGGGCGGCTTCGACCTGGGCGAAACGGGACCCGACCAGTGGCGAACGCTATGGGAACGCGGCGGGTTTCCACGCGCGTTTCTCGCCCGTAGCACGAGCGCATCATCGCTCTGGAGGCGCAACTTCGTCCGCACGTTCCTGGAGCGGGACATCCCACGGCTCGGGATCACGATCCCGGCCGAAAGCCTCCGGCGGTTCTGGACCATGATCGCGCACTACCACGGCCAGACCTGGAACGCCGCCGAGTTCGCCCGTTCGCTGGGATCGAGCGAAGGCACCGCCCGGCGTTATCTGGACACCCTGGCCGGGGCCTTCATGGTACGTGTACTGCCATCCTGGTTCGAGAATCTGAAGAAGCGCCAGGTGAAGGCGCCGAAGGTGTACGTGCGTGACACCGGCCTGCTCCATACACTTCTCGGGATCCCCGCGGAGGACCAGTTGCTGGGTCATCCCAAGGTCGGCGCATCATTCGAGGGGTTCGAATGCAAGTTCGCCGATGCGCCCGGTACAACCCGGTCCATGCGAGTGGCGCTCGAGGATCTGGGACTTGAGCACCTATGGGTCGTGTATCCGGGGGACGAGGGATACGTTCTTGACGACAGGATATCCGCGCTGCCGGTAGCGGAGATCGGTCCGCTGACCGAAAGCATGATGCGACCAGCCGGATGGTGACATGGAGGAAGACATCATGACGACCCCGGGGAACAGAACGCGCCGCGACTTCCTGATTCACCTCACGGGCCTCGGCGCCGTCCTGGCGGCCCCTCGCGCGGCGCTCGGGGGTCGGCCGCCAGCACAGGCCACCCTCCCCACCCGCCCCATCCCCGGCACGGCCGAGACCCTGCCCATCGTTGGGCTCGGCTCCTCCAAGCCCGTCCTCGAGATCCCCACCGCGGGCACCGAACCCCTCGCGGCCGTGATCCGGGTTCTCCTCGAGCATGGGGGCCGCGTCGTCGACACCTCCCCGCGCACGCCGGAGATCGACGCCGAGTTCAGCGGGGTCCTCACCGCACCCGAGTTCCGCGACCGCCTCTTCGTGACCATGAAGATCAACACGAACGGGGAGGCGGCGGGCGTTCAGCAGATGCGCCAGAACCAGATGCTCGTCGGGCGACGCACCCTGGACCTGCTCCAGGTCGAGAGCCTCCGCGATCTGGACGTACACTGGCCCAACGTGCTGCGGTGGAAGGATGAGGGCGAGGCGCGCTACATCGGCGTCACCGTGTCGGACAACCGCCAGCACGACCGGTTCGAAGCGGTGATGAGGTCGGAGCCAATCGACTTCGTGCAGATCAACTACTCGGTGATGGAGCCGCAGGCCGAGGATCGGCTGCTGCCGCTCGCGCAGGACCTCGGGATGGCCGTCCTGATCAACCGCCCGTTCATGAACGGGAGCTACTTCGGGCGCGTGAGCGCACGGACGTTGCCCGGGTGGGTGTCCGAATTCGACTGCTCGACCTGGGCGCAGTTCTCGCTCAAGTACATCCTGGCGCACCCCGCCGTCACGTGCGCACTAACCGAGACGACGAATCCCGACCACATGGAGGACAACATCGGGGCCGCGTTCGGGCGCCTGCCGGACGAGGCGATGAAGCGGCGAATGCGGGAGTATGTCCTGGACTTCTGATATTTGCCTTTGGCTACCCGCCGCGCGTCCGGTGCCGCGCCTCCTGGGCCAGCAGAGCGAAATGAAAGAAATAGCGGCGCAGTCCGTCGGCGGAGTCGCCGGGCACCTCCGGGTCGAAGAAGAGGCGACAGAACTCGTCACGGGCACGCAGGATTTCGCGCCGGCGTCCGCCGCGCCACCTGGGGTCCGAAGCGGTCAGGTCGAAGAGTTCCAATGCACGGTCGAAAGCCGGCTCGAAGCGGTTTGACCTGCCGCTCCGGTGGGCCTTGATGGTGCGCTCGACTTCGCTGCCGATGTTGGCCATCTGCTCCACCAGATCCAGCTTGCCCCAGCCACCGGCCGCAAGGTTGCGGTGGTACCGGTTCGCCAGCCTGGACGTCACGGCCGCGCCACCAGCGAATCCACGACCTCGCGGATCAGGTGCCGCGTCTCGCGGTCATCCACCCCCCGTGAGCGGTTCCCCTGCCGGGGTCGGATGTTGATCATCGAATCGAATTCGATCCAGTCGGCATCGTCCTCGGACGGGTAGAGGTTGATCCCCCAGAGGTTCTCCTGGCGCGAGCCCTGGTCGAGTAGAATCGCCTCGTCATCGGCGTGCAACTCGCCGCCCACTACCATGACGCGGCGCGACACGTCGACGACCGCCTTCACGAAGTCGCTGTAACTGCCGAGCAGGCCCACGACTTCGGTGAGCGGGATCGCCTCGGTGAGGATGCGGCCCTTGATCATTGGTTTGAGCGGGTCCCCGGGATGGACGGGCGAGCGGAAACGGCTTTGGAGGGAGCGGCAAGATAGCACCATGGCGGAGCTGAAGTCATCATCCGCCGCCGCCTGCGGCGCTGCATCCCGCGCCGCCACGGCACACCTGTGCAAGCCCACTCGCCCCGTTTCCCCTCCCGTGCTACTCTACACCCTCACCAGTTACGGCCCTTGCGGGCCGCCGCCGGCAGATCCCCCAACACCCTGGAAGCATCCCAATGAGCAAGAAGAGCGCAAAGGAATCCCCCCCGGCCACGATCGCTGATTCGCAGGCCGCACCCACCCCCGACCCGCTGAACCGCCGCACCTTCCTCTCCCACGCGGCTGCGGGCGCGGCGGGTGCAGGCCTCCTCGCCGCATGCGGCAGCGACACCGGCGAGGGTGGGGAGGCGCTCGACGGCGCTCCCGCCGTCCAGACAGGGCAGCGTATCCGGTGGCGCTGCGCCTCGAGCTTCCCGCGCAGCCTCGACACCATCTACGGATCCGCCGAGATGCTCGGCGAAATCACCGCCGCGCTGACCGGGGGCCGCTTCGAGATCCGCGACTACCCGGCGGGCGAGCTGGTGCCCGGGCTGCAGGTGATGGACGCCGTGCAACAGGGCACCGTACAGGTGGGGCAGAGTACGAGCTACTACTACACGGGGAAGAACCAGGCGCTGGCCTTCGATGCCGGGGTCCCGTTCGGAATGACCGCACGCCAGCAGGACGCCTGGCTCAACGAGGGCGGCGGCCTCGATGTCGTCCGCGGCGTCTTCGCCGACTTCAACATCATCACGTTCCCGGGCGGGAACACGGGCGCGCAGATGGGCGGTTGGTTCCGCCGGGAGGTCAACACGCCGGAGGACCTCCGCGGCCTCAAGATGCGCATCCCCGGGCTCGGCGGCGACGTCATGGACCGGATGGGGGTCACGGTACAGGTCCTTGCCGGGGGCGAGATCTACCAGGCGCTGGAACGCGGCGCGATCGACGCCACCGAGTGGGTAGGGCCCTACGACGACGAGAAGCTGGGGTTCCACCAGGCGGCCGACTACTACTACTACCCGGGTTGGTGGGAGCCGTCGGCTTCCGTTTCCTTCGAGGTCAACCAGGCCGCCTGGGACAGCCTGTCGGCCGACTACAAGGCGGTCTTCGAGGTCGCGGCGCAGGCCTCGGCGCGGCGAATGCTCTACACCTACGACGCGAAGAACCCGCCCGCGCTGCAGCGCCTTCTCGCGGGCGGCACCCAGCTGCGCCCCTTCTCGGACGAGATCATGGCCCTCGCACGGACCACGATCGGCGAGATCCTCGAGGAGAATGCCGCGGCCGACGCCCAGTACCGCCAGGTGTACGACCACTGGCGCAACTTCAAGGAGGCTTCGTATCGGTGGTTCGGGACGGCGGAACTGAGGTACGCGGGGTTCGCGTTTACGCTGTAGGGGGCGCCAACGGAGGAACTCTGAGTTTGACAGAATAGCGGCGCAGTCGTCAATTTGCCTGTGATTATGACGACTTTACCGCGATTCCTCACGCTTCCCAGCGGAAGCTTCTTCCTCTTCGGCCCACGTGGGACGGGGAAGACGACCTGGTTGCGCTCCGTGCTCCCCGGCGCGCTGGTCGTGGACCTGCTCAGGTCCGGAGAGTACCGTCGGCTGTCCGCTCGCCCGGAACGGCTGGCCGAACGGGTACGCAGCGCCCCGCCGGGGAGCGATATCGTCGTGGACGAGGTCCAGCGGGTTCCCGAGCTCCTCAACGTCGTCCACAGCCTCATGCAGTCCGGGGGTGGGCACCGGTTCGTCCTCACGGGCTCCAGCGCGCGCAAGCTGCGTAGCGGTGGCGTGAACCTGCTTGCGGGGCGGGCCATGCTGCGCACCATGCACCCGTTCATGGCGGGCGAACTGGGCTGCAGTTTCGATCTCGAAGCCACCCTGCGCCTTGGCACCGTCCCGACCGTGGTGGACTCGGACGATCCCGCGTCCGCCCTGGACGCCTACGCATCGCTGTACGTCGAACAGGAGGTCCGCGCCGAGGGGCTGGCTCGCGATGTCGGCAGCTTCTCGCGCTTCCTCGAGGCGGCCGCCTTCTCGCACGCGGCGACGCTCAACGTCAGCGAGGTCGCGCGCGAATGCGAGACGAGCCGGAGCACGGTCGTTGGCTATCTGGAACTTCTCGAAGACCTCCTGCTCGCCTTCCGCCTGCCCGTCTTCACCCGGCGGGCCAAGCGGCGCCTGGTGTCGCACCCCAGATTCTTCTACTTCGACTGCGGGGTGTTTCGGAGCTTGCGTCCCGCAGGCCCTCTCGATCGGCCGGCAGAGATCGGCGGCGCGGCGCTGGAGGGGCTGGTCGCCCAGCACCTTCGGGCCTGGCTCGCGTACTCGGACAGCGGCGCCCGGCTCCACTACTGGCGCACCCGTGGAGGATCGGAGGTGGATTTCGTGCTTTACGGGGCACCGGGCATATGGGCCTTCGACGTCATGAACGCCGACCGCGTGCGACCCGCCGACCTGCGCGGGCTCACGGCCTTCGGCAGGGAGTACCCGGAGGCACATCGGGTTCTGCTCTACCGTGGCGAATACCGGCTTGTGCGGAGGGGCGTGCTTTGCCTGCCGGTGGGGGATTTTCTGCACGGACTGAGTCCGGAGCGGGGTCTTGACGACGCCGTCAGTGCACCAGCCCCGTCACCAGCGCAGGCCACTGGATGATCAGCAGCAGCCCGATCAGCTGGATGACAATGAAGGGGATCACCGCCCTGTAGAGGTCGGTGGTCTTCACCTCCGGGGGCGCCACCCCTCTCAGGTAGAACAGGGCGAAGCCGAAGGGCGGCGTCAGGAACGAGGTCTGCAGGTTCATCCCGATCATGACCCCGAACCACACCAGGTCGATCCCGAGGAGCGAAGCCGCGGGCACGAGCAGCGGGATGATGATGAATGCGATCTCGAAGAAGTCGAGGAAGAAGCCGAGGATGAAGATCGTCAGGTTGGCGACGAGGAGGAGGCCGATCCTGCCGCCGGGCAGGCCGGTCAGCAGCTCCTCGATCCAGATGTCCCCGTAGAGGCCGCGGAAGACGAGCGCGAAGGCGGTCGATCCGATCAGCAGGAACATCACCATGGTCGTGAGCTTGGTGGTGCCGGTGCAGGCGTCCCGCACGACCTTCCACGACATGCGGCCCCGCGCGCCGGCGAGGCCGATCGCGCCGACCGACCCGATCGCGCCGGCTTCGGTGGGGGTCGCGACGCCGGCGAAGATCGACCCGAGCACGATCAGGATCAGCGCCAGCGGCGGGAGCAGCACTACGACCACGCGCTGAAGGAGCTCGCGGGCGGGGATGTCGGTCATCTCGGGGGGCAGCGCGGGCGCGGCCTCGGGCTTCACCGCCGCGACGCCCATCACGTAGACCGCGTACAGCGCCGCCAGGGTGAGGCCGGGGATGAGCCCTCCGATGAAGAGGTCGCCCACCGAGATGCCGAGCTGGTCGGCGAGCACCACCAGCACGATGCTCGGCGGGATGATCTGCCCCAGCGTGCCCGACGCCAGGATCACCCCCGACGAAAGCCGCGCCGAGTAGTTGTAGCGCAGCATGACCGGAAGCGAGATGCTCCCCATCGCGACCACCGAAGCGCCCACCACCCCCGTCGCCGCCGCCAGCATCGCCCCGACCACGACCACACCCAGCGCCAGGCCCCCGCGCATATGCCCGAAGAGCGTGCCGATCGTCGTGAGCAGGTCCTCCGCCAGCCTCGCCTTCTCCAGCACCAGTCCCATGAAGATGAAGAACGGCACCGCCAGCAGGACCTGGTTCGACATCACCCCGAAAATCCGCTCCGGCATCGCGTAGAGCAGGTTCCAGTCGAAGAGCCCCAGCTCGACGCCGATGAAGGCGAAGAGTAGCGAGGCGCCGCCCAGCGCGAAGGCGACGGGATAGCCGCTGAAGATGATCGCGAAGACCACCACGAACATCAGCGGGGCGAGGATGTTCTCCATCAGAGCCTGATCCCCGCGTGCGCGTCATCGGCGTCCGCGTCCGCGTCGGCACCGCTCCGCAGCACCCTGATATCCTTGATCAGCTGGACGACGCCCTGCGCGAGCAGCAGGACGAAGGCCACGATGATCACCGCCTTTATCGGATAGCGCGGCAGCCCGCTGGGATCGGGCGAACCTTCGCGGACCACCCAGGAGTTGCGGATCGCCGGCCAGGAGACCCACAGCACGAAGACGCAGAACGGCATCAGCATTCCCACGGAGCCGATCACGTTGATGAGCGCGCGCGAGCGGGCCTTCAGCCGGCCGTAGAGCACGTCAACCCGCACGTGGGCGTTTTCCTTGAGCGCGTACCCGGCACCGAGGAGAAAGATCAGCGAGAAGAGGTACCACTGCAGCTCCAGGTAGAGGTTGGAGCTGAGGTTGACGCCGATCCACTTGCCGCCCCACCGCGCGAGCGCGTTGAACGCGCCGGTCACCACCATCAGCAGCACCATCCACGAAATAACGCGACCCGTGCCGCTGGTGATGCGGTCGACGATGCGGTTGTAGGGGTTTTCGCTCAACGGCGTGCCGTGGTTTCGGGGTGCGGTGCCGTCGCCCCCCGGGCGGCGCGGGGGCGAAACGCCCACACTATCACCGGGTTGGCGCCGTCTGCAAGCGCCAGCGGTCCGGTCGGCAGGTCACGGCCGGTCACTGGAGCAGGTTTCGGCCCGTCATCTCCGGCGGCTGCGGGACCCCCATCAGTGCCAGCACCGTTGGCGCGACATCGGCGAGGATGCCGTCACGGAGCGCGCCCCCGCCCTCCGCCCCCGCCAGAATCAGATGGACCGGATTGGTGGTGTGAGCGGTGTGGGGCTTCCCATCGTCGTCCAGCATCCGTTCCGCGTTGCCGTGATCGGCGGTCACGAGAGCCGCGCCGCCCGCCTCGCTGATCGCGCCGACAAGCCGGCCGATGCATTCGTCCACCATCTCGACGGCCGCCACCGCCGCCGGGATGCTTCCGGTGTGGCCCACCATGTCGGCGTTCGCATAGTTGACCAGGATGAAGTCGTGCTTGCCCCCGCCGATGTGGGCGACGAGGGCGTCGGTGAGCTCAACGGCGCTCATTTCGGGGCTGAGGTCGTAGGTGGCGACATCGAGCGACTGGATCAGGTGGCGCTCCTCCCCCGCGAAGGGCTCCTCGAAGCCGCCGTTGAAGAAGTAGGTGACGTGCGCGTACTTCTCGGTCTCGGCCATGCGGAGCTGGGTGCGTCCGGCCCCGGCCAACACCTCGCCGAGGACCCGGTCCAGCGTGCGCGGGGGGAAGAGGACGGGGTGGCGGAAGTCGTCCTGGTAACGGGTCATCGCGACGAAGGTCGGAAAGGCGCCGCGGGGGCGGCCGAAGTGGGAGAAGTCCGCGTCGGCCAGCGCGGCGGTGAGCTGGCGGGCCCGGTCGGCGCGATAGTTGAAGAGGAGGATGCCGTCGTTCGGCTGGATTCCGGAGGGGTCTGCGGATTCTCCCGGGCCAGGGCCGCCTGTGGTGGGCGCCCCGCCGGAGCCGCCGGATCCTCCCACCACCGCTGGAGGAATGAACTCGTCCGTCGTCCCCTCTTCGTAGCATCTGGCCACATGCTCCGACGCCTTCGCGACCCGCGGCCCGGCACCCTCGGCGATTACCCGGCATGCCTGCTCCGTGCGCTCCCACCGCCTGTCGCGGTCCATGGCGAAGTACCGGCCCGATACCGTGGTTATGCGGGCGTCGCGGCTCTGTGCGATCCGCCGTTCCAGCCACCGGATCCACGCCAGCCCTGCAGTAGGCGACGCGTCCCGGCCGTCGGTGATGATGTGGACCCGGGCCGGCAGGTCGACCCGGTCCGCCCAGTCCAGCAGCGCCTCGAGGTGGCCGATGTCGCTGTGGACTCCGGAATCGGAGCACATGCCCGCCAGGTGGAGCCTGCCGCCGGAGCGCCGGAGAGTGGCCGCCAGCTCGGCGAGTTCCGGGAGGTCGAAAAACGAGCCGTCCCGGATGGCCCGGTTGATGCGGGTGAGATCCTGGTGCACGATCCGCCCCGCGCCGAGGTTCAGGTGCCCGACCTCCGAGTTCCCCATCAGCCCGGGGGGCAGTCCGACAGCTTCGCCGGAGGTGGTGAGAAGGCTGGAGGGACACTCGCTCAGCAGGCGGTCGCGCACGGGTGTGCGGGCCATCGCGACGGCGTTGCCCTGCCGCTCGATTTCGGCGGGATCGGAGGCGCCGACGCCCCAGCCGTCGCAGACGATGAGCACGACGGGGCGGAAGATGCGCTCCAAGGTCTTTGAGGATTGTAAACCAGACATGGCAGAATGTAATCTTCGCTTTACGTTTGTGTGGCCCAATAGCCCCCAAGGGCGTGATCAAAGTTGATTCTGCGGCCAACCGGATCGGTCTCGATAAACGTTGTCGGGGTCCCTCGCGCGGCGGTCTTCCGCCGTGCGCCCGCTCCGCGAGTCGTGCCGGATCCGCGCGCTTTGCCCGTCCCGCGCGCGAACACCGTCCGCCCCCCCACCCACGTCCGCACCGGCCATCCCCGCAGGGTGGTCCCGTGCCAGGGACTCCACCCGCACTTCGTGATCTGCTCCTCGTTGCGCACTTCCCGCGCGAGCGACATGTCAACCAGGACCAGGTCCGCGTCGTGGCCCTCCGCGATGCGGCCCTTGCCGACGATGTCCCAGATGCGCGCGGGGCGGTCGCTCATCCAGCGTGCGAGGTCCTGGAGGGTGCAGGCGCCGCGGTTGACCTGGTCGAGCATCAGCGGCAGCACGACCTCGACGGCCGGCACGCCGGAGGGGGAGGCGGGGTAGGGGGCCGCCTTCTCCGCGAGGGTGTGGGGCGCGTGGTCGGTGGCGATGATCTGGATTGCGCCGTCGCGGAGGCCCCGCCAGAGCGCGGCCCGGTCATCCGCCGTTTTCAGTGAGGGGTTCATCTGGGCGAGAGTGCCCAGGCGGTCGTAGTCGGAGGTGTCGAGGAAGAGGTGGTGGGGGCACGCCTCCGCCGTGATGAGGTCGTGGTGGCCGCTGAGGATCTCGACCTCCTCGGCGGTCGAGACGTGCAGGACGTGGAAGCGGTGGCGGTGGCGCACCGCGAGGTCGATCGCGCGCAGGGTGGCGGCGACGGCCGCGCGGTGGTTCCGGATGCGGGAGTGGTCGTGGACGGTGAGCGGGCCATCGAGCCGCGCGCGGTTGGCCCGCACGGTGGACTCGTCCTCGCAGTGGGCCGTGATCGGCAGGGTCGTCTCGGCGAAGATCTCCTCGAGCCGCTCCTGGTCGTCCACGAGCATGTCCCCGGTGCTCGACCCGATGAAGATCTTGATCCCGGGTGTGGCGACGCCGGGTGTGTGCGCGGCGCGCTGCAGCTCGGCCAGGTTGTCGGTCGTGGCGCCCATGTAGAAGCCGTAGTTGACCACGCAGCGGCGGGCGGCCAGGGCCAGCTTCCCGGCCAGCGCGTCGACCGTGGCGGTCTGTGGCACCGTGTTGGGCATCTCCAGGAAGGAGGTGACGCCCCCCGCCGCGCAGGCACGGCTGCCCGTGCGGAGGTCCTCCTTGTGGGTGAGGCCGGGGTCGCGGAAGTGGACCTGATCGTCGATCGCGCCGGGGAGGAGGTGAAGGCCGTCCGCCTCGACGACCTCATCCGCGCGTGTGTGCGCCGCCGGGTCGACGGCGGCGATCCGCTCTCCCTCCAGGAGCACGCTGGCACGCGCGTCCTCCCCCGGCAGGACGACCGTCGCGCCCCGGATCAGAGTGCGGTGCGGCACCGGAACCCGGCGGCGTTGTCTCGGCGGTTGATCGGGCGTGGTCCGGCCGGCACCTTGCGCGCCATCAGGCGAAGTACGGGTTGTCTCCGCTGTCGTGGTCGGTCACGTCGTGAATCGCGGTCACTTCCGGCACCGCCTGCGACACCATGCGCTCCACGCCCTGGCGCAGCGTCATCCGCGACATCGCGCACCCCTGGCACCCGCCGGTCATCTCGATGAAGATCTCCGTCCCCTGCACGTCCACCAGGTTGATCGCGCCCCCGTGCGACGCCACCGCCGGGTTGATTTCGGTGTCGAGCACGTGACTCACGCGCTCCCAGAGCTCCCCCGTCGGGCCGATCTCGTCCATTGCCGCCGCCACGGCGTCCGGATCCGGAACGATCTGGAAGCCGCTCTCCTGGATGGTCTCGAGGTAGTCGACGGTGGCGCCGTCGAGCCGCTTCACGCTCCCCTCGTCCACCAGCACTGTGAAGGAGCCGGCGTCGACCTCGACATCGGTGGGCGCGCGGGTCTCCGCCTCCACCAGCGTGAGTTCGTAGCGGGGCGCGAAGGGACTGCCGTCAACAGCGACCCTGAGCGCCTGCAGCCCGTCCTCGTCCATGTCCATGAACGACACGACCATGTCACGGGCTCTATCGGTAAAGTTGAGTTTCATGCTATGAATAACGTCGAACGAGACTACTCCAGCAACCCCGCCAGCGCCGAGGCTCCCTCCAGACCCGTGTCGGAGCGTGCAAGCTCCTGCCGCTGGGCG
Organism: Gemmatimonadota bacterium; assembly: GCA_009841475.1. Taxonomy (GTDB): domain Bacteria; phylum Gemmatimonadota; class Gemmatimonadetes; order Longimicrobiales; family Gaopeijiaceae; genus Bin94. Next base: position 19,162 of record VXLT01000102.1, read on the forward strand.
CGGGAGAGCCATGTCACCTGGCTGCCCGTCGCACTCCGCGTGACGGCGAGTACGTCGTCGATTTGCTCAGCGACGGCCCCGACGTGGGAGATCACGCCCACCATCCGGCCCGTCCCGGCAACCATCGAGAGCGCCTCGATGGCGGAGTCGAGGTTGTTGCGGTCCAGCGACCCGAAGCCCTCGTCCAGGAAGAGCGATTCGAGGCGTCCGCCGCTACGGCCCATCATCTCCACCATTCCGAGGGCCAGCGCCAGCGATCCGATGAACTGCTCCCCGCCCGAGAGGCTGGCAGGGGAGCGCGCCTGCCCCGAGTCGTTGTCCACGACCAGCCACTGCTGGTCCTCCAGATCGCCGGGATCGGCGAAGCTGTACCGGTTCGCCGTCATCTCTTCCAGCATCCTGGACGCGTACACCAGCAGATCCCGTGACCGCCGCAGCGTGAGCCACTTGAGAAATGCTCCCGGCTTGAGCGCGGCGTCGAGGTCGCCCAGGGCGAGTTCGAGGGCGGTGACCTCGTCGGCGGTTTGCCGGAGTTTCAGGAGGTCGCCGAGGATTGCGGCGAATGCGTCGCGTGTCCGACTCGCGTCACGGGCATGGAAGCGGGCGTCGTCGTCGGCCGCCTCGGCGGTGGCCACCAAGGCGTTGAGCGCGGCCTTCCAGTCGTCCAAACGCTGGGGGAGGGCGTCAGTGTCCACGACCAGCAACGGAGCGAGGCCGTCCGCATGGGCGGTTTCGCCGAGGCCGTCCAGTTGATCCAGGGCGCGTGCGAGCGCCACCGCCTTTGAGCAGGCCTTCTCAGCAGCCCGATGGGCTTCGTGGCGGCAGTCCTCCACCAGTGCCACCAACTCGACCATCACTTCGCGGAGTCGGCCGATTCCTTCTCGCAGCGTCGCCGCGTCTACCGGATAGTGGATGGCGCCGGGGATCCTGGTCTCGGCAGCCAATTCGCGAACGGCGTTCGCGAGAATGGTCCGGTGGTCGGCCAGCGCCCGCACCAAGGCCTGTAGAGGCTCCTCTACCTCGGTCTTGCGGGCCTTGCCGAGACGTTGCAGTGCGGTTCTGGTCTCCTCGATCTCGGAGCGGAGGCGGTCTCGTTCCTGTTTGCGTCGCTGCAGGATCTTCTCGCGCTCCCGGGCCGCGTATGAGGCGCGATCGACGGGAGTGGTGTCGACCGTTTCCAGCTCCACAGGGTCGGAAGGTACGGTGAGCCGCGGGCGGAAGGGTTGGGGGATGGATTGGAGGCGCTGGCGCAATGCGTCAAGGGTCTCGTCGGCGGCTTTGCCCGTCCTCTTGATGTCGTTCCGCGCATGCTTGAGTGTCTGCCGGGCCGATTGCTCGGCCATCTGAGCACCCGTTTGCGTCTCACGCAGTCCGTCGGCCGCGGTGTGGTGCTCCGCCAGCCTTGCTTCGGCTTCGCCGAGACGCTGCCTGGCCGGAGCGAGGACCTGGTCCGGGCTCGGAAACGGTGCGTCTCCCGATACCTGGAACGCATCGTCGAGGCCGGCGGCGCTGCGAAGGCGGACGGTTGCGTCGGCTGTCTCGGATCGGAGGGTGTCCAGTTTCCCCCTTGTATCCCCCATGCGTTGTCGGCCGGATTCCTGTTGCGCCTTGAGATCGGTCACGACCCTGCTTGCTCCGTCGACCTGCGATCTCGCCGCCTGTTTGGCCTCGCGGGCCGCGTCAAGGCCGGGGTCCCGTGGTGGAGTCCAGCTCTCCGGCAGTTCGCCCTCGCACACGGGACACTCGTCGCCCGGGCAGAGGCCGTGGGCCGCGTCGGCGGCCGCATTGGCGCGCCGCGCTTCGCTCACCGCCTGCTCGGCCCGTTGCAGCCGCTCCTGCGCCCGTTGCAGGTCGCGCTGCGCGGTATCGAGCCGGGCGGCTGCCTCGCCCATCTCCTGCTCCCGCCTGGCCAACGCTTCCTCGGTGGAACTGATCCGGTCCTGGAGGTCGTTGCACTTGTCATACCAGCGTTCACCTTGCGACAGGCGCTCGCGCGTGGAATCGACGGCTTCCGCGAGGGGCGGCTCCAGCGCCCTGTGCCGGGCCACCTCATAACTTGCCGATTGGCGAACCTGCTTCGCCAGGACATGTTGCTTCGCCGCCTCGGCCTCATCATCGATCGCCCCGCGCAGCGCCTCGGCCGCACCCACCGCCTTCGCTACCTGTGCCGTGAGCGCGTCCAGCGCGGGCAGCGTGCGCGCGACCTCGCGATCGTCCGGGCCATCATCGGTCGGAATACCGTTCAGCTCGCGCTTGAGGCTGGCCTCCCGCCCCTCCAACTCCGTCGCTTCGGCCTTCGAACGACGCTGCGCGCTCTCCACGGGCGTCAGCCGGCCAGCCAGTTCATCCATCGCGGACGGGATCACCCTCTCGCCTGCCCGGCCGGCCGCTGCAATCGTCGCCTCGGATTGACGGAGGGTCTCGGCGGCCCGGGTCGAGCGGACGCGGAGATCGGCCAGAGCAGCCGCCTGACGGCTCGCCGCGTCGGCCCTGGAGGTCAAATCGGCCAGGTGCGCCTCGAGATCCTCCGGATGGCGATCCAGCTCGTCCTGCAGCCGCATCCCCAGTGTCCTCGCCTCGCCCACCCTTTGCCCTACCGCCTCTCCCGCCGCCTCCAGGTCGTGGGTGCGCCACACCTGACGCAGGATCTCGGTGCGGGCGGACGGTGCATCCTCGACCAGTAGACGGGCGAAACGCCCCTGCGGCAGGATCACGGTGCGCAGGAAGGCGTCGCTGTCGAGCCCGACCAGCGCCTGCACCCGCTCGTTGACCGGCCTGACCTGCTCGACCTTCTCGAGCGTCTCGCCTTCGGGCCCGTAGTGGACCAGTTGGGCCTGGGCGGGCCGAAGTCCACCCGCGCCCGCCCGCCGGTCCACCCGCGTGACCTCCCACTCCTCGCCGGCCACCCGGAAGCGCAGCACCACGCGCATCACGTCCGACGTGTCGTTCATCAGCTCCTGCTTGGACCGGCCTCCGAGCGAGGTCTGTCCGTACAGGGCGTAGGTCATCGCTTCGAGGATCGAGGACTTTCCGGCGCCGGTGTCGCCGATCACCGCGATCTGGGTACGGCCGCCGAAGTCGATCTCGACCTCGGCCCGGAAGGAACGCAGTCCTTCGATGCTGATTCGAAGCGGGAGCATCCGGTCAGCCGTCCCCTTGTCGGCCGGGTTCGCGCGTGTGCGATGCGTCGTGAGAGCCGGCCGCGCCGCTTCCCGATCCTCCGCGCAGTGCGGCGAGAACTCCCTCGCCCCGCATCGTCAGCTCGGTCAATCCGAAATCCGGCCCCTCCTCGTCCCCCGATCCGGCCACCGCCTCGCGAAAGAGCGTCAAGACCGTCTCCCGGGGTGCTTTTGTCGCCCTGACGGTTGCCGCCGTGCTCCGCCACTCCAGGAAGAGATCCTCGATGGAGGGCTCCTCGCCGTCTTGCCCCCCGGAGATCGCCTTGACAGGCCGGTTGGCCACTTCGTTCACCAGGTTGAAGATCACGCACTTCGGCGACCACTCGGCCACCCGGTCGGCCAGATCGGGAACCGGCTCGTCGGACTTGACCAGGGCCTTCACGAAACAGCCGTCCAGCGCCCCGTCCGCCGCTCGCGTCTCCAGTTCGCGGAGCGTTCCGTTGAAGCTCTGCAGCGGCCGCCCCGGGGGCAGATCCCGTTCATCAACCTGCACGTCGTCGCCGATCGTGACCACGACCGCATGCTTGCCCTGGCTGCTTTCGCCGTAGTCCAGCGGAATGAGCGAACCCGCGTACCGGCCGCGCGCGCTTCCAGGAAGCTGCTGCGGGTCGTGGATGTGTCCGAACGCGCAGTAGAGCGCGCGGTGCAGGCCCTTCGTGTGCGTGGCGTGGTCCTCGCCGACCGTGAACCGCCGCTCGGAGTTGCCGGGACGAGCCCCGTCGACGTGCAGGTGCGCCGTGTAGAGAACGATCCCGTGCGGGCCCGCGGCCTCGCGTGCGCGGTCCATCACACGGTCGTTGAGGCTGCGGATTCCGTCGGCGTAGTCGCCCTCGAAGCGCGAGGCGTCGCCGGTGGCATAGTCGGTGATCGCCCCGGGCGGGATGAAGGGGACGCACGCGAGGACCACGGGGACCTCCGCGAGGTCGTCGAACTCCAGGACACGCGGCCTTGTGACGAACCGGAGGCGCCGGGGCGAGGCCATGCCCGCCATGTCGTCGAGTACATCGAACAACGCCCCCGAGTCGTGGTTGCCGCTAATCACCACCGTGGGCGCGATCCGGGCCAGCCGCTGCAGGGCGGTGACCCCGAGCCGCAGGGCCGGGTAGGGGGGCCGGTAGGCGTCGAAGAGGTCGCCCGCGTGAACGATCAGGTCGGGGCGCTCGGAGGTGGCGATCTCCAGGAGTGCGCGCAATGCGGCGCGGTGATCATCCATCCGGTCGTGGCGTCCCAGCTTCGCGCCGAGGTGCCAGTCGGCGGTGTGGAGGAGCTTCATGGCGGTTCGTAAGCCCGGGCGTGACTAGTCCCAGGGACCTTCCCGGGGCAAGTGGCCTTCCCGCTCCTCCTCAAGATCCAGCTCCGAGAAACCCCAGTCCTCCCTGACGTCGACCGGTGCCCAGTCCCAAGGGCTTTCCCAGTCCTGATTGTAGTCATATTCCTCCTGCTGCTGCCGCGAATACCACTTGCGGGCATGCTCCTCCTCGTCAGTATCTCCCTCTTCGTCAATCTCGAAGCCGCAGTCGTCCCGGACATCGTCCTGGGGAGCCAACGTCCTGGCCCAGTCCTCGTCGATCCATGCCTCCACAAGCGGGATCCACGCCCATGCGAGACCCACTTCCAGGTCATGCACCTCGCGGGCCGCTTTCCGCGTGTCCGCCGCCAGATGAATGCTCGCCCTGCTTGCCCATAGGACCGGAGGCTCCCGCCCACGGTTAAGGGAACGTTCCAGCGCCTGGCAAAGGGAAGTGATCCGGACCTCCGGCCATTCCGAACGGTCCGACCTTCGGACCTCGCCTGTTTCGACGATACCGTGAATCAGATAGCTGCCCCGTGTCTTCTTCATGACCAGCAAGCTTGTGGGCGGACGGGTTTCCGGCAATCCCCCGGGGATGGCTCCTTCGGCTTAGTCTGCTGGACCGAAGAACGACCGCGCCGGAGGAGCGTTCGGTTTGTCGGCATGGTCGCTTCCCAGGTATTTGCGTAGCGGCCTGCGCCGCGGACCTGCCCCACCCATGCACGCACCGGATCGGCACCAGGTCGACGCCAAGTCAGTGCCACCCCGCGGTCGCCCGGAACTTGCCGGCCCGCCTCAGCTCTCGGTCACCTCCGTGCCTTCGTTCAGGATCGCGACGTACCGGTCGTAGACGAACAGTCGGCCGCGCCGCCTGCCGGTCGTCTCACGAGCGACCCCCAGGTCGACCAACACCTTCATTGCGGCCGATGCTCCCGAAAAGGAGAGACTCGCGCGCTCCGCAGCCGCTGTGATGGACAGAATCGGTCTCTCGCGCAGCGCGGCGTACACGCGCAGGGCCGATCCGGCGCGCCGTCCCGACTGCTCGATCATGCTCCGGTCGTTCGCGAACAGTTCCAGGAGTCGCCTGGTCGTGTGCACGGCCCCGTCGGCCACCACTCGCATGCCCTCCAGGAAGAAGGCGACCCAGGCCTCCCAGTCGCCCGAGGTCCGCACCTCGTCCAGTAGCTCGTAGTAGGTGCGCCTGTGCTGCTTGAGATACAGACTCAGGTACAGGAGCGGCTCCTGGAGCACTCCGGCGTGAAGGAGCAGAAGGGTCACCAGCAGTCGCCCGACTCGTCCGTTGCCGTCCAGGAAGGGGTGGATGGTCTCGAACTGGACATGTGCCAACGCGATCCGGACCAAGGTGGGCAGATCGCCGCCTTCGTCGTGCAGAAACAGCTCCAGGTCGCCCATGCATCTCTGGACGGCCGTGTGCGGCGGGGGCACGAACTTGGCGTTGCCCGGTCTGGACCCACCGATCCAGTTCTGCGACCGGCGGAATTCCCCCGGATCCTTCGTGCTCCCGCGTCCTCGCGAGAGCAGCACGCCATGGATCTCTCGGATGAGGCGGTTCGACAGAGGGAAGTCGTCCCTGAGCCGACGGTGTCCGTGTTCCATCGCCGCCACGTAGTTCGCGGTCTCGACCACATCGTCCAAGGGGACTCCGGGAGCTTCCTCGATCTCGTGAAGCAGCAGGTCCGACAGCGACGACTGCGTTCCTTCGATCTGGGAGGAGAGCACCGCCTCCTTTCGGATGTAGACGTAGGTCAGGAGAGCGTGGTCGGGAAGCAGGCTGGACATTCCGTCGAGGCGGCCGAGACTCATCGCAGCGGCTTCCAGGGTCGAGCGAAGAGGTCCGTCCAGCACCAGCGGAGGATCCGGCGGGAGCGGTGCGGGCACGAACGCGTTCACTCGTTCGCCGCCGGTCACGGTGAGCTCGTATCTTCCGGTAGGTCCTCGGTGCATCGGGGGGGATGCTCCTTTATCCCGAGTAGGCGAATGAAGGCTCACGCTATTCTTTGTTTTCCTCCATGACAGAATAACGCGGGTGGCAACGCTGCTCAAGAGGGCCCCGCGACCACGCTGCCCAGGCGGTTACACCCCGCCGCTCACCCGCTATTCGTCGTTTCGCGATAACGCGAACCATTGTTCCGTTTTGGAAGCGTACTCGTAATAGCGGTGGGAGTCCCACCGGGTGCGATGCGTCATCCGGGCCAGATCGGCGGTGATTCCTCTCACACGCTTCCGATCCGCTCGCGGAGTGAGCCGATCTCCCACAACGGGACCACCGTGATCCGCTCGCTCACCTGGTATGTCCGCGGGGCGGGGCACACCACGAACAAGTGATCCACCCCCAGCGCTTTCGCCGAGGCGCGAGTCCTGCGCGATACGGACGGCGATTCGCTGAACTTGATCTCGAATCCCGTCCAGCGACCCTCGACGGTGGCCAGCAAGTCCAGTTCGCCGCCCCCGTGCGCGGCCCAGAACCATGCATCCGCCGGACGCAGGACGCGTAGAATCTGCTCGATTGCGAACCCCTCCCAGGATGCTCCGACACGCGGATGCGAGAGCAGCGCCGTGTCGTGAGGGATGCCCAGAAGGGTATGAAGCAGGCCCGTGTCGCGCAGGTAGATTTTGGGCGCCTTGACCTGGCGCTTGGCGATGTTGTGGAACCACGGCTGCAGCTGCCGGACCATGAAGGTGCCGGCCAGCAGGTCCAGATAGCGGCGCACGGTCTTGTCCGACAGCGACAGCGCGCGTGCGAGGTTGGACGCGTTCCACGTCTGGCCGTGCGAGTGCGCCAGCATGGTCCAGAAGCGCCGCATCGCCGCCGCGGGAATGGAAATCCCCAGCTGCGGCACGTCGCGCTCCAGGAAGGTGCTTACGAACGAATCCCGCCAAGCCAGACTGTCGTCGTCGGACGCCGCCAGATAGGAGCGAGGGAAGCCTCCGCGCACCCAGAGGTCGCGCCACTGCGGCGCACCGGTCTCGTCAAGGCCGAAGCCGCTCATTTCGATGAGTTCCACCCGCCCGGCCAGCGTTTCCGAGACTCCGCGCACCAGATCCGGCGACGCGCTGCCCAGGACCAGAAACCGCGTCCGGGAACCCGGCCGGTCCACCAGCACCCGAAGAGCCGGGAAGAGCTTCGGCATCCTCTGCACTTCGTCCAGCACCACCAGTCCATCCAGGGATCCCAGAACGAGCTCGGGATTGGCGAGTCCGCGGATGTCCGGTTCCGACTCCAGATCGAAGCGCGTGGCCTTCCGCCCTGCGGCGAACTGCCGTGCGAGCGTGGTCTTGCCGCATTGCCTCGGCCCCAGCAGGGCCGTGACGGGAGCGCGGGCGGTCGAGACCTCCAGCCGCCGGAGATAGTCGGGGCGTGCAAGCATACCACAAGATAACGTGAAAATTCGGAGTACGCATCCGAGATTTCGTATTAGCTGAATGGGGATGGGGTTCTGGTAACGTTACCATATACCCATATCATAAACCCATATAGCCATACCACGTTTTCCCGCGATTCGATGAGTTCGGCTCGTTCGACCGCCTTGGAGGGCGGGCAGGCGCCAGCCCCGCTCGCGTCGGCTTCACGCCCTGCCACAGGGAACGGGCGCTCGCAAAACGCGCTCTCCGCCAGTTTGCCACCTGGAGGGCCCTCGTTCGCGCCCCCCCCCGCCAAGAGGGGGCGCCGCCGCGCCCGCGGGCCCCCCGGCGGCGGAGGCGGCGGGGAGCGGGG
>VXLT01000124.1 GCA_009841475.1 Gemmatimonadota bacterium
CGTGGAACCACCGGGCTTCGCGACGAAGAACGTATTGGCGTACTCTACGGCTGCCCCAGGCTTGATCCGCGCCTCCGCTTCTGAGATGGAATGGGGCGGTGATCGATGCCTTCTCTCGGTTGGATTCCAGATCGTCAACTGCCCCGACTTCATCACGCCGGGACCGGCCGCAGTCCCCGGAGACCCAACGACAGTGGGCAGCGGCTACGGGACGATCCAGACGGTCGGCTTGAACCACGACGGCTGGCGAATCCGCGTTGTCGCGGTGGCGGAATCTTGGGATCGCTACAAGAAGTTGAATGCGACTGGCGGGTACGCCTTCACGCATGTCGGACAGCTGACGAGAGCCGATGGCTCGGCCTTCTCGGTGGAGGACGCAAAGGAAATCCTCGAATCACTGCGGGTATTCCTGTCGTTCGCGCGCGGCGCGGCATGTGCCCTGCCGATTCAGTGGGGGCGTGGGGAGGACGACGAGATCGTATGGCGGCGGTTTGGGTCGCCGATCGTCGACGGGTGGGTGAGGGCATACCAGTCGTGGTTTGACGAGCATCATGGAAGCGTTCTTGCGGAGTTGTTCGACGGTTTCTGCCGGGTTCACACAGACGAGAGATTCGGCCAGTCATTGGTCATGGCCTTGCACTGGTACCGCCACTGCAACACGCGTTCCAGCGGCATGGAAGGGTCGATCGTGCTTGGCATGGCCTCGCTGGAGCTCCTCGGTGCCCTCATCGTCGTGGATCGCAATGGCTCTATGACAGCCAAGCAGTACGACGAGCTCCGTCCCGCTGCCGAGAAGCTGAAAAAGCTGCTGTCCGCGCTGAACGTCCAAGCGGACATCCCACGGAGATACGAGGCGCTGACCAGGTTCGCCAAGGGGCACGGCAGCAGTAACTCATGCCAAGCGCTGGCGAAGCTCAGGAACGGATTCGTCCACGCGAAGGAGAAGAACCGGAGGATGCTGTTCGGGTCGGACGGCAAGGCGGCGACCTTCGACGCGTGGCAGTTGTCGCTCTGGTACCAAGAATTGGCATTACTCCGCCTGCTAGGGCATCGGGGGAGCTACAGAAACCGGACGACTGCGATGTGGGTGGGGCAGGTCGAGCCAGTACCGTGGAGTAAGTCATAGAGTTCGAGCGCCGGGGATCCGCATCGGCACCGCCGAGGATCAGCGGCCGGAGCGACGCGCGCACGTCTCCACCCCCATCCCCGGCAAATGCCCGGTCACGGCCAATGGGCGTTCACATCGGTGGGGAACTCGAAGGTGGGGCTCATGCCAATTCGCCCGGCACCCGTCAAGCATCTGGCATACATGGCCACCGCGATGGCCTCGTACCCCGTGGCCTTCTTCGGTGGGTGGAAGAGGAAGGTAAGCAACTGAGACAGCTTCTCGCCGCGGACGTACCAGTGCAGCTGGGCTCCCGGATCGAGGGTTGCCGGAAGAGAGGGGTCGCTCTGTTCGCCAAGCACGGAGGACTCCACCGGGGCACCGTAGGCGCTTGAGAACATCAGCCGCACGTCCCGGACGACGAATGGGACGCCTACTTGTATTGGTTACGGATACCTCGACTTCGGCACCCATGAATCCCTTCTGGTATGTGGCCGGCACCCGTCGCTTCCCCACCCGCACGCGAAGGCCTGAGAACCTCCCGTATCGCACCCAAAGGCTCGCTTTCGACCAATCGACCCTCTTGAGCAAACCAACGGCCGTAAACGCCGAGGAAGCGGTTGTTGGGACTTGTTCCACCCGCTACACCCTACCTTTCGCGAGACCCATTCGTCGCGCCTATTCTGGAAGGTTGGCTCTGACTGCCCGCTCAGGTCCTGGGTGTCTTGAGCGCGCCGCCCGCTCGTGCCGGACGGATCTTTTCCCTCCTAAGCTAACTCGCACGGCACGGTCGAGCAGGCCATCAGGCCATCGAGCGTGGCCAACGGCCCTACACGAAAACGGACTGGAAGTGGTTGCCCTCGTGTGAGGGCTATCGGTGTGGCGACGGAGGTGCTGCTGGCGGAGACCGATACGGGTCCGGGACCTTACTGGAACCCTTGGGAAATCGTCTGAATCCATGCTGTTGACACAGCCGGAATCGGACCTCTCCGTGTACGAGTATGGAGACTCTGATCCGGTGGCCAGCGGGGCCGGAAGAGCGGTGCGTGAGACCGGCGCCCCGGTACTCGCAGCGGCCTCTTGTCGGTTCCACCGGGATCATCCATTCCAGGTCGAATCCCTAAGAGGGCCGGGGCTCGGACTGGAATGCTGGCCAGCGGGTGAAACCAATTGCGAACGAGACTCGTAAGATGTCGCCCTTCGGGTCACCGAAGCGTGACGGGCAGCACGACCAACGAGGCGAAACGCCGGAGGAGAAGCGTAGTCAGATTGATCCACCCCTTGGCCGAACTGATGCCCGTGTCCATCGACGGCGGCTTCGGCGGAAGCTGTCAATGCTCCGGCCTCCGGGGTACGTGGACGGCTCGGCATCGCTAGCCTCCATCCCGCCGCCGACCGCCCTTCGCGAGGCCCGCTGAACGGCTCCGCCGGAGCGTTAGTGGGAGTGCTCCGCCACCGCATTGGCGGCGACCGACAACGGGTGTCGGACGCCTCGCCCAGGGGATTGTCGGACATCGCTAAGGACGGGGAGTATCCATCTCACAAGCGGACGCCCGTTTTTCGCGAAGCAACCTGCCTCG
>VXLT01000320.1 GCA_009841475.1 Gemmatimonadota bacterium
GTCGCGTTTGGGGTGGGGGGGGGGGGGGGGGGGGGGGGTGAGGAGGAGGAGGAGGGCGGCGAGAAGCGGCGTCACCGCCCCGATCGGGGCTGCTATCTGGCGTTTCATCCGGCCGAATGCTCCCCCTGTTGCAGGGTGTGGGTTCCGGCGTGGCTTCCTGGCGGTGGTTTGATTTAGCATGGCAGCCTGAGGCACGCCAGAGAGCTTGCCTCGGCGTCAGCGGGTTTCACTCGATCATCCCCAGCACCTTCGCAATCCGCCCCTGGACTCCTGGCAGTGCTTCCAGGTCCCCGTTTCTGTGAATCTCTGTCAAGCCCCGGTCGGCCTGGCGCAGCAGAATAGCCGCCTCTCTGGCTGTTTCGGCAAAGCGGGTCCTGGTCACCGCCAGGTCCTTCCAGGTCAATGTGACCGCGAAGAGCAGTCCCCCGGCAATTGCCACCATTGGGTCATGGTCGGAGCCGAACACGAGGACCGCCACGCCGATCAAGGTCCCAGCCCCGGCAAGGACGAGGGCCACGTTGAATCCGGCCTTCGACGATCGAATTCTCATTTCAATGGATTCCCTCCTTCCGCGAATGCGGGTCCGGCACTTGCCCCGCGTCCGCCGACCCGGATTCCGTCACCTCGGTGAAAGATGGACAATACGGAGGGAATCCACGCCACGGAAGTAGCGGGCGACCGCTCGCATCCAGCGAGGTGAATAGGGGACTTCGCCAGTCCGAGGGTCGCCTGCGGTACTAGATGATGGTATCATTTCTGATGAAACGCAGGCACCGCAAGACGCTCGAAAGGCTTTTCGGCCATCCAGTCAGTGGCAACATACCCTGGCGGCGAATCGAGGCGCTGTTCGTCGAGCTGGGCGCGGAGGTCAGCGAGAGGGAAGGATCCCGCGTCGGCGTGAAACTGTTCGGCGACCGGCGGGTCTTCCACCGCCCTCATCCGTCGCCGAACGCCGATGTCGGCGTGGTCGTCAGCATCCGGGATTGGCTCCGGCGGAATGGAGTGGAACCATGAGAAACACGATGGAGATCAACGGCTACAGGGCCATCATTCAGTTCGATCCCGACGTCGACATGTTCCGTGGCGAGTTCGTTGGCCTGAACGGCGGGGCGGATTTCTACGCGCGCGATGTTACCGGGCTGAGGAAGGAGGGGGCAGCGTCGCTCAAGGTGTTCCTGCAGATGTGTGAAGAGGACGGCGTGGAGCCGCGAAAGTGGTATTCGGGCAGATTCAATCTTCGGATTTCGCCGGAACTGCACGCAAGCGCCGCCGCCGCGGCGGCCGCCGAGGGAAAGAGCCTGAATCAGTGGATTGCCGGCACGCTCGGCGCGACGTTGCTCTGACCTGACTCCCGGGGATCAAGTTCCCCCACCCCCCGGCACCAGCACCCCATCGGCGATCATCAGCGCGACCACACCGATGAAGTTGGCCAGATCGACCGGGGGACGGTCCTCCCGCGCCGCCCACTCACTGTAGGTCTCGAAGAGCACGCCGGGGTTCCGGCAACCCGGGGCAAGGCGGACGACGCGGAGCAGATCGACATCCCGGAAGTAGCGGACGCCACCGGGGAAGCGCGGGGTGACGAGCGCAGGCGCCATGCGGATCCGGTTTCCGATCACGAGGGGCCGTTCGGTCGTGCTGCGAGCCCCAATTCGCAGTCGGCCCGACCCCAGCCGCAGTGCGTGAAAGGCCGCGCGCACCTCGGGATCGTCGCGGAGGGTCTCGGTGTCGGGGCCGTCCGGGGCGTTCGGGTCCCCGTCGTCCTCCGGCCGGTCGGTGAGCCAGCGGGCGCGTTTTTCCCAGAATGCGTCTGGGGCCGACGCCGTCCGGCTCCGCGTCCCGCTGCCCGTGGGCCTCGTGGCAGTTTCCGCCTCCTGCTCGTCCGCGTCCGCACCCCCTGCCTGCGTCCCCGCGACCTGCACCGCAAGCCCTTCCCTTAGCGACCGGTACATTTCCCGCTCCCGCCGACCGAAGAACTCGGTCGCAACCCCCGCCAACTCCGGCGTCCGGATCGCCGTGTGGACCGCGACAGCCGCGAGCCACCCCGACGCCAGCGCCTTCTTCACCCCGTACGACGACATCGGGTCGGCGAAGGACGCCGCGTCGCCAACTAGAAGCGCGCGCCCGGGGGCAAACTCGGAGGAGGTGTACATCGACGCGGTCACCGCCCAGGCCTCGCCGGTCGGTACGGCAGGTCTTGTGATGGAGGACATGAGGGCGGTGTTGGCAATCTCGGCCTCGAAGGCCGACGAAAGGTCGGCGGCCCCCTCCATCAAGGCCTGGAGGCGAGGGTCCACCATCACCGCCACATGGCGCTCCTCGTTCGAGGTCGGGACGGACCAGGCCCAGCCGCGATCGAAGCTCTCCACCAGGGCGTGCGCGGGGTCGACATTGCTCCAGCCGCCCTCCTTCCGGTACCGTCGCACGACAGCGAGCGTCGGCGCGCCGGCCTCCATCAGCCTGTAGCGCCGAGCCAGCACCCCCGCCCGCCCCGTGCAGTCCAGCACCCAACCCGGGACGATCTCCGCGCGCCCCCCGCCATCCAGCGCGACCACGACCCCCCCCCCCACCCTGTCACATTAAAACCTCTCCGCGACCACGACACAAAACGCAAAGTGGTATGGCCTGGTTTGGGTGTAAAAAAAAAAGGGGGGGGGGGGGGGGGGGGGGGGGGGGGGGGGG
>VXLT01000314.1 GCA_009841475.1 Gemmatimonadota bacterium
ACCCTACCCCTCCCGCGCCTCATCGCACAGCCGGTACATCACCCACGTCCCCACCGACCGAAGCGGCCGCCACGGCTCTGCACGCTCCAGCACCTCCCGGGGCGTGGGCCGCTCGGCCAGCCCGTCCAGGAGCCGCACGCCCTCGCGCACGCCCAGGTCCCCCGCGGGCATCACGTCGAGGCGGCCGAGCCGGAACATCAGGAACATCTGCGCGGTCCACTCCCCGATCCCCCACACCGCCGACAACATCTCCACCACCTCGGCGTCGCTCATGCGGGACACGGCGCGCAGCCGCACCGAACCGTCCGCGCAGCGCCCGGCCAGGTCGCGGATCGCGCGTGTCTTCGCGGCCGAGAGACCCGCGCCGCGGAAGTCCTCGTCCGGGAGCTCCAGGCACTCCTGCGCGATGGGGAAGCCGGGCCCGGGGGTGAGTTCGCACACGCGCCCGTAGATGGTGCGCGCAGCCGCTCCGGCCAGCTGCTGGAAGGTGATCGACCGCGCGATCGCCTGGAAGTGCGATCCCCGCGCGAGCGGGCCGGCCGGGAACCCCGGGTAGGTGGCCACACGGGCCATCGCCTCGCCGAGAACCGGGTCGCGGCGGGCCAGGCCGGCGAGCTGGTCGGGAGTCGGCTTCACGGCGCTCGCCACCGCCTTAGCCACCCACCAGAGTGGGGATCTCCACCATCGGATCGACGTCGGCGCCGTAATCGACACCTGGCACCTCGAACCCGAACAGGCGCAGGAACTCCGCGCGGTACCCGTCGAAGTCGGTGTCGTCGCGCAGCGTCTCCGTCGACACGGACTCCCAGGCCCGCATCACCGCCGCCTGCGTCTCCGGCTTCATCTCGAGGTCGTCCATGCGGATGAAGCCGTCCACGTCGGCCACGATGCCCGCATCCCCGTACACCTTCGCCCCGTAGAGCCGCTGCGTCTGCTCCATCGGCCCCTCGTGGTCCCCGTTCTCCTTCATGATCCGGAAGAGGATCGACATGTAGAGGGGGACGACGGGGATCGCCGCGCTGGCCTGCGTCACCACCGCCTTGAGGATGGCGATGTGGGCACCGCCCCCGGACTGCGAAAGCTCGGCGTCGAGCTCCCGCGCGGTGCGGTGCAGGTCGGCCTTGGCCCGCCCGATGGCGCCGTCCCGGTAGATCGGCCAAGTCAGCTCGGGGCCGATGTAGCTGTACGCGAACGTGCGGCAGCCCGGCGCCAGCACGCCTCCGCGCCGGAGCGCCTCCATCCACAGTCGCCAGTCCTCGCCGCCCATGACGGCCACCGTGGCGTCGACTTCCTCGGGCGTGGCCGGCTCCAGTTCGATGCCGGTCACCTGGGCTCGGTCGGTGTTCAGCGTCTTCGAGCGGTACGGCGCGCCGATGGGCTTCAGCACCGAGGTGAAGGTCTCTCCCGTGTCCGGATGGGTGCGCCGCGGCGCCGCCAGCGAGTTCACCACGCAGTCCACCGGGGGCAAGTCCCGCTTGAGGACCTCGACCACGCGCTCCTTCGCCTCGTGGGAGAAGGCGTCGCCGTTGTAGCAGGCGGATTGGAGGCCCGCCCCTACCGCGGCGCTCTCGAAGGCCGCCGTGTTGTACCACCCCGCCGTCCCGGACCGTTTACCCCTGGGCGGCCGGTCAAAAAACACACCGAATGTCGCCGCGCGCCCCCCGAACGCCAGCGCGATCCGCGATCCCAGCCCGTAGCTCGTCGACGAGCCGAGAACGAGCGCGCACCGGGGCGGATTGGCCAGCGGACGGGCGCCGGCGTGGGCGATCTGGGCTTGAACGTTGCGGGCGCACCCGGTGGGATGGGTGGTGACGCAGACGAATCCGCGGACTCTGGGTCGAATGATCATGGATGGGGTTCTGGTTGGTTCTGTTGAGGGTACGGGCCCGGTTCCGGCCGGCCCAGCCCGGTGAAGATCGCGGCGAGCGTGACGCCGAGGAGCGCCCACGAATACGGATTCGCGAGTCCGGCTTCGAGCGCTGAAACCCTCGGCACCCCGTAGGCCTCCCCGGCGGCCGTGGCCGAAGACGCCAGAATGGTAGGGATGAAGAAGGGAAGCAGGAAGGGGTAGGTGCACACGGTCATGTCCAGGAGGTTGGCCCTCCGGAACCGCCCGATACCCGCGCGGTGGCCCGCCCGGCGCACCAGGTCGCCTACCGCCAGAATGGCCATGACCGAGTGGGTGGTGACGATCACCGCCACGCTCGTGATCCCGAAGATCCGGAGTTCGGCGCGGCGCGGCGCCTCCGCGTCCGGCCTCCACCCCCGCACCACGCGGTCCAGGATCCCCGCCTCCTGCACCGCCCCCACAATCCCCATCAGCAGGATGGTGAAGACCACGATCCCCACCGCCCCCTCCATCCCGTCGAGGATCAGGCCCTCGGCGCGAAAGGCTGCGGCGTCGATATGGATCAGGCCGCCGGGCGATACGAGGCCGCATGCGAGCGCCACGGCCACGGCCGCCGCGACGCCCGTGAAGAGGCTCTCCACCAGGCCCTTGCCGCGCCAGAGCACGACGAAGGTGGCAAGCGGCGCGAGCAGCATCGCGAAGGCGGCGGGGTTGCTGCCGGCGTCGGCCAGGCCCAACTGCGCCGCCTCGCCGCCCGCGCCCGCGGGCACGCCGGCCGCACCGGCCGGCCCTCCTCCCGCCGCACCCCCCTCCCCC
>VXLT01000005.1 GCA_009841475.1 Gemmatimonadota bacterium
CGCTGACCCTGACGCTGCCTCGTCCCAGCGCCGACGAGATCCGTGTCGAGATCCGGGGCGGAGGCACCGGCCAGCCGCAGAAGACCGGCACGCTGACTCTCGATGCCGCAACCGGAACTCCACTCTCCTGGGAGACCTTCGCCGACGAGACTGCGGGCCGCCGGGCCCAGGAGTTCCTCCGCTACGCGCACACCGGGGAATACTGGGGCGTCACGGGGCGGATGATCGCGGGTCTCTGCTCGCTCGGCGCCACGTTCATCGTGTGGACGGGACTCGCCCTCGCAATGCGGAGACTGCGACGGTGGCTTGCCCTCAGACGAGCGCGGGGATCGTAGCGGACCGCCGGGCCCGCCTTCACCAAACCAGCGGCTCCAGCGCGATCCTGGAGTTGTCGAGCCTGTCGATGAACCGCTTCGTATAGACCCTCAGCATCGCCGCGCTCGGGATCCAATCCATCGAATGGATGGACTCGTGGTCGATGGATCGCAGTTCCATCATTCCCCCGAACATCCTTCCCTCGTCCAGGTACACGCGAATGTTGACGACGCCGCCCTTACGCGCGATGCAGCCCTGGGCAATCCACTCGCCTACCACACCCGGACAGCCGACGAACGCCATGTTCGCGGCGCGCCGGAATATGAAGGTGGGGTCGGTGTTGATGGCGTTCGTGAAGGCCTCGGTGCGGATTGTGACGACCCGGTAGGGGATGCGTTGCCGGCGTCTGGTGAGCAACCGCTCCGACCGGGTCCGCACCCGCAGTTCGTCGAGTTCTATCGGATTCGGAGCAAGCGGAATGAACAGGCCGTTTCCTTCGGACACCGTGACCGAGTCGTCCAGGGTGTGGTAGCCGAACTGCTCCACGACGACTTCCCAGGTGCCCTGGGGAAAGTCGGCGAAGCGGAAATCGCCGTCGCCATCGGTGAAGACGAAGCGTTCCAGTTCGGGAACCTTGATGACCGCAGCCACGACGGGTGCGTTGGTCATCCGGTCCACCACCTTGCCCGTCAGGGTGAAGGTCGGCACCTCCTGGGCGGACGCGACCCGCGTTGCCGCCAAGGCCGCGCTCACGCATACGATTGTAAAGAAAACATTACGAAATGTCATGTTTTGTTTACTTTCGGCTACTCTGACCCTCGTGCCGTCCGAATCTGCCGAACCGCCGCATCCACGCGCATCCGCATCCCGACCTCGCCATACTCGGCCGAAGCGCGGGTCGGATTGCCCGACACGCCGCTGCCCTCGAACCCTCCGCCGGGCGCCAGCTTGTCCTGCCGGATGTGCCGTGGTTCGACGTACAGCAGAATCGAGGTGTCGGAGATGCCGGCGTGGCCGCCGATCGAATCGGGGACTTCACCCTGTTCCACGAGCCAGTCGCGGAAGCCGTTGTTCGCGTAGTAGTCCCCGATGAAGTGGACCCGCGATCCCTCGCCGCCCCACTCCTCGTTGAGCATCGCCGCGACCGCCTCCATCCCGCGCTGGTTCCCCCCGCTGTCGCCGATGAAGGCGATGTCGGTGAAGCCGTGGGCCCGGAAGCTGCGCGCGGCGTACTCCAGGAGCTTCATGAAGAACTCGTTCGGCAGCGTGATGGTTCCAGCGTAGCGCATATGCCCCGACGGCGGGTCGACGCCGCCCTCCGGCACGTAGGTGACGGTCGGCGCGACCAGCGCGTCGCCCAGCTCACGCGCGATCCGGTCGCTGGCCTCCTCGATGATGTACCGGTGCTTCCCCGTCACCATGTGGGGCCCGTTCTGCTCGGTCCCCGCGGTGGGGAGGATCACCGTGGTGGCGCCCCGATCGATGGCCTCCCGAACCTCCGTCCAGGTCATCTCCTCGATAAAGACGGTGTTGACGTCCTCGGAGGTGAAGTAGCCGTCGGCAGAGGCGTCGGCTGCTTCGGGCCCGTCGCCCGCACGCTCAACGCCGCACGCGGCCAGAGTCAGCGCGACGACGGCAGCAGCCCCGAAGCGCGCCGCCGTCCGCGCCGCGCCCCCGAGACGCACCCGTATCCGCGCCGTGCCCCCCGTCCTCTCCGTGGACGACGAGTGCGTCGATGAGAACCGAGCAGTCCGTCCTGGGTGCCTCAAACGCCCGCCGCGAAGCAGTAGAAGAAACCGTTTCCGCCGGTCCCCTGCAGGTTCTCCTGGCTGCAGCCGCGCGACCCGTGGGCCGAGTTCCACGAGGTGGGGTTCTGGCCGCCGCCGATCCGGTCATGGTGGCCGACCGACGCGCTGCCTTCGCCGTTGCTCGTCCAGTTGCCGCAGTTGTCGTAGCCCTCGCCCGTAGTGGCGGTCCCGTCCATGTTCGACCCGGTCAGGATGTCGTGCATGTTGGGATCGTCGCCGCGGCCGTTCACCATGTCGCCCATCTCGGTGAGGATCGACTCCTTGGTGAGGTTGGCGGCGTCGGAGTGGAGCTCGTCGACGTTGTTGGCGATCAGCACGCCAGCCTGGTTGTGCCACGGGCCGGCACCGATGCGGTCGCGCGCGTTCACCGCCGCGCTCCCGTCCTCGTTGATCGTGCTGAGGTACGCCATCCAGCCCATCCCGCCGGCCCCCTGCGCATCGGCGAGCATCTCGCAGTGCGCGTCCGCCCCCTCGAGGCCGCCCAGGTTGGCGCCGTCACCCGGCCCCGCGCTGGTGATGAAGAACGTCATCGGCCCCTCGGCGGGGGTGAGCTCCTGCATCGCGGGGTTGACCTCCTCCATGTCGGCGGTGTCGCCCTCACCGCCGCCCTGGGCGCAGCCCGCCGCCATCAGCGCGGCCACGACCATCGCCGGGGTTGCAAGTGTGGAAGTCCTCATGGTTCGCCTCCTTCTCTGGCGGTTCTACTGCGGCGCCCCGATGCGTTCCGGCCAGGGCGCTCCCTGATCCATGGCGGTGACGGGGCCCACGCCCTTGTACACGAACTTCTGGACGCGCTTCCCTTCATATGTCTCGGTTGTGTAGATATTGCCTTGGGAGTCGGTCGCGATTGAGTGGACGGCGAAGAAGAGGCCGGGCTGGCGGCCCCCGTCGCCGAAGCTGGTCAGGACTTCCAGACTCATCCTGTCCATCACATAGACCTTCATGTTCTTCCCGTCGGCCACGTACATGTACTTCTGCTCGGCGTCGCGCGAGAAGGCGATGTCCCAGGTGGAGCCGTCGCCCAGGGTGCGCGGCGCCAGCCTTACCTCGTCCACGAAAGTCCCATCGCTCTGGAAGACCTGGATGCGGTTGGCCTGGCGGTCACAGACGTAGACGTGGCCGTCGTTCGACGGATCCGCGCAGTGCACCGGGTTGCGGAACTGCTGCGGCAGCGGCGCGTCGGGATCGTAGGGACCGAGGCGGGTGTCGTCGGGCGTGTTGCCGTAGGCGCCCCAGAAGCGCTTCAGTTCGCCCGTGTTGATGTCCAGCACGGCCACGCGCTTGTTGACGTAGCCATCGGCCAGGTAAGCCTCGTTGGCGGCCGCGTCGAACGAGATCTTGGCCACGTTCCCGAAGGAAGTCTCGCTGTTGCTGCTCGGCATCTGGGCGCCCACCTCGCCGTAGGAGGCGAGGAACTCCCCGTCGCGCGAGAACTTGAGGACGTGCGAATCCCTGCCGTTGCCCCCGATCCAGATGTTGTCCATCGGATCGACGCTGATCCCGTGGTTGGAGATGGGCCAGTTGTACCCTTCGCCGGGCCCGCCCCAGGCGTTCGCAAGGTTCCCGTCCGGGTCGAACTCGAGGACGTATGGGGCAGGGACGCAGCACTCGCCCGTAGGCGGATCCTGCGCCGCTCCGATCTCCGTCCGCTCGTTGAGGGGTGCCTGCCGGTGGATGATGAAGACGTGGTCGCGCGAGTCGACCCCGACGCCCACCACCGATCCGAGCACCCAGTGGTTGGGAAGCGGCTGCGGCCAGAACGGGTCGACCTCGAAGATCGGGGCCTCGGCGGTGCTGGCGGACGCGGTCTGGAGTCGGTCCTGGGCGACATAGATGCCTGCGGCAACCAACACCAGAATCACGACGATGAGAACATTGCGCTTCATGGGGAAGCTCCCTCGGTGGGGCGAACACGATGCTGACTGGGGTCAAAGTACGGCGCAGATCGTGCGTTGGCAAAGGTGAGGAAGGTGGGACGGGCTGCCGGCAGCGCGTGGATAGCGGGATTGCTTGTTGCGAGCGAGATTGCGAACCCATGAACGGACCCAGACTGAAGGTTCTCGTGCTCTTTGCGGTGCTCGCTGCGCTGACCCCGCCTGTCGCAGCGGCGGCCGCGGCGCCTGCCGCCGACGCCAGGGTAGTGCCCGTCGCACCCCACGACATCCCCGCCGACGTCATCGTCCGTGCCTTCGTCAAGGCCGAAGACGGCGCCCTGTGGCTCGTCATCCGCGTTCCCCTTACCTCAATGCGGGACGTCAACTTCCCCGTGCGCGGCCCCGGCTACGTCGAGATTGAGGAGGCGAGCGAACTCATCGCGGACCAGGCGAAGATCTGGATCGCCGACTATGTCGCCCTTTTCGAAGAGTCCACGCGGCTCCCCACCCCCACCGTCGTCGCGGCCCGCATCTCGCTGCCCTCCGACCCCTCCTTCGCGGCCTACGACCGCGCCCTCGCCCACATCCGCGCGCCACCCCTCGCCCCGGGCACCGACCTGATCCTGGAACAGGCCATGCTGGACGTCGTCCTCCGCACGCCGGTCGCCTCGCACGAGTCGCGCTTCTCGATCGACCCCGCGTGGGCCCACCTCGGCATCCGGACCACGACGGTGCTGCGCTTCATCACCCCCGCCGGCGCGGAGCGCGTCTTCCAGTACACGGGGAATCCCGGGCGCGTCCGCCTCGACCCCAGATGGCACCAGGCCTTCCTGCGCTTCGTGGCGCTCGGCTTCGCGCACATCCTGGACGGCATCGACCACCTCCTCTTCCTGCTCTGCCTGGTGATCCCGATCCGGCGCTTCTGGCCGCTCGTCTCGGTCGTGACCGCCTTTACCGCGGCACACTCGATCACGCTGGGCGCGTCGGTGCTCGGCCTGGCGCCCAACGCGCTCTGGTTCCCGCCGCTGATCGAGATGCTGATCGCGGCGTCGATCGTCTTCATGGCGCTGGAGAACATCGTCGGCAAGACGCTGCGGAGGCGCTGGGTGTGGGCCTTCGGCTTCGGCCTCGTGCACGGCTTCGGCTTCTCCTTCCTGCTGCGCGAGTCGCTCCAGTTCGCCGGCTCGCACCTCTACACGTCGCTCCTCGCCTTCAACATCGGGGTCGAGTTCGGCCAGCTCTTCGCCCTGCTCTTCATGGTCCCGGGGCTGGCGCTGCTATTCAAGAAGGTGATGAAGCCGCGGATCGGCGCGATCCTGCTCTCGGCCTTGGTCGCTCACACCGCCTGGCACTGGATGACCGACCGCTGGGGCGTGCTCACCGCCTACAACTTCCAGGCGCCGACGTATGATGCCGCCTTCTGGGCGCTGCTGCTGCGGTGGGTGCTGCTGGGGCTGATCGTGGGTGCGGCGGTTTGGGGATTGAGCGCGCTCTATCGGCAACTTTCGGGGCGGCTGGGGGATCTGACGGAGGAAGCGGAGGCGTCCCCGGAGGACGGAGGCCTCCAAAGCGAGCCGCCGCCGGAATAGGGAGGGGCAGGTCAGTGAGCACGACAATGAGAAGAGCCCTTTATGCGGGCGTCGCACTTGCCCAGCCGCTGATTGCAGGCCCCGCCGCTGCCCAGGAGATCGTCGAACTCCCCGGCGAGGATCGCCCACTCACCTCCGACTTCGAAGAGCTTTACCGCGTCGGCTCAGCGACCGGCGCGGATTGGGAACAGTTCGGAAACGTGCGCCGCGTGGGGTTCGATGGTGCGGGTCGGCTTTACGTGTTCGACAGTCAGGCGGACCGCGTCACAGTCGTCGGGCCGAACGGTGAATTCCTCCGGGCCTTCGGTCGGTCGGGAGAGGGGCCGGGCGAGTTCCGGAGCGCGGACGGACTCGCGGTCATGCGAGACGGCCGGGTGGTACTGGCAGACCTCGGACACCGCGCCTACCACGTCTTCGGCGCGGACGGCAGTCTGGAGCGCATGGTGCGGATGCCCACCGAGCCGGGGACCGTCAGAATCACCGATCTTCTGCCCGACCCCAGTGGCGAGGCCGTCTTTTCCGCTATCGGGGCCCCGACGCTGCGAGCCGGCATGGGCGCAGCCGCCAGGACCAGCCGGCTCACGTCCCGGCCTGTGGAACGCCTGATCCTAACCGGCGATGTGGCCATCAAGGACACCGTCGCCGAGGGCTGGCTCCATCCCGGAGACCAGACTGATGGGCTGCCCATCTCCGGTGCGCCTGGTGAAACCAGCTTTGATCTTCCCCCCCGCCAGGTGTTCGGCCCCCTGATGCTGGCGGGAGTACTACCGGATGGGAGCGTGGCGTTTTCCGATTCGTCGGCGCTTGCAATCAAGATTGCACGGCCGGAGGTGGGCGTCTGGCGAATCCTGAAGCGGCCGCTCCAACCAATCCCGGTCACGGACCGGGTGATCGAGGCCGAAAAGCAGCGGCGCGCGGCGGCTGGCACACGGTCGAGCTTCATGATCAACGGCGTGCGGGTGAATCCGGAGGTCAGCCATGCCGACCGCGTGGGCTTCTTCGACGAAGTGTCGATCGTGCGGGGCCTCAGAACCGGCTGGGACGGCGAGATCTGGGTGCGGCGCCACGGGGAGGAACCGGGTGACGACGCCGGCCCCATCGATGTCCTGACCATGGACGGGCGCTACATCGGCACCTACCCCGCGGGTGAGGTCGCGTTGCCGGCCGCTTTCGGGCCGGACGGCCTGGTCGCGTTCATCGAACGGGACGAGATCGATGTGCGGTACGTGGTGGTGAAGCGGCTGCGGGGGCGGTGAGCGCAGGAACCACTGGTGCCGGGTTCGTCCACCGAGCGCGGCCCCAGGCCGAGGTGCGCCGCCTCGCCCTCCTCGTCGCGACCGGCTGCCTCGTCACGACGGCTGCACTGTCCGCTCAGCGGACCGTCAGCCTCCCCGCCGAAGACCGCTGGCTGGCGCCCGGCTTCGAAGAGGTCTACCGCATCGGTTTGCTGTCCGGCGCGGTGTGGGAGCAGTTCGGGGATGTCGAGAGCGTGGCGTTCGACGGCGCGGGCAACCTGTACGTTTTTGACGATCAGGCCCAGCGCATTCTCGTCGTTGGGCCTGGTGGGAGCCTTATCCGCCGTTTGGGCGGGCTTGGAGACGGGCCTGGCGAGTTCAGGGAAGCGGTTGAAATGGCGGTGATGCCCGACGGGCGCGTGATCGTGGCGGACTTCCGGCGACGTGGCTTCCACCTCTTTCATGGAGACGGCGAGTTCAACCGCATGGTCCCGATGTCCGGGGTGACGGAAGTGATGCGGGTCGGGCCCATCATGGCACTGCCCGGAACGGAAGCGGTCGCTCGGGTCCCTACTCTGGCCACACAAATCCTTACAATGACGCGTGAGCTTTCCATATCGCATTCTACCCACGCGATCGAGCGCGAAGACCTGTCCGGCGAAAGGACGTCGACGGATACCATTGCCGAAGCGTGGGTACCCGCCAATAGACCCGAGGACTTTCCGGGACGGAATCCAAGGCGGAGAGGAGTGGTCGGCCAGGTAAGGCCCACCGTGGGTCTCCCCCAACTTAGCCCTCGCCTCTATTGGGGTGTGTTGCCGGACGGCCGGGTGGCGTTTTCGGATTCGTCGGCCTACGCCGTCAAGCTGGCCGAAGCGGGCCGCGGCGTCGTGCGAACCCTGAGGCGCCCGATCCGCCCGGAGCCCGTCACGCGCCGGCTCGTCCGCGCCGAAAAGGACCGGCGCCTCAGGAATCTGGAGGAGACATCCCGGCCGGGCACAGATCTGCGGGACCGGCGCGAGGCGATCGAGAACCTGAGGTTCGCCGAGGAAGTCCCCGTCGTCCGGGGCTTGGCGGTGACCTGGGAAGGCCTCATCTGGGTACTGCGGCGCGGAGAGGAGCCAGTGAGCGACGGCCCGATCGACGTACTCACTCCCGATGGCCGCTACCTCGGTAGCTACCGGACCGGTACGATGGAGCTGCCGGACGCTTTCGGCCCCGATGGCCTTGTCGCCTTCATCGAGCGGAACGAAATGGATGTGGAGACTGTAGTAGTGAAGAGGCTGGTGGGGTCGTGACCAGGAATCCTTGCTGTCGACTGTCATGCGGACATTACATTCTGTAAACCGGAGTTTACTTCTCGGCCCTCACGCTTGGGCGTTGTGCCTGTTCACTGCCGTTCCCGCCGCCGCCCAGGAGATCATCGACCTGCCCGCCGAAGACCGCCCACTCACCCCCGACTTCGAAGAACTCTACCGGGTCGGCTCCATGTGTTCGACAACCAGGCTGACCGCGTCAGCGTCGTCGGGCCGGACGGCGAGTTCCTCTGGGCATTTGGCAGGCCGGGGGAAGGGCCGGGGGAGTTCCGGGGCGCGGACGGACTCGCGGTCATGCGGGACGGGCGTGCCGTGTTGGCGGACTACGGGCACCGTGCATACCACATCTTCGGCGCGAACGGCAGTTTCGAGCGCATGGTGCGGATGGCCCCCGAACCGGGTGCGGTGACCATCACCGATATCCTGCCGGATCCCGGTGGCGAGGCCATCTTTTCCGCGGTGGGGGCACAGACTCTGTCGGCCGGCGGTATCACAAGGGGATCTGGTCGGCACACATCCCGGCCGGTGGAACGCATCACAATCACCGGGGAGGGGGCTACAAAGGACACGGTCGCAGAGGGCTGGCTTCCTCCTGGGAGCCTGCGGCCGGTCAAGGTATTCGGACCCAGGATGTTGACCGGAGTACTCCCGGACGGAAGCGTGGCGTTCTCCGACTCGTCGGCCTACGCCATCAAGATTGCGCGGCCGGGGGCTGGAGTCTGGCGAGTTCTGAGGCGGCCATTCCGACCGATCCGCGTCACGAACCGGGTGATCGAGGCCGAAACGGAGCGTCGAGTCAGGGTATGGGAGGCGGAGGGTGTGCCACCCACAATCATCAACGGCGTGAACGTAAGGACAGGCAGCCCCCGGGAGGAGGTGATGAGAACACTCGATCTGTTCGGCTTCTTCGAAGAAGTGTCGATCGTCCGGGGACTCAGAACCGGCTGGGACGGCGAGATCTGGGTGCGTCGCCACGGGGAGGAACCGGGGGACAACGCCGGTCCCATCGATGTCCTGACCATGGACGGGCGCTACATCGGCACCTACCCCGCGGGTGAGGTCGCGTTGCCGGCCGCTTTCGGGCCGGATGGCCTGGTCGCGTTCATCGAACGGGATGAAATGGATGTGAGGTACGTGGTGGTGAAGCGCCTGCGGGGGCGGTGAGCGGCCTTCACCGAGCGGAACGAAACGGTCATCCAGACGGTAGTAGTGAAGAGGATAGTGGGGTTGTGAATAAGCCACCCTTGCTGTCGACTGTCATGCAGACATTACATTATGTAAACCGAAGCTTACTTTTCGGACCCTACGCTTGGGTATGCTGCATGCTCACCGCGGTTCCGACCGCCGCCCAGGAGATCATCCACCTCCCCACCGAGGACCGCTGGCTGGACGCCGATTTCGAGGACGTGTACCATATTGGTCTGCCGACCGGCGAGGTCTGGGAGCAGTTCGGGCGCGTGGACGACGTGGCCTTCGACGGCGCAGGCCGACTCTACGTCCTGGACAGCCAGATCGGCACCGTCTTCGTCGTCGGTACCGATGGCAACCTGATTCACCAGTTCGGGCAGCAGGGAAGCGGACCCGGGGATTTCTTCGAGGCCCGCCAACTGCTGGTGATGGACGACGGGCGGACGGTTGTGATCGACTTCCAGGCCCGCGCCTACAAGCTCTTCGATGCGAACGGCCGCTTCGAGCGCTCCGTTCGATACGGAGACCCCTCCTTCTCGGCCATTGGTGACCACATGGCCGAGCGCGGGTCCGACGGGTTGATTACGGTGACGATTCAGCCCACGAGTATCTCCTGGTCGGGCGAGCCTCCGACGTGGCCCGATCCGGTCTCACGACCGATCGAGCGCGTCTCTCTCTCCGGCGAAGAGGTCGTCTACGACACGATCGTCGAAGCGTATTCTCCTCCTCTCCAGCCGCCTGACGCCGGAGTCGGGCGGTTCGGGAGCGATTGGCTGCCTCGGTACGTCGAGCGCAGCCCACGAATCTATTGGGGCGCCCTTCCGGACGGACGCCTGGCCTTCTCGGACTCATCGGCCTACGCGATCAAGATTGCCGCGGCGGGCACGGGGGTCACCCGCATTCTGACACGACCCTTCCAGCCGGAACCGATCTCCGATGACGATATCCGGGATTGGAAGGACGCCCGGCTGGAGAACCTTGAGAAAAGGTCCGACGAGGTGCTGGAGAGGCCAAGGCTGGATGACGGGAGACGGGTGCGTCCCAATGCGAACGAAGAGCGAAGGCGGCAACGGCAGCTCATCGAGAACACGCAGTTCTACCCCCACCAGTCCATCGTCTGGAGCCTGTCCACGACTTGGAACGGGAAGATATGGGTGTGGCGCCGAGGTCAGGGCGGGCCCGGCGCGATAGATGTGCTCGACATGGAAGGCACTTATGTGGGCAGCTACTCCACGGAAACGACACGAGCCCCACAGGCATTCGGCCCGAACGGGCTGGCCGCGTATATCGATTACGACGAATTCGATGTGCACACGGTGGTGGTGAAGAGGCTGCCGCTCGAGGTCAACTGAGGCGTATCGCAGAATGGGCCTCCAACTGCGCGGGACACACGCCCTGGCCGGCGCCGCACCAGTCCTGATGACCGCACCAGTCCTGATGACCGCAGCGGCCCTGAACGCCCAGGAGATCATCCGCCTCCCCGCCGAGGACCGCTGGCTGTCGCCCGACTTCGAGGAGGTCTACCGGGTCGGATCCCTATCCGGCGAGGATTGGGAGCTGTTCGGGTACATCTACGAGGTTGGGCTCGACGGCGCGGGTCAGCTGTACATCCTCAACGTCCAGTCCTCCCTCATCACCGTTGTCGGCCCGGATGGCGGATTCCGCCGTGCGTTCGGTGGACCGGGTGAAGGGCCGGGCGAGTTTCGCAGCCCGATGGCGCTCGCGGTCTTCCGGGACGGTCGGGTGGTTGTCGGGGATGACAGGGATCTGACATACCACCTCTTCCGCGCGAACGGGGAATTCGAACGCAGGGTGCGGTGGGCGCTCCAGGGCGATTGGCCGGTCTTGACGGCCCTGATGCCGCACCCGGAGGCCGACGCCCTGTTTTCGGCGGTGGGATCGCAGTTCCGGAGCATCAGTTCCATGGGCGAAAGGAAGACGCACACGAGCCGGCCGGTGGAACGCATCATGCTCACCGGCGAGGTGGCGACCAAGGACACGGTTGCGGAGGGCTGGCTGCCCGAGGGCGGAGAATCGCTATATGCGGGAGTCCCGCAGGTGAAGGCTTTCGGCTCACGCATGCTGGCGGGCGTTTTCCCCGATGGGAGTGTCGCGTTTTCCGATTCGACGGCCTACGCGATCAGGATCGCGCGGCCGGAAGCAGGTGTGTGGCGGATTCTGCGGCGGGGGCTTCAGCCGATCCCGGTGACGAACCGGATGATCAACGCGGAAAGAGACCGTCAGCGCAGGGCAATCCCCGATAGAGCCCCGCCGTCCTATCGCGAGAGCGCGCTCGAGACAATCGCAAACATGCCGTTCTCTGACGAAGTCGCGATCCTGCGCGCCCTCCGCACCGGGTGGGACGGCGACATCTGGGTGCAACGGCACGGCGAGGAACCGAGCGACGACCAAGGCCCAATCGACGTTCTGACGATGGACGGCAGGTATCTGGGCAGCTACCGGGCCGGCTCGATCGAGATGCCGGACGCCTTCGGCCCCGGTGGCCTGGTCGCGTTCATCGAAGAGGACGAGATGGGGGTCCAGACGGTGGTCGTGAAGAGGGTGGCGCTCGAGATCAACTGAGAGCGTCGGACGGGGGTTGCCGTCCTGTTGAGCACCCTGGCGCGCTCCGGCGATTGACTTCGGTGAACACACGCGCTAGCTTCAACTAAATCATTAGGAGACGGCCTGCAGCGGCTCGCCCGACGGCCTCGCAGATTCACCCATTGCGCGGGAGGTAGTCATCATGCCGGTAGGGAAGAAGCTTGCCAGGAGCGGTCGCAGAAGAGCATTCGCCATGGCTGCCGCCGGATCTGTGCTGTTCACGTCAGCGGCCCTGAACGCCCAGGAGATCATCGACCTGCCGGGCGAGGACCGCTGGATCGAGCCGCGCTTCGAGGAGGTCTACCGGATCGGGTCCCCATCCGGGGAGGGCTGGGAGCAGTTCGGTAACGTCCGCAAGGTCGCCTTCGACGGTGCGGGACACCTCTACGTCTTTGACTGGCAGCCGCTGCATATCCACGTAGTCGACGGCAGCGGCGGACTGCGCCGAACCCTGGGAGGTCAGGGGGACGGTCCGGGCGAGATTCGGCGAGCCTCGTCGTTCACCGTCATGCCGGACGGCCGCGTGGTGGTGGGGGACACCGGTTACCTGGCATACCAGATCTTCGACGCGAACGGGGACTATGTACGCCGCGTCCGAATGACACCGGGCGACCGGCCCACGACGTTGTGGGAATTCACCCCCGATCCGGCCGGGAATGCGCTGTTGTCGGCGGTAGGATCCCAGATGTTGCTCTTCCAATACAGCGACGACCTTCCCACGCACACGACCCGGCCGATCGAGCGCATCGATCTTGCAGGAGACGTGGCGGTCAAGGACACTGTCGCCGTTGGCTGGCTGCCCCTGGGCGTGGAATGGCTCACCAGCGGTCTTCGCGAGCCGACCGTTTTCGGACCGCGGATGCTGATGGGGGTTCTCCAGGACGGAACCATCGCCTTCTCGGATTCGTCCGCCTACGCGATCAAGGTGGTACCGCCGGGCGCTGGCGTGCAGCGGATTCTGAGGCGGCCGCTACAGCCGGTCCGGGTCACCAACCGGATGAAAGAAGCCGAGAAGGACCGCCAGCGGCAGGAGCCGGTACCGCCGGGACAGGAGCGCCTCATGCGCGAGCACATCGACGGTCTGGTGTTCTCCGAAGCGGTTTCGATCGTGCGCGAACTCGGGGTCAGCTGGGACGGCCAAATCTGGGTGCAGCGGCGCGGCGAGGGACCGCTCGACGACGACGGGCCCATCGATGTTCTGACAGTGGACGGGCGGTATCTGGGGAGCTACCGGGCCGGGGCGATGATGCCGGACGCCTTCGGCCCGGATCGGCTGGTCGCGTATATCGAAGAGGACGAACTGGGGGTCCAGACGGTGGTGGTGAAGCGGGTGTTGGGCCTATAGTACAGCAGGAGGTCCGACATGAATTCGATCGTGGAGATCAGCTTCAACGGGCTCGTTCTGGCCTGCGTGGCGACATTGACGACCGCCTGCGCCACTGGCGGACGCGCTCCTCCCGTGACGGGTCCGGAAGCGGAGGCAATCTTCGCGGCTCTCACCGGCCAGTGGGTGCTGGATGAGCGCGAGAGTTCGTCGCCGATGGACGTGCCGCCCGCTCCCGAAGTGGAAGTCGAGTCGTTCATCGTCGCCCGGGGGCCGGGGGAGTCAGGTCAGAGTTTTGGCGATGTCGGTGACATCGAGGCCTGGCTGGCCACGCACGAGAAGGCGCGGGAGGTGCTGGCCCGGTGGCCCGCCACGCTTGTACTCAGGGTGGACGGACAGCAGTTGGTCTACACCCCCACCCCCGGAGAGAGCGTCACGGTGCCGATGAGTGGCGAATCAACCACGCAATTCGAGGGAGACCATCGAGTACAAACGCGGGTCGTGTGGGATGACGGCAAGCTCGGACTTGAGCACAGCGTGGATGCGGAGGCGTGGGTTCGGGAGGTCCTGGAAGCCGTCGATGGCCGGCTGATCATGACCCGGACCATGCGCGTAGTTGGCGAGGTGAACTCCGCGCCCCCCCTCGTCCTGGTTTACGATCGGGAAGAAGGGGAGTCCTGAACGGCTGCGATCATGACCGGCCAATCAACGCTGCGAACCCTCTGCTGGACCGGATCTGCGTGTCTGCTCGCTACGATTCCCGCCCACGCCCAGGAAACCATCGAACTCCCCGCCGAGGACCGCACGCTGGAACTGGAGTTCGAGGAACTCTACCGGCTCGGCACCCCTGCCGGCGAGGAATGGGAACAGTTCGGGCACGTGCTGAACGTGGCCTTCGACCCTGCCGGCAACCTGCTGGTGTTCGACCGCCTGATGTTCGAGTTCCACGGGATCTTCCTCGTGGGTCCCGATGGCCGCCTCATTCGGGAAATCGGCCGGCTCGGCGAGGGTCCGGGCGAGTTCGGCAGCGCCGCGGCCACGGCAGTCCTGACCGACGGCAGAGTGGTGGTCGCCGACCTGGGCCGCCGGGGCTACCACCTTTTCGGCGCTGACGGCGAATTCGAGCGGATGGTGCGCATGTCCGGGTCTCCGGGCGCGTGGAGGCTGGGGCCGATCCGGGCACAGCCGGGGGCGGACGCGATCATCAGCGTGCCGGGCCAGGCGACGTCTGTCATCATGACGGGGGGCGCCTTTCGCGGCCCCATCGTGGTGCCGTCGTCGCTAACCATCGAACGCACGATCCTCTCCGGGGAATGGAGCGAAACCGACACGATCGCCGAGGCCTGGCTGCCGCCGACCGGAATCGAGGATATGGATGAGAACAGGCAACGAAACGCCATTCACACACCCACCCACCGCCTCCCCCAGTTGGCCCCGAGCCTGAACTGGCGGGTCCTCCCCGATGGCCGTGTGGCATTCTCGGATTCGACGACCTGGACGGTGAAGATTGCGGAGGCGGGTGCAGGAGTTGTGCGAACCATCAAGCGGCCCTTCCAGCCCCGACCGTTGACGAGCCGCATGATCCGTGCCGACAGAGACCATCGCCTGAGGAGACTCGAAGAGAGGGGACCGGCCGACCGGGTGGAACGCATGCGTCCCGTGATCGAGAACAAGGACTACTACCACGAACTGTCCGTAATCCGCGGCCTGGAGGCGACATGGGACGGCCATATCTGGGTGTTGCGGTGGGGTGCGGAGCCCTGGAGCGACGGTCCCATCGATGTGGTCACGCCGGACGGCCGCTACCTGGGCAGCTATCCCGCCGGGATGACCGCGCTCCCCGCTGCCTTCGGCCCGGATGGGCTGGCCGCCTTCATTGAAACGAACGAGCTGGGTGTGCAAAACGTGGTGGTGGGGCGGATGACAGCCCGGTAATGAGCATTCCTCCTTGGCTGGGAGGGCGCAAAGACATTGCTTCTTACGAAGGACGTCGTAATAATCCGTGAGCCTGTTCGTACATCACGGGAGGAGAGTGATGAACGACTTGAGACCATCGAGGAAGCGGATGGAAACGAGGAGCAACGGTTGACTGTGGAGATGAATGGCCGGGCGATCTTGCGTCGCACCCTCTGCTGGGCCGGCACGTTCTGGCTGCTGGCCGCGATTCCTGCGCGTGCCCAGGAGATCATCGACCTCCCCGGCGACGACCGCACGCTGGAGCTCGCGTTCGAGGAACTCTACCGGCTCGGCACCCTCGCCGGCGAGGAATGGGAGCAGTTCGGGGACGTTCAGAGCGTGGCGTTCGACGCGGCGGGCAACCTGCTGGCGTTCGACCAGCACGACCAGTCCCAGAGAATCTACGTTGTGGATTCCGGGGGCCGGCTCGTGCGTGAGATGGGTGGCCCGGGCGAGGGTCCGGGCGAGTTCAAGCGCGCGGTCGCGATGGCGGTCATGCCCGACGGACGGGTGGTGGTGGCGGATCACGACCGCCAGGGCTATCACCTGTTCGACGCCGACGGCGAATTCGAGCGAATGGTGCGCAAGCCGGGGTCTCCTTCCGCGTGGAGAATGGGGCCCATCAGGGCACAGCCCGGGGCAGTCGCGATCATCACTGTGCCTGCTCAGGCCCAGGGTGTCACCATGACGGCGGGTGCTTTCAGCGGCCCCCTCGTGTTGCCGACATCGTTCTCCATCGAGCGCAGGGACCTTTCCGGAGAACGGAGCGAAACCGACACGGTCGCCGAGGCCTGGCTGCCGCCGACCGGACTCGAGGACGAGGATGAGAATACGCAGCGCAACTACATTCACATCCCCACCGCACTCCTCCCCGAATTGAGTCCGACCCTGCATTGGCGAGTTCTACCCGATGGACGGGTGGCATTCTCGGATTCGACGACCTGGACCGTGAAGATTGCCGAGGCGGGCGCTGGCGTTGTGCGAATCCTCAAGCGGCCGTTCCGGCCCCAACCGTTGACGAGCCGCGTGGTGCGCGCCGAAAAGGACCGCCGCCTGCGGGGTCTCGAGGAGGTGTTGGGTTCAGTCGACCTGCCGGAAAGCATACGTGGCCAGATCGAGAACGAGGACTTCTACCACGAACTATCCGTGATCCGAGGTCTGGAGGTGACCTGGGACGGCCGCATCTGGGTGTTGCGGTGGGGTGCCGAGCCCTGGAGCTACGGTCCCATCGACGTGGTCACCGCGGACGGCCGCTACCTGGGCAGCTATCCCGCCGACACGACTGTGCTCCCTGCGGCCTTCGGCCCTGACGGGCTGGCCGCCTTCATCGAAACGAACGAGCTTGGTGTGCAGACGGTGATTGTTAAGAGGATGTTGGGGTCGTGAGGCTGAAGGGTCGAACATGAGAAGCCGGTCACCTCCGCGCCCAACCCACCACTGGGCCGTATCGGCCTGCCTGCTCGTCGCCGTCCCCGCAGCCGCCCAAGAGGTCCTGGAACTCCCCGGTGAGGACCGCTTGCTGGAACTCCGCTTCGAGGAGGTGTACCGCCTCGGCACAACGGCGGGCGAGGCCTGGGAACAGTTCGGAAACGTCGGCGACATCGGATTCGACGGCGCGGGCAACCTCTACGTCCTCGACCGCCAGGTCGAACGCGTCGTCGTTGCCGGTCCTGCCGGGGAGTTCGTCCGTGAGTTCGGGCGCAAGGGAGAAGGACCCGGCGAGTTCGAGGAAGTGCACGGGCTTGCGGTCATGCGGGACGGGCGTGCGGTCGTATCGGACTCCCGGCGGCTCGTCTTCCACATCTTCCAGGCGGACGGGCGCGTCGGGCGAACCGTGCGGATGGACTTCACCGTTGGGGTCCTGCGGATCGGCAACTTCGTGACCCAGCCGGGCGCCGACGCGATCATCGCCGTGCCGAGCGCGGCCGACGAGTACATGCCCAGCATCAGCCCGTGGCTGTCCCTCAGTGAACGTGAGAGGCTCGGCGGCACCTCGGAAATGCCCCCGCCAGCGTCGTCGCATGCCATTGAAAGAATGGTGCTTGACGGTAGGTGGGCGGAAACGGACACCATCGCCGAGGGCTGGATGCCAGCGATCGACGAACAGGCAACTTCCGCCTGGCCCAAGCGGGCGCAAAGCGAACGAAGGCTGGTTTTCGCCGCGTTGGCCTTTCCGGTACTCTTTCCCGATTTGCATCGGGTCTTCAGACCGGACTTCCATTGGGGCGTGCTCCCTGACGGCTCGGTGACCTTTGCGGACTCGTCCACCTACACGGTGAAGATCGCCGCGATCGGCTCCGGCGTCGTGCGTGTCCTTCGGCGGCCAATCCGGCCGGAGCCGGTCACCAACCGCATCATGCGGGCCGAGCGACGCCGGCGCCTGGACGAGCTGCAGGCGAACGCAGAGCCGGGCGAGGACCTGCGGGATGAGAGAGAGCGAATCGACAACCTGGAGTTCCATCCCGTGGTCCCCGTCATTCGCGGCCTGGCGACGACCTGGGACGGGCACATCTGGGTGGTGCGGCGTGGCGAGGAGCCCCTGAGCGATGGCCCTATCGACGTGCTTACGGCCGACGGCCGCTACCTGGGCAGCTATCCGGCCGGCGCAACGGCGATTCCGGACGCTTTCGGGCCCGGCGGCCTGGTGGCCTTCATCGAGACGGACGAACTGGACGTGGAGACGGTGGTGGTGAAGCGGATCGTGGGGTCATGAACAAGGCTCGCCCGCCGCAGGAAGTCATGCAGACATTACAAATTGTAAAGCAAACCTTACAATGGAGATACTGGGCCTGGTCACCCTGGCTCCTGTTCGCGGCGTCGGCGGGCGCCCAGGAGATCATCGAACTCCCCACCGAAGACCGCTGGCTCACCCCGGATTTCGAAGAGATCTACCGCATCGGATCCCTCTCCGGCGAACCGTGGGAGCAATTCGGTAACATTGGGGAAGTGGCCTTCGATCAGGCGGGACAGCTGTACCTGCTGGATCATCACGTCGACAGCATCTACGTCGTCAGCCCGGACGGCGAGTACCGCCGCGCATTCGGCGGACGGGGCGATGGGCCCGGTGAGTTTCGCTACGCGGCCGAGTTCGCGGTCATGCGGGACGGGTTGGTGGTGGTATCCGACTGGGGCTATTCGGCATACCAGGTCTTCGACGCGAGCGGAGAATACGAACGCAGGGTAGCTTGGGCGCAGCGATGGGCCGTGGCCGTATCCACGGGTCTGATGCCGGATCCGGGGGGCGACGGTCTCTTTGTGGCGACGGGAGCTCCGATTCGGGCCCTGGAAATGGTCAACAGGGGGGGCGTCGTGACGTCGCCCACGACCCGGCCGGTGGAACGACTCGACCTCGCCGGCGATGTGGTCACCAGGGATACCGTCGCCGAGGGTTGGCTACCCGGCGGAGACGACCCCTTGAGCATCAGTACCGGCTGGGTCGGATGGGGGCAGGCCTTCGCTCCGCGGATGCTCCCGGGCGTACTGCCCGACGGGAGCGTCGCGTTCTCCGATTCGTTGGCGTACGTGATCAAGATCGCGCGTCCGGGAGAGGGGGTGTGGCGGATTCTGAAGCGGCCGCTTCAACCGGTGCCGGTGACGCGTGCGGTACGGAACGCCGAAAAGGAACGGCGTCTGAGGGCAGCCGAAGCACGATCGGCGGAAGCCTTGCGAATAGAACGCGTGCGCAACGCGAACCTCGAGTTCTACGAAGTCGTATCGATGCTTCGCGACCTGGGGACGAGCTGGGACGGCGAGATCTGGGTGCAGCGCCACGGCGAGGACCCGAGTGACGACAAGGGCCCCATCGATGTGCTGACGATGGATGGCAGGTACCTCGGCAGCTACCCGGCGGGTGTGGCCGGGATGCCCGATGCCTTTGGCCCCAACGGGCTCGTGGCCTTCATCGAGACGGACGAGCTGGATGTGGAGACGGTGGTGGTGAAGCGGGTGGCGGGGAGGTGAGTGCGGGGTAAGGCCAAGGTGGCAGGCGGGCGCCACGGGTTCCCTTGCTAAGGCTCCCGTGAGTATGTATTATACACACCATCTCCAGCAAGCAGATCAGTCGAAGACTGGTGGCCGACGGCTGGACGCTTCGGCACACGCGTGGCAGCCACCATCAATTCGTTCACTCCGACAGGCCCGGCAGAGTTACCGTGAAGCATCCCGGCAAGGACATCCCGATCGGGACTCTTCGCAGCATCTACCGGCAGGCCGACTGGAAATGGGAGGACCGCTGATGCGTTTTCCGATCGTCATCCACAAAGACGCGTGTACCGGGTACGGAGTCACCGTGCCCGACCTGCCTGGTTGTTTCTCGGCGGGCGACTCGCTCGACGCGGCAATCGAGTCTACGCGAGAGGCGATCGCATGTCATATCGAGGGGCTGTTGATGGACGGCGAACGGATCCCGGCGCGTGCCTCGCTCGAAACACACCAGGGTAATGAAGACTACCGGGACGGGGTGTGGGCGATTGTTGCGGTGGACATCTCGAAGCTCTCCAGCGAGACCAGGCGGATCAACATCACCCTGCCAGCGCGGGTTTTGGCCATCGTGGATCAAGCGGCGGTTCGCGAGGGGCGGTCGCGTTCCGGGTTGCTTGCCCGGGCGGCGCTCAGCTACATCCAGCGACCGGAGGGCACTTTGCCGGGACTGCTGACCGACAAGCCCGAGCGGGGATCGTCCTATCGGGCCTCGTCGCGGCGTGTCCGCGGCCCGGCCGATCGGCGTGAGTGAAGCGCCTTCCTGGGGGTGTTTCGGGCTGCGATCCGCGCCGCTTCAATCTCGCATTCAGCCTCGGCGGCACGGCGCAACTCGCCCCGCTCGAACTTTTCCAGGATCTCGCGTTCTTCTGGATTCAATTGGTCGTTCATGGTGATCGCCTCCTGGTCAACGCGACAGCTTCGGCGCCAGCAAGTGAATATACGCCCCGCCCGCCCTCGGCTCGTGATAGGAGACCACGTACCGTGAGCCGTGCGCAAACCCCAGCAGCGCATCGTCACCCTGGTACCGTGCGATGGTTCGCCCCGTTGATGGATCGACCAGGTCCAGCCATCCGTCGAGCACCGTCTGCCAGGGGACCTCGGGGATCGGATCGCCGGGGCTGATCCGCTCCGTCCACTGCGCGTCGGGGGTCTGCCACGCAATCCAGAGCCCATTCTCATCGAGCATGGCGCCCACATTGAGGGACCGGGGCCAGCTCTGGAGCGCCGGGTTGTCCCGTTCGAACGCATCGACGGTCCGGTCGAACACGCGCGCGACCGCTGGTTCCGGCTCCAGATCCCACCCGACGATCCGGTTGGCCTGTTGGCGCACGGCCCAGAAGGTCTCGTTGTCGCCGGCCACCACGAACCGCTGCATCTGCGGCCCCCGGCGCACCGGCTCCGCGCCGCCGAACGAAACCGTCCTCCCCACCATGTCCAGGACCAGGCGCTGGTGTGCGACGCCGGTCGCTCCGGGCACGTGCAGCGCGAACGCGACTTCATCCGTGTCCGCGACGACCGACGACAGCACCTGCGGGATCGACCGGTCCGTGCGGACGACCCCGAAGTCGTGGTCCAGCACGGTGCGCCCCCGCTGGAACTCGAAGACATGGATGTAGCGCCCTCCGACGTTGACGTGCGCGATCGCCTCGTACTCGCCGTCGGCGGCCCCTCCCCGTCCGACGGTCCCGACGTAGTCGCCCTCCGGGGAGAACACCGAGATCTCCGGGTAGCTGAGGTGCGTGACCAGAATGCGCCCGCGGCGGTCCACGGCGACCTGGGAGAAGGGAGTGATGACGTGGAGGCCGGCGTCCTCCCAGCCGCCGATCGTCGCGATGGTGTCCAGGGTGATGATGCAGTCGGCGCAGGTCACCTCGCCGGGGACGGGGGTGGGGGCCTGGGCGGACAGGGTGGCTGGCTGTGGCGCGGCGAGGGTCGCAATGAGGGCGGCCAGCGCGGGGGTCAGGCCACTGGTGAGCGCGGCGTAAAGGGCGGCCGGCGTGGGGGGGAGCCGGGGGGCGAGGCCCGTAAACCGGCGAGTACTCACGCCACGCGAACTCAACACGCTGTCCCTCGCTTTCTGATTCCCGGCCCGGGGTGATACTGTCGGAAGGCTGGTAGAGTGTCCCTGGCCAGCGTCAACCGCAATCAACCCTTGCCGGAGGAGTCAGAATGATCCGCGTTCCCCGACCATCTCACATCGTCCTGCTCCTCCTCCTCATCCCCTCCTCCGGCTGCGGCCAAACCGCAGACCCCACCCGGGACCCGCGCTTCGAGCAGGCCGTCGCCCTCTTCGAGGCGTGGCTCGACGCGAAGATGGACTACGAGAAGA
Source organism: Gemmatimonadota bacterium (assembly GCA_009841475.1). Lineage (GTDB taxonomy): Bacteria > Gemmatimonadota > Gemmatimonadetes > Longimicrobiales > Gaopeijiaceae > Bin94. The sequence goes on from VXLT01000005.1 coordinate 21,520, forward strand.
TCCCGGGGATGTCGCTCGGGCTCGTCCACGACCAGGATCTGGTGTGGGCGAAGGGGTACGGATACGCGCACCCGGACGCGGAGGTCGTGGCGACCCCGTCCACCATGTACTCGATCTGTTCGATCTCGAAGCTCTTCACCTCGATCGGGGTGATGCAGCAGCGCGACGCGGGGAAGCTGCGGCTCGACGACGCCGTCTCCGACCTGCTGCCCTGGTACGACCTCGAGCAGGCCCACCCGGACGGCCCGACTGTGAGCGTGGAGGGGATCCTGACGCACTCGTCCGGGCTTCCACGCGAGTCCGCCCACCCGTACTGGACCGGCCCCGAGTTCCCGTTCCCGACACGGGACGAGATCATCGAGGGGCTCGCCGGGCAGGAGACCCTCTATCCGGGCGACCGCTACTTCCAGTACTCGAATCTGGGGATGGCGCTCGCGGGCCAGCTGATCGAGGAGGCGTCCGGGACGGGCTACGACGACTATGTGCGCGCCGAGATCCTCGACCCGCTCGGCATGTCCGACACCTACACCGACATCCCCGATGAGCACAGGGGGGACCGCTTCGCAACCGGCTACACCCGCATGCGGCGGGACGGCGAGCGCGTCCCTGCCACCTTCTTCCAGACCCACGGAATCGCCCCGGCCGCGGGCTTTTCCTCGACCGTCGAGGATCTCGCGCGCCTGGCCTCCTGGCAGTTCCGGCTCCTCGAGGACGGCGGCACCGAGATCCTCGGCGTGAACACGCTGCGCGAGATGCACCGCGTCCACTGGGTCGACCCCGACTTCGACACCATGTGGGGGTTGGGCTTTTCGGTTTCCGAACGCGACGACCAGCGTGTGGTGGGCCACGGGGGCAGCTGCCCGGGGTTCCGGTCGACGTTCCAGTTGATTCCGGCGAAGAAGCTGGCGGGGATCGTGCTGGTCAGCGCGCAGGGGACCAGTCCCGGCGATGTGTATTCGAAGCTGATCGAGATCGTGGGGTCGGCGGTGGAGGCGGTCCGGGACGACCCCGGTGGCGGCACGCGCAGGCCCGCGTCACTGGCCGAGTACGAGGGGCTCTACGAGTCCACCTGGGGCGAGACGGTGATCCTGCGCTGGAATGACGGCATTGTTGCGGTCGGCGTCCCCACCGACAACCCGCTGGGAGCGATGAGGAAGCTGCGGCGCGACGATGACGAGCGCGATGTCTTCCGGCGTGTGCGAGACGACGGGGAGCTGGGCGAGGCGTACGTTTTCCACAGGGAAGGTGGGGCGATCGACCGGCTGAGTGTGCATGGGAACTACTCGCGGAAGGTGCGGTAGCGCTGGACCGCGGTGCTCACGCCCTGCCGGCCCGGCGCCTCGCCACCCTCGGAGCGACGCGGAGATTATCCACGGATTCCTAGGGGCCGCTACCGCTGCCCGCCCCCACCCCCCGCCGCTCCTGCACCGCCGACCTCAACATCAGAATCGCCGCGTACAGCACCACCACGACCACCAGCCAGCGCATGTAGTTCAGCGGCAGCGATTTCACGATGAACGCCGCGATCAGCACCGCCGGAATGCCCCCGATTGCGAGCCCCAGCGCCGCCTTCAGCCCGTAGCGGCCCGCCTTCAGGAAGCGCAGCCCCGCCACCGGCATCAGGAACGCCGACGCGCCCATCATGATCGGGAAGGCGGCGACCGGGCCCATCCCCATCAGGCTGACCACGATCATCGTGGGGGCGTACATCCCGATCCCGATGGTCATCAGCGCGCCGAGGACGAACATGACCGCAGCCGCGATTGCGAGGTTCGCACCGGACAGTCCCGTGGCCTCACCCCCCACCGCGGTGATCTCGAAGATGGCCAGCACGAAGGTCACGGCCGCGATCAGCAGCGCGATCCCCATCCCGACCTGGATCTTGTAGCGCGGCAGCTTGGCCACCACCCCCGCGCCCAGCCACGCCCCGAGCACGGAGGCGACCAGCATCGTGACGAGGGTCACCGGGTCCACCGTGATGATCGCGATGAAGATGAAGGCCTGGATCACGACCGGCGGCGTGTGGCCGATCATCATCGTCCCGGGGATGTTCTCGTCGGAGACCACCTGCCTCAGCTTGAAGAGGGAAGTGGTCGGCGCGAACGACCCGATCCCCAGGGTGTCGAAGAAGTTGGTGACGAAGCCGACCGCGTTCTCGTAGAAGTTGGGTCGCTCGCTCCAACCGTCGACGCGGCGGCCTGCACGCGTCGCGGCCACTGCGGTGCGGTACCAGGTGAGGAGGAGGTAGGCCGTCAGCAGGGCGAGGGCCGTGAAGAGGAAGACGCGGGGGTCGATGGAGTCGGGCACAGGCGGCTACCGGCGGTTGGCGTGTCTGTCAGTCAGGATTACTCTAGGACTCGGACGCTCAGGTCGTGGAAGCGTTCGAAGTCGCGGTCGTTGGTCAGAATGGTCGCGATCCCGTGCTCGCGGCACAAGGCGACGATCTGTGCGTCGAATACCAGGTTGCCCCTTGCGCCGGTCCGCAGGACGGTCTCGACCAGCAGGCTGGTGAACTCGGGTCCGGGCCGTACGATGCGGCAGGATGGAGACGCGATAACGTCCGTGAGGAATCCAGTCGCCTGGGACAGCGTTGACGGTGGACTGAAGACCCGGCGGTGCGTCACCACGCGTATGAACTCGCCGATGCAGAACACGGGCAGACCCCAGCGTGTCGCGCCTTCCGCCATCGCGACCAAAACGCGGCCCGCGACTGCGTGCAGGCCGGTTTCCTCGCGATGCGCATAGACCAGGACGTTGGTGTCAATCGCGATCACGGCCGATCCAGCACGTCATAGAGGGCCTCGCGATCCGAGATGTCGACGTTGGGTGGGGCGTGCCCGCGGACGGTCTTCAGCTGCAGCGTGAAGGCCGCTACATCGCGGTCTCCGTCCATCAGTTTCGCGCGCAGAGCATCCTCGATGAACCGGGTGAGTGTGATTCCCCGCCGCGAAGCCCGCTGTTTGGCTCTTCGCAGCAGTTGGTCGTTCAGGTTGATCGTGGTCTTCACTGGTCAGCGCTCCGGGCATGAGGGTATGGCTAAACCATATACGATGAGCCATACATATGGCAAGTGGTGGGTGACCCTCGTCAGGCCACCCGCACGTCGAAATGCTCGAGCCCACGGAGTACGACACTCGGCCGGTACTTCGGTGGCCGCGCGCCGAACCCGATCTTGTCGAAGCGCTCCAGCAGCACCTCCAGCGCGATTCGCCCTTCGAGCCGGGCGAGCGGAGCGCCGAGGCAGTGATGGATCCCGCGGCCGAACGAGATGTTCCCCTGATCGGACCGGGTGATGTCGAGTTCATCGGGTCTCTGGAAACGCTCCGGGTCGCGGTTGGCGGACCCGATCGCCAGGGAGATCAACGTGCCCGCCCGCACGGCGCGGCTGCCGACTTCCAGGTCGCGACGGGCGATGCGCATATCCAGCTGCACCGGCGAATCGAAGCGCAGAAGCTCTTCCACGGCCGAAGGCAACATGTCCGGCTGCTCCCGAAGCAGGGCGAGCTGGCCGGGGTTCTGCAGAAGTGCCCGGACTCCGTTGCCGATGAGATTCGTGGTTGTCTCGTTTCCGGCGATCAGAAGAAGGCGCAGCATCACGATCGTCTCGTCGGAAGTGAGCTTGTCTCCCTGCTCCTCGGCTTCCACAAGGCGCGACACGAGGTCGTCGCGAGGCTCGTGGCGGCGCTGCTCGATGATCGCCATGTGGTACTCGGCGAGCTGTTGGTCGGTCCTGAACACCGCCTCCTGTTCCTCCGGCGTGAGGAGGGGCTCCAGTGCGCGCGCCAGCCGGTCCGACCAGACCTTGAAGCGGTCGAGGTCGCGCTCGGGCACGCCGATCATTCTCGCGATCACGATCGTGGGGAGCGGGATGGCAAAGCCCTTCATCAGGTCGAACTCATCAGTGCCTTCGACCTCGTCGAGGAGACGGTGGGCGGTGTCCCGGATGTAGCCCTCCATCTTCGCTACCGAACGCGGCGTGAACGCCTTGTTGACGAGCCCGCGCAGACGCGTGTGGTCCGGCGGATCCTGCGAGAGCATGCTTGGCCTGAGCTTCTTGCGGGTTCCCAGTGAGCCACGGGAGGAACGAGCCCTCTGCAGGTCGTTCGAGAAGTTCCGGTGGTCCCGGAGGATGCGGTCCAGATCGGCAAAGCGGGACACCACGAACTGCTGGGTGAGGGCGCTGTAGTGGACCGGGTCCCGTTCGCGAAGCCTGCGGTAGGCGGGATAGGGATCGGCGACAAAGGAGGGAGCGAGCGGCCACCAGGCGACGCCCGTTCGCAGCCATTCCCCGGCCAGGCGTGCATGGATGTAGACCGACCTGGCCGCACCCGTAATCGCGTTCCTCAATGCCATTCCGTATTATCCCACCCTACCGCCTGCAGTGCCAAACCGGGAGCCGAGCAATGAAGAGCCGAGCATTGAAGATCTGTCGCCACCTCTCTCGCTTGACCGCCCCCAGGGGGGCCAGCGCTCTTCCTGGGATCAGCGCTCTTCATGGGGCCACCGCCCCTCGTGGGGCCGCGGCCATTCGCGGGGCCAGCGCCTTACGCGCGGGCATGACGTTAGCGGTGCCCGCGGCCCTCTGTGCCGCCGCAGCGCTCACGGCGCCGACCCCCTCCACCGCCCAGACCCCCCTCGAGACTGCCATCTCGCATCTGCAGTACCGCGAGCTCGGCCCGGCGCTCATGGGCGGTCGCATCGCCGACCTCGCCGTCGTCGAGTCGAAGCCGCAGATCTTCTACATCGCCACCGGCACCGGCGGCGTCTGGAAGACCGAGAACCACGGCACTTCGTGGACGCCGCTCTTCGACGACCAGCCGGCCAGCTCGATCGGCGATGTCACAATCGACCAGTCGAACCCCAATCTCGTCTGGGTCGGCACCGGCGAGCCGCAGAACCGGCAGTCCTCGGGCTGGGGCAACGGCGTGTACAAATCGACCGACGCCGGGAACACCTGGCGGCACATGGGGCTTACGGAGACGAAGCACATCGGGCGCATCCTCATCCATCCGCGCAAGCCGGATGTGGTTTACGTGGCGGCGGTCGGCGACCTCTGGGGGCCCAACGAGGAGCGCGGCGTCTTCCGCACGACCGACGGCGGCGAGACCTGGGAGAAGGTCCTCTACATCGATCAGCACACCGGCGCGATCGACCTCGCGATGGATCCGGGCGACCCCAACACCATCTTCGCGGCGATGTACCAGCGCCAGCGGACGGGGTGGGGGTTCAACGGCGGCGGTCCGGGCAGCGGCCTCCACCGCACCCTCGACGGCGGCGACACCTGGACCGAGCTCACCGAGGGGCTTCCGGATGGCGACAAGGGTCGGATCGGCGTCGACATCTTCCGGCAGGACGGCAACGTGGTGTATGCGCTGATCGAGGCCAACGCGCGCACGCCCCGGCGGCCCGGGGCGGGGGGCGGGGTGGTTTTAAAAAAAACCAGCCCCCCAGACAAAAGGCAAGAGGGGGTTGGGGGGGGGGGGTGGTTAAAAAAAGGGGGGGGGGGGGGGGGGG